>DASCOB010000102.1:0-8440 GCA_036011785.1 Anaerolineales bacterium | reverse complement strand
TGGTGTATTCCCATGCAGATATATGGCCGACACTCTCCTTTATGGCGCTACCAATGGCGGTCGGCTGTGGCATAGCGGCAGTGGGCGCTGCGCAGGGCGGCCGTCGGCGTTCGATGTATATCTATATCGTGGTGGCGATCGCGCTGCAATTGGGCGTGCAGTTAAATAAAGGTGTCGATGGTGGTCGCTACCACATGCTTTATCTGCCGGCGAGCCTGTTGGCTTCCGGGCTGTTCTTTGAGTGGCTCTGGTTCCGCGCTGAGGCCAGGCTGTCGAGTAGACTGTGGGGCACTGCTGGAATAATCCTGGTCGGCATATACGTATACGTCATGTTCGGATGGCAGCAATGGATGACCGCCTGGGTGCTTCCGGGTCGCTGGGGCAGCATTGCCCTGCTGGGTGGGCTGGCAGCAGGCCTGGTTTATCTGCTCGGCAGGGGGTCTTCGCTGCGTCAGTGGAGCGTTCTCGGAGTGGCGGGGCTGGGCGTTTGCCTTTCACTGGTCAGGGGGCCGCTTCACTGGGGCATGTTTGCATATGAGGAGCCGGGGTCGATTAATCCTCATCGCCGCGAAGTCGAAGCGCTTCACCATCCGGTGTATCGTGTGCCAGAATTCTCCGTGGTAGCGGACGCAGTCTATGCGGATAATCTCAGGTTACTCGGTTACGACATCGACTTAAGTGATGGTACGCTTGCCCTCAACACACACTGGCTGGTGGAGTACCAGATGCGGAATGCGTCGCAGCGGTTGATTGCATTTCTCAACAAAGTACTGGAGCAGGAAATGGATAAACGGTTAACACAGCCGTACCATCTTTTCCTGCACCTGCTGGATCAGAACAGTGGGGAGTTGGCTTACGGATTGGATGAGCTTATGCTCAACAGCCGTGGGATGCCTGTTAGCCAATGGCGCAACGGAGAGACTGTGACGCTGCAGCATTGGCTCGCAATATCCGAATTGCCTCCCGGGCAATACAGTTTGGGAATCGGACTGTATGATTTTGAATCGGGTGAGCGGCTGCCGGTGACAGCCGGCATCTCGGCTGGTGCTGACTGGTTCCCCTTGAGAGAGTTTGCGTTGCGGTGAGTGTCTAGAAGCGCAGCACGTTTCTAGTGCGCATGGCTTTCTGAATGTCCGCGCGCGTGGCGACGACCTCCTCCATCACAACTTCGTGCTCCACCAACAGCGCGAGGCAGTCGGCATCGGTGCACGCGGCCGCAAGGGTGGACGGGAACGTCATGCCCTCCACCAGCGGGTCGTAGTGGTCCACTCGATGTCCGTCCGCACGCAAAAGGCGCACAATTTCAATGGCGGGACTCTCTCGCGTGTCAGCGGTGTTGGCCTTGTAGGCTGCGCCAACAGCCACTGTGTGCGCGTTTTCGATATCGCGTACAGCCGCGCGAATCCGCGCCGCAATCTTGGCAGGCATCTCGTCGTTAATCAGCCGTGCCGTGAAAATCAGGCGCGAATTGGCCGGCTCCACCTCTTTGATGAACCACGGATCGATCGGAATACAGTGCCCGCCGACGCCGATTCCGGGCTTAAGAATGTCAACGCGCGGATGGCGGTTTGCCAGCGCGATGGCTTCCCCGGCGTCCATTTTGAGAGTGCGCGCGACCGCGGCGAACTCGTTCGCCAGCGCAATGTTTACATCGCGATAGGTGTTTTCCATCAGCTTCACCAGTTCCGCGGTGACATCGTCCGTCAGCAGCAATTCGCCCTGCACGAATGAGGCGTATACCTCCGCCGCCATCGTGCGGCTTTTCTCATCTGCCGCGCCGATGACGCGGTCATTGTGCACGATTTCGTGAAAAACATCTCCGGGTAGAATCCGTTCCGGGCAATGGGCCAGATGAAGGCTCTCGCCCACCTTCAGCCCTGAACGCTCCAGTAAAGGCGTCATTATCTCGCGGCAGGTGAGCGGCGGCACAGTGGATTCAAGAATCACCAGATTGCCGGTACGCAGATGGGGATTGAGCGACTTGGTCGCTTCAATCACATTGCTCAAGTCGGCCACCTTATTGCGATCATCCAGCGGGGTGGGAACGGCAATGACAAAGATATCCGCCTCACACGGAGCGGACTGCGCTTTCAGGTTTTCCCTCACCGTGGGGTCATCCATGATGGCCTGCAATTGCTCTTCTTTAATGTGTAGAATGCCATCATTGATTGCGGTCACGATATTTTCATCGATATCCACACCGGCGACAGTGTGCCCGGCCCGTGCCAACAGCAGCGCCGCAGGCAGCCCAACGTAACCGGTTCCGATCACTACGATTTTCCGGGGTTGCATATCAACCAAAGCCGTAGGTTTCTTTCTGCCAAGCAATCGTGAGCGGGATACCGTCGGCCAACTTGACGCGCGTCCGATGCCCTAACTCGCGCTGTGCTTTGCGCAGGTCGCCCTTTTTGTCGCGCGTGTTGTGGTCCTCTCGGTGCTCATATTTCACTAGGCGGTCATCTTTTTCGAGCTGCGCGAGAATCGCGTCTGACACGGTCTTGATGTCGTGGTATTCGCTGCCGGCGATGTTGTAGACCTCGCCCGGCTTGAAGCGCTGCGGGTCAGCAATGTTGGCTAGAGTGTGCACCGTGTCACTGATGTACGACGAAGTGCGGTGGTGGTCAAGGTAAACGGTATAGGGCAGGTCGTGCAGCGCGCGGTAGACAAACTGGCAGATGACGCTGCGGTACTCGGAGTAGTGTTCGCCCGGGCCATATGTGTTGAAGAGGCGCACCCGCACCGTCTCGGTTCCGAACCGCGTGGCCGAATTCACGATTTGCATTTCATTGACCCACTTGGAGATTGCGTAGTCATTAAGCTGCCGGATTGGATGCCGCTCGGGCACATCTTCCGACATAGAATTGTCCCAATCGCCATACACTTCCGAACTGCTGCTGAAACACATGCGAAACTTGCGCTGCTCCTGAAAGCGCAGTAAGTTCTTCGTACCGATGGCGTTGGTGCGCCAGACTTTTTCGTAATGATCCTCGCCGTTGACCCGCCCAAACTCGGCTGCCAGATGGTAGATAAATTCCGGCGCCACTGTGTCCAGTACGCGTTGAACCTGTCGAAAGTCGGCCACATCGCAGCGCAAATAATTGGGGCCGGGGGCATGGGGCAAGTCGCACACCCATATGGTGTGCCCGCGCTGGCGTAACTTTGCACCTAGCGGAACGCCGATTGCACCCAGACCGCCGGTAATTAGTATGTTCATAGTTTCAATTCACTCCCACGTTAGCAAGAATATGTCGGGCACGCGCCTCCCACGTATGTTGAGCTACATCGGAGTGAGCCTCGGTGGCCAATCTTTCGCCCAACTCACGGCTGGCAGCCAGGCGCTGCAGGGCTGCCCGCAGGGCGCTGGCGTCTCCTGGTGGTACAAGCAGAGCGTTATGCTCGTTTTTTAACACCCCCCGAACCATGGGCAAGTTAGTGGCCACGATCGGGCGCGCCGCGGCCATGTATTCAAACATCTTTAGTGGAGATGTCCAATTAGCAATTTCTTGCCCATTCCCAGTAAACACACGGGTGTTATACGGCATTACAAGTATATCAGCCGCAGCAAGGTAAAGTGGTACTCGTGCGGGTGGCTGGTAGCCAGAGAAATATATTTCGCGCGCGCCTAGATCGTGGGCACGGCACTGCCATTTGCCGATTTCGACAGCGTCGCGGCCGCCCACAATTAATTTCTTCAGCGGTAAGTCTGCTGTAGCGCGGAAGAGTGTATTCAGACCCCGGCCTTTATATAGTCCCCCAACATAGATAATCCACTTTCCCTTGTCTAAACCCAGATGGCGGCGGGCCTCGTTAGTGCTGATTGGCGGCTCAAAACGGCGCAGATCCACGCCATCGGGCGCGATTGTCAGGCGGTCTGGCCGAAAGTGGAGTGAGTGTACATAATGTGACTGTAGACTCTCGGTGAGTACGATCAATTGCCCGCGTGGGTGTGCCTGAATCAGGCGGAGGAGCCAGCGTTCCCGAGCCGAGGCAGGTGGCGTGTGTGTTTCCACAAGTGCGGGTATGCCTAGCGCCAGCGCCAACAGCGGGGCAGTTACATCGCGGCCACGCGTGTAACATAAGTTGACCTTTCTTTGCTCTTTCCAGAGAGCTTGCAACTGAAACCGATCTGATGCACGCACGCCACTAGGCAACGCAAATTGCTCTATCTCGAAGTTATGGGGCACATCATAATACTGTTGTAACTCAGCTACTCCGAGGCAGCCGGCCTCCGGTGAGCGTGCAACCAACTTTACCGCAATCCCATTGGAAGCGAAGGCGGCGCACATTTGCATTACCTGCACAGTGCTAGCTTTTTGGGCCGGAAATGGCTGAGTGGTAATAAAGAGTAAGCGCAAATCAGCCGCGTTCCCACGCGTCGAGTAGTTCCATTGACCAGCGCGCCAATCCGCCTAGCCGAGTACCATTGCGGCTGACCGGCTGCAACCAGTGTAACAAAGGCGCGGAGAACCCTTTTTTCGGGCGCGATATTATCTCCGCTGGCAGCAGTTGTGCAATAGCTGCTCGAAGGACGCGTTTGCCAAAACGGAATTCAGGTGGTAACTTTGCCACTAATTCTACCAACTCGTGGTCTAGCAGCGGGGGGCGCACTTCGAGCGAGGTAGCCATGCTGGCGCGGTCCACTTTGGTGAGAATGTCGTCCGGCAGGTAGGTTTTGAGATCAACGTATTGAATGCGTGAGATTGGATCTAGCTCCTCACGCCAGTATTTTCGGTAGTGCCAGTAATCGTCATAATCGTGGAAGGCGCGCGCGAGTTCCGGGAGCAGCCGGGGTTTTTGGAAACGTTTGACGCGGGAGAGCAGTGCGCCATAACGATCCGCGCTTGTTTCGCCGTGCACATCCAATCGGTAACGACCAATCAAACCGGTCACTTTTGGCCAAGATGCGATTCCCTGCAATGCGGGCATCAATATAGATTTGTAGAACCACTGTTGGATTCTACTAGGATCTGGCCGTGCCAGATAAGTGCGGTGCCATCTGTATCCGGCAAATACTTCATCGCCACCATCTCCGGAGAGTGCAACCTTAACCTGCGTTGCAGCTAATTCAGACACGGCTAGCGTGGGGATTCCGGACGAGTCGGCGAAAGGTTGATCATATAATTCCAACATGCGTTGCAGTGATTCTTCCAACGAGCCACTGCTGCAAATGCGGTCGAAGTGCTCAGTTTGGAAGTGGGATGCCACTTTGCGGGCGTAGGGCAACTCGGTGTGCTCATCCACATCAAAGCCGATAGAGAAAGTTTTCAGTGGTGTAGACGCGGCAGCCGTAGCCAGCGCTGTCACAGTGCTAGAATCTAGACCGCCCGATAGCAACAGACCTACCGGAACGTCCGCGAGCATGTGCATTTCTACGGCTTCGCACAACTTGTTGTGGACTGCTTTCACGGCAGTTGACCATTCGGGAAGGGTGCTGTAGTCGGTGCATTGAACAGGCACGCCCCAGTCGTGAATGTCCCAATATTGCGCTAAATGGGGCTGTTCTCCTGCTTGATAGGTAACGGTGAAGCCTGGCGGTACCTGACGGATGTGTTCGTAGACAGTTTTTGGACACGGGATATACAAATAGGTCAGATAGTCCCAGAGTGCCGAGTCGTCAGTGGAGAGGTCAATCTGAGGGAGGGTGATGAGCGCTTTGATTTCAGAGGCAAAGGCAAAGCGGCGACCGTCCCAATAATAGTAAAGTGGCTTGATGCCGAGACGGTCACGCGCCATCGTGAGAGTGCGGTTGCGCTGGTCCCATAGCGCAAAGGCAAACATGCCGCGCAGTTGCTCAACAATGTTCCCGCCCCATTCTTCGTATCCGTGCACAACGCACTCGGAATCAGTGTGGGAGCGAAAGACGTGTCCGCGTTGTCTGAGTGCTTTTCGCTGCGCAAGGTAGTTGTAGATTTCACCGTTGAAGACCAATTGCACCGTTTCGTCTTCATTCGACATGGGCTGGTTACCGGCGGGGGAAAGATCAATGATTGAGAGACGCCGGAAGCCAAGAGTGATGTCGGTGTCGGTCCAGTAGCCGGAGTCATCGGGTCCTCGATGGGCGATGGCGTTTGTCGCGCGGGTTATATCTTCGATGTTTGGCGATGGATGCCAGTTAATTGTTCCGATGATTCCACACATTTCAGTTCAATACCGAGAGTTTTTTCCGTGCCCATAAACGGAGATCGGGCAGCCGCCCGAGGTACCACAGTATCAGCGCTGTCCATGCCCAGTAGTTCGCAACCAGCGCGATGGTGGCGCCGGTGGCGCCCCAGGTTGGAGCGAGAACGAACAATAACGAAACCATAATCAGCGCACTGGCGAGATTGATGGCCGTAAGCTGGCGGGTTTTGCCGAGCGTCAGTAATAAGCTCGGTGCCCATATCAAACCCAACCACACATGCATCAGCATCATAACGTAGAAGAGAGGCAAGGCTGGAGCGTATTCCGCGCCAAACACAATTGGTACAAGTGGCCCGGCCAGCAAAACTATCAGCAGCACCGATGCGCCCACCCCGGCCACCAGCCAGTGCGTCAATTGGCGGATGAATCGTGGCAGGCGGTCAAGACCGGCGTCATGGTACAGGCGCGCTATTTCCGGGTAGAGCGCCGCGTAAATGGGGTTGCTGAGGCGACTGAGATAACTTGCAACTTGCTTGGCCATTTTGTAGAGACCTACGCTGTGGATATCCGTGAACATACCCAGGATGACCACATCCGCCTTGTCGGTGGCGATCTTTCGAAATCCGTCCAGTTTTAGACTCAGCAACATTACTCTAATTTCGTGACCATGCTGGCGTAGCGCGCGCAGGTCAGCCTGCCACCAATTCCCGTGGAAGCGGGCGCGCAGCTCGTGTTGGCAGGCCAGATATAGAGTGAGAGATTGCCCCGCTGAGACAACCATCAAGGCAGCCAGGTATCCGGCCACCTGCCAGCCCGCGAGCAATGCGGTGCTGACGAGTGCAAAGGTGGCTATCGATGAGAACGCGTTGAATATCGACAGCCATTTAAATCTATCTAAGACCCTGAGCACAGATGTAGTCGTGCCGCCGGTTGCCGCGAGCAAATCACGTACTATCACCAATCTCAATAAGAGCACCCCATCAGGATTGTCTAGCAGCCAGATGCTCAGTCGCGGAGCGGCAATAAACAGCAGCACGAAGATAATGGTGGAAAGCAGAAGGTTCAGCCCTAGCGCGAGTTTGACTATCGCCAGCGCTTTCGGTTCACTGTCTTCGGAAAGAAACAGACTGAGATATTTGACGATTGTTTCCCGGGTTTGCACACCGAACAGCGCCGTCACCAGCCCAACCCAGCCCACGACCAGCACGGCCATGCCGTAACCTTTTACGCCGAGCAAGCGAGCGACGAGCGGAAACTGAATCGCGCTCACCAAAGTGGCCACCAATTCAGCCGCCAGCAGCCAGCCGGTGTTGCGCGCAATGCGGTGGAGAGTGCTGTCTAGCACGGCGTTTCGGAGCCGTGCCAACAGTGGGTTTCTGTTCGGGGAGGCAGTGCTCATTTCGTGCGACCTGGTTCAGGCGCGGCGATGCAGATTGTACCTAAACACGACGGCGGCGCGCCATCAGTTCATTGTGCTTCGGGCGCGTTCTTCTGAACCGAGCTCGCATTGCCAGACCTGTGCCTGTTCAGCGGTGAGTTCGAAATCGAGCGCCTGATAAAGAGCTATGGAAGCTATATTGTCTGCCTGGGTGTTCACCTCCACCATCGGCGCACGCCCGCGCGCAAATCGGTGCAACATGTCGAGAGTCAGCGCACGACCGACACCGCGATTCTGGAAGTCCGGTGTTACCGCCAGCCGCGCTAGAAACACCTTTCCATTGGCCTGAGTGGCGAGAAGGTACCCGATAATGTTGATGCCCGCACAGGCCACTGTGGCGTACGTGGCCTGCTTCAGTGCCAGCCCGAGCATCTGGAATGAGTACCTCCACAGCGGCTTGAAAGCGGCTTTGTCCACTGTGAAGATGGCCTGCAGGTGTGTCTTGGTGGCCGCGCGGATTCGGGTTCCAGTTTCGTCGAAAGGCGGCAGCGCTGCCTGCCCCCGGTGGAGTACGACCACGTGCCCGTATTGCGCGAATCCCCAGGGTGGCAGCAGGCTCTCCGGCCAAACGTTGGCGGTCAGAGCGGCTGCGCGCGTGACGCCCTGCTGCTGCAATTCCGCCCTTGCAGCCACCCACAACGGGGTCATTGTCGGCGCGTCGCGCTCATCGTCTCGCACCGCGGCGAGGCGCAGCCACGCCGCACTTCCCGCTACCATAGGGATTGACAGCATCCCGACGGGACTGCTGTCAGCGAAAGCAACATGGCACCGCTGGTGTTGCAGCCACCCCTCAGCGCTTTGCCAGTCGAGGTGGCAATGAGCGCGTTCGGCTGAACTTAGCAGCCGCAGAAGTTCCCGGCGGTGTGTGGCGCGCGCCGGGCG
>DASCOB010000101.1:0-1916 GCA_036011785.1 Anaerolineales bacterium | reverse complement strand
TACCGCGTTTATGTGGACGAATGATAGATAAAACCGTTTCGCTTTCAGAGGCGGCCGCGCTCACACCCGCCGGAAGCACACTCGCTCTCGGCGGCATGACCCTCTATCGCCGCCCGCTCGCCTTCACGCGCGCGCTGCTGCACGAGAACCCAGCCGCCCGCGAGCTAACCTTACTTTGCTTCACCGCCGGAATCGAATCCGACCTGTTGGTGGGCGCGGGGCGCGTGCGCCGAGTGCGCTCGTGCTATTTCGGACTGGAGGCTTTCGGGCTGGCGCCCATGTTCACGCAGGCGGCTGCTGCGGGTGCAATCGAGATTATCGAAGAGAGTGAAGCCAGCATCGCCTTCGGCATCCGCGCCGCGCTGGCGGACGTCGGCTTCATGCCCAGCCGCGCCTGGCTGGGAACCGGTTTACCGCGTCTGCGCCCGGACGTGAAAACAATCAGAGACCCGTACAGCGACGACGAACTGATGGCGTTCCCAGCCATTCACTGTGGTGTGGCCGTCATCCATGCGCTGCGCGCCGACCGCGCCGGAAACGCGGTCATCGGCGGAAACCCAGGCATGGACCCGGAACTGGCGCTGCTGGCCGAGACCACGCTCATCACCACCGAGAAGCTGGTTGAGAAACTCGAAAAGGCCGACATCCCCGCACCGGCAGTGCAGGCTGTGGCGCTCGCTCCGCAGGGGGCGTTGCCCACTTCCTGTCACCCGCTCTACCCCCTCGATGGCGATGCCATTCTGGATTACATCCAACGCTGCAAAGCGGGCGAGTTCGAGCAATACCTTCAGGAGATGTTTGCCACGTGAGCTGGAAAATCTTGCGCAACCTGCTCATCGTCGTGGCCGCGCTCTTTATCGCCGCGGGCGTTTTCGCCGGCGGTTTCGTCACCGGCGCGCGTTACTACGATGTGCTCCCGGAGGGTATCCCGCTGCCGGCCCCAGTGCGCAGCGTGAACGAAATCGAAATCGACCCGACCGCGGGCGACACGCCCGACGACCTTCAACCCGCATTTCGACCATTCTGGGAGGCATGGGAGCTGCTGCAGGAAAACTTCGTCGACCAGCCGCTGGATGCCACAAAACTGGTGCAGGGTGCGATCAAAGGCATGCTCCGCGCCACGGGTGACCGCCACACCAATTACATGACCCCCGCCGAGCAGGAGGTGATGCGCACCGACATGTCCGGTGAACTTGAGGGCATTGGCGCGGAGGTGGATACCAGCGGAGATTTCCTGCGCGTGATATCGCCGCTGCCCGGCTCCCCTGCCGAGGCCGCCGGCATGTTGCCCGGCGACGCCATAATCGCGGTGGACGATGAGGAGGTGACCGGGTTGGATGCCTTCACCGTCATCGCGAAGGTGCGCGGCCCGGCCGGTTCGTCCGTTAGTATAACCGTGCTGCGCGAAGGGCTGCCGGAGCCATTCACCCTCGAAATCACGCGCTACAAAATCACCATCCCCTCGGTCGAGGGCGAGATTCTCAGCAGCGGACTGGCTTACGTGAAAATCAATCGCTTCGGCGACCGCACCACGCGCGAACTGCGCGCGCAGCTGCGCGCGCAACTGGCCGGTGACCCGCCCGGCCTGATTCTGGACCTGCGCAACAACCCAGGCGGCTTTCTTGACGCAGGCATCAGCGTGACCTCGCAATTTATCGGTACGGGCATAGTCATGCTCGAGCAGTTTGCGGATGGGCGCGAGCGTGAATACCGCGCCCGCCCCGGCGGCCTCGCCACCGAAATCCCACTGGTGGTGCTGATCAACCGCGGCAGCGCCAGCGCCGCCGAGATTGTGGCCGGCGCGGTGAAGGATTACCAGCGCGGCAGCCTCGTTGGCGAACGCAGCTACGGAAAAGGTACGGTGCAGACCTGGTTGGACTTGAGCGACGAGCAAGGGGCAGTGCGCATAACCTTCG
>DASCOB010000100.1:0-11270 GCA_036011785.1 Anaerolineales bacterium | reverse complement strand
GCGGTCCCGACGGGATTCGAACCCGCGATCTCTGCCTTGACAGGGCAGCATGTTAACCGCTACACCACGGGACCAACGCGGGGCAGTATACCACCGCCCCGAAGTGAGCGTCAAGCTCAACCGACTATCGCCGCGTTTCCAGCACGTCATTTAACACGGCCACCGCGTGCTCCACCATTTCCCTCGACACGCCATGATGCGTGACTGCGCGAAAGCCGCGAGAACCAAACGCATCCAGCAGCACCCCGTTTTCCTTTAGAGCAACGCTCACTTCGGAGGCATCGCGCGGCACGTCCTCATCCAGATGAAAATAAACCATGTTGGTGGCTGCTGCATTATTATCAAGCACCACTCCTGACACCGCAGCCAGCTCGCGCGCCAGCGCCTTCGCGTTCTCATGGTCATCACCCAACCGCTCCACCATGACAGTCAGCGCAAGAATCCCGGCCGCCGCCAACACGCCCGCCTGACGCATTCCGCCGCCCAGAACCTTGCGTGCCCGCCGCGAAGCGCGAATAAAATCGGCGCTGCCACAAAGCACCGAACCGACCGGCGCGCTCAGTCCCTTCGATAGACATATTGAAACTGAATCAGCCGGCGCGGACAGGTCGGCTGCCGAGATATCCTGCGCTACGGCGGCATTGAACAGCCGCGCGCCATCCAGATGCAATCTCAGGCCGTGTCGCTGCGCGAGTGCACCCACCGCCTGCGTGTAAGCAGCCGTCAAGGGAACCGCCCCGCAAAGGTTGTGTGTGTTTTCAATCGTCACCAGCCGCGTGATGGGATGGTGGTCATCGCTTGTCTGGATAGCAGCTTCAACATCATCCAGAGCCAATGTGCCATCCGGCTGCTCCTGCACCGGCCGCGCCTGCGCGCCCGCCAGCGCCGCCATAGCGCCCTGCTCATTGCGATACATGTGTGACTGCAGCCCACAGATTACTTCGTCACCGCGGCGCGTGTGCGCCAAGAGGGCAGCCACATTCCCCATCGTGCCGGAGGACACAAAAAGCCCAGCCTGCTTACCGGTCAGCTCGCTTGCCAGCTCCTGCAGTCGGTTGACGGTCGGGTCCTCCCCGTAAACATCATCCCCAACCTGTGCGCTCGCCATGGCCTCGCGCATGGCCGCTGTCGGGTGCGTCACCGTGTCCGAGCGCAGATCAATACTTTCCATAGTCCATCCCTATTAATCGGCGCGCAGCTGCGCAATCGCGCGCTCAAGATCGGCCGGCAACGGGCTGCCGAACTCCCGCACCGCGCCGCCGGGCAACGCCAGTTTCAGTCCGGCCGCATGCAGGAACTGACGTCCGAGACCGGCGAGCGCTCGCCCTGACCGACGGCCACCGTAAAGCGCATCGCCCGCCAGCGGGCAGCCCAGAAAAGCCATGTGTACGCGCACCTGATGCGTCCGGCCGGTCAGCGGCCTGACTTCCACCAGCGTATACCCTCGAAAAGACTGCATCGTGCGGTAGGTGCTTGTAGCCGCGCGCCCTTTGCCGCTATCGGACGGAAACACGGCCATGCGTTTGCGATGTTTGCGGTCTCGCCCGATTGCGGCCTCCACTCTCCCGGTTGGCGACGGCGGCGCGCCACACACAAGCGCGAGATAGCGCTTTTCCACCGTGCGCTGCTTAAACTGCGCCTGCAGCAAACGGTGAGTTGTGTCGTTCTTTGCCACCACAATCAGCCCTGAAGTATCCTTGTCTAGCCGGTGTACAATCCCCGGGCGGCGCTCCCCGCCCACCCCGGCCATACCCGGCGCATGCGCCAGCACCGCGTTGACCAGTGTACCGCTCCGGTGCCCGGCTGCCGGATGCACCACCATTCCGGGCGGCTTATCGATTACCATCAGGTCGTCATCTTCGTAGACGATGTCCAGTGGAATAGGCTCGGCTTTTTCCGCCGCAGGCGCAGGCGGCGGTACGCGCACCGTCACTTTTTCATTGCCACGCAGCGTGAGGCCAGCCTTGCGCGGCACAACGCCATTAAGCGTAACGCTGCCCTGCGCCACCAGCCGCCGGATTTGTGCGCGTGAAAAAATGGGCAACCGCCCCACCAGGGCAACATCTAGCCGTTCGCCGCGCTCTGATTCTTGAAAGCGAAAACTACGCAACGCGTTCACGTCTGCCCTTCAACTTCGAATTGTTCGGCCTTTTTTACCTTGCGCCCTTCTTGAATCATCAAGAAGCCCATTATCACTACGCCGACAGTGATGCACGAATCGGCCACATTAAAAACTGGCCAGTAGTGCACGTGCAGAAAATCAACCACCGAGCCGCGCAGCGGTCGGTCAATCAGGTTGTTTCCGATCGCGCCTCCCATCTGCAAACCCAGAGCCACGCGCAACCAGCGCTGCTGAGCAGGCAGCTCGCGGTTGTAATATATGATGACGCCGACCACCACGGCGGCGAGCACGGTAAAGAACGAGCCACCGCTCTTGAACATCCCGAAGGCCGCGCCGGTATTGGTGGTGTACGTCAGATCGAAAATATTACGCAGCGCAGGATGCACAACGATGGTTTCGCCCACGACCATGCCGGCGCGCACCAGCGCCTTGGTGTACTGGTCGAGGGCAATCGCCAGCGCAGCCACCACAAAAAGAAGTAGTTGGGCACGCAACGGCGCTGCTTTACGAGAGTCTGCCTGCATCGCCATCCCAGACCCTCCCGCCGTGCCGGCGCGCATCCGTTTGCATCACTGCCAGCAGCAGCCCGAGAAAACACCCGAGGGCGACAGTGCGTGCCTTCTTGCGCAGCATCTCGCCCAGCAGTGCGCCGAGCGTCATGCCCAGCAGGCCGACTCTCACTGCGGCCGGAAACAGCACCAGTTCCCGCTTCACGTCACTCGCTCCAGCCGCAGCGATAGTTTCTCCCCTTCCACGTCGAGCGTCGCGCCATCAATTTTTTCTGCCGCCGTCAACGATGATGCCAACACCTCGCCCATGATGTACGCGCGTTGTTCTTCGATCGCCTGCGCCAGTTGCCCCGAAGCAGTATACGTGATGTGGATGCGGTCAGAAATCTCGAAGCCACTCGATTTGCGTAAATCCTGCACGCGGCGCACCACCTCGCGCGCTAGCCCCTCGCGCAGCAGTTCCGGCGTCAGTTCGGTCACCAGCGCCGCCACTAGCCCGCTCTCTTCGGCCACCGCGAACCCTTCTTTCGCGGTCAGGCGCACCTCCACTTCGTCCGGCATAACCTCGACCGCTTCCGCTTCCAGCTGCACCGTCACCGCTTCCCCGGCCAGAAGCGCGCGCGCGGTTTCCGTCGGCGGCAATGCCAGCAAAGCCTGCCGAATCTCCGGGAAGCGTTTGCCATATTGTTGCCCCAGCTGTTTTGGGAGCGGGTGCAAAGAATAAGCAATCGCCTCAGTCACCGAGTCCAGCGAGCGCACTTTTTTGACGTTCAACTCCTCCGCGATCAAATCCGCATAGCGCGCAATCAACTCGACCTCAGCTTGGCTGCCCGCCCAAAAAGCCGCCTCTGCCAGCGGCTGGCGCACCTTCAAACGAGCGCGCTGGCGGCCGTTGTGCCCCAGCGAGACCAGTTTTTTCACCAGACGCATTTCATGGTTCAATGTTTCATCGATGACGTCAGCGTCAAACTCAGGCCAGTCCGCCAGATGCACGGATTCGGGCGCAGCAGGGTCAGCGCTAAGAGCCATATTGCGGTAAAGCGCATCGGCGATAAAGGGCATGGAAGGCGCCAGCAATTCACTCGCCGTCAGCAGACATTCGTACAGCGTGGCATATGCAGCTTGCTTGTCACCGTCGTCCTCCGATTTCCAGAACCGCCGCCGTGAAAGGCGCACATACCAATTGGAAAGCAAATCGATAAAACCCTCAATCGGGCGCGTTGCACCGGTGGCATCGTAATTCTCCAACGCGTGAGATACATCGCGAGTGAGCGCGTGCAATTCAGATAAAATCCATTTGTCCAAATCCGACCGTAGGAGCGGCGCGCCGCCGCCCGGCAACCACCCATCCAGATTGGCGTAAGTCACAAAAAACGCATAGGTGTTCCACAGCGTCAGCGTGAAATTACGCACCACCGCGCCCACCAGATCCACCGAAAAGCGCCGCTCCTGTCCAGCCGGGCTCGCAGTGTACAGATACCAGCGGAAGGCATCCGCGCCGTGCTTGTCCAGCACATCCCATGGGTTGACGGTGTTACCCCTCGACTTGGACATCTTCTGCCCTTCGCCATCCATAATCAGTCCCAGACAGGCTACATTCTTAAAGGCCACGCTATCGAACAGCATGGTGGCGATGGCGTGCAGCGAGTAAAACCAGCCGCGCGTCTGGTCCACCGCCTCGCAGATGTAATCAGCGGGAAACTGCTCCTTGAACTCGGCGTGGTTTTCAAACGGATGATGCCATTGCGCTACCGGCATCGCACCCGAATCAAACCAACAATCGATCACTTCGGGTATGCGGCGCATGAGCTTGCCGGTTGTGGGATTAGGAAACGTGATCTCGTCCACGTAGGGACGGTGCAAATCGAGACCGGAAAGGTCGCGGGCTGCCAGTTTGGAGAGTTCGGCCAGCGAACCCACCAGCAGCGTCTCCCCATCTTCGTCAATCCAGATCGGCAGCGGCGTACCCCAGAAGCGCTCGCGCCCCAGCGCCCAATCGACGTTGTTTTCCAGCCAGTTGCCGAAGCGCCCGTCACGAATGTGACCCGGATACCAGTTGATGGTCTGGTTCAACTGCACCAATTGCTGCTTGTGTTTCGTTGTGGCGATGTACCAAGTGCTGCGCGCGTAATAAAGCAGCGCGGTGTTACAACGCCAGCAGAATGGATATGTGTGCAGATAAGTGCCCGATTTGAGCAACAAGCCGCGCTCGCGCAGTTCCTCGGTGATTAGCGGGTCGGCGTCCTTGACCCACATGCCGGCCCACGGAGTGACCCCCTCCACAAAACAGCCGCGCTCATCCATCGTCATCAACACCGGGAAATTATGCTCCCGTGCCATTTCCATGTCGTCCGCCCCAAAAGCGGCTGCCATGTGCACCACGCCAGTGCCCTCAGCGGTGGTGACAAAATCCGCCAGCACCACATAATGCGCCGCTTCTTCAAAGGGCAGAAAATTGTACGGCGGTTGATAGCGCAGCCCTTCCAATTCGGCGCCGCGCTGCTCAGCGAGGATCGTGTATTTGCTTTCATCGCCCAACACTTTCCGCAGCAATTCTTTGGCGAGAATCAGCTGTTCGCCGTTTTCGAGCTGTACGGTGGCGTAAACCACATCCCCATGCACGGCTGCGCCCACGTTGCCGGGCAGCGTCCACGGGGTGGTCGTCCAGATCAGCAGCGCAATATTGGGGTCATCCTGCAGCGGGAAGCGCACAAACACCGAAGGATCAGGTGTATTTTCTTGATAGCCCAATGAAACTTCATGGTCAGAAAGCGGCGTGCCGCAGCGCGCGCAGTAGGGCACCACTTTAAAACCACGATAGATCAAGTCTTTTTCCCACAGTTGTTTCAAAATCCACCATACTGATTCAATGTAATCGTTTTCAAATGTGACATAAGCCGTTTCGAGATCGACCCAGAAGCCAATGCGATCAGTCAGTTTTTCCCATTCCTGAATATAATCAAAGGCCGATTGGCGGCAGCGCGCGTTGAATTCGCCGATGCCGTAGGCTTCAATCTCCTCTTTTCCGCTCAGTCCGAGTTGCTTTTCGACTTCGATTTCGACCGGCAGCCCGTGCGTGTCCCAACCGCCGCGCCGCAGCACATAGTTGCCGCGCATAGCACGATAGCGCGGAAAGATGTCCTTGAACACGCGCGAAAGTACATGATGGCTGCCCGGCTTCCCGTTGGCGGTGGGAGGCCCTTCGTAGAATACGTAAGTCGGCCCGTCCCTGCGTGCTTCCATCGAACGCGTGAAAATATCGTGCTGCTGCCATAACTTAAGAACGCCTAGTTCGAGTTCTTGAATATCAAATTTGGAATTGACCGGTTGAAACGCCATCAGTCACCCATCGATTTCTACGACTATCCGCTTGTTGATTCTACCTTTGCTTTTGTAATCCACCACGCGGATTGCGCCGACATCAGCGGTGTTGGCAACATGCGTGCCACCATCAGCCTGCAAATCCAGCCCGACGATTTCAACCGTGCGTACCTCGGTGATGCCTTCCGGCAGCAGATTGATTTTGGTACGAATCAAATCCGGAATCTGAAAGGCTTCCGCGCGCGGCAGGATATTCACGCGCACCTCACGCGCGGTGTCTACCTCGGCGTTGATTTTCAGTTCAATCTCCTGCACCAGCTCAGCGCGCATGGTTTCAAATTCAAAATCCATGCGCCCGCGCACCGGCTGCATATTCCCGCCGGTGACGCTGGCACCATAATCACGCCAGACCACGCCGCAAAGGATGTGCATCGCCGTGTGGGTGCGCATTAATTGGAAGCGCCGCTCCCAGTCCAGTGTCCCATTCACCGGCTGCCCAACCGCGGGCGGGGCAGCCGCTTGCAGCGCGTGCCATACGGACGCGCCCTCTTTACTGACCTTCGGCACCTGCCAGCGCTGCTCGCCGGAAGTCAATTCCCCATAATCACAGGGCTGGCCGCCACCGCCGGGGTAAAAAGCACTGCGGTCAAGCGCGATGCGCCCATCCTCGCCGACGTGCGTCACAACAGCATTGAAGGTCTTTAGGTATGAGTCCGTCTGGTAAAGCAAGTCGGTCATTGCAACTCCTGCACATTCGTCTAAACAAAAAACGCCCTCGCCCCGGTCAGGGACGAGAGCGCGATGTTCCCGTGGTACCACCCTGTTTGCCCCTTGCGGGGCCACTCGGTCGGGCGCACATCACGCCCGCACCCGGTTAGCGGTGGGTGAGACCGGCTTCCCTAATGCCGCTTTCGCGGGGTTCAGGTCACGGCTCCGGAGGGATTTTCCGGGTCGGGCACGCATCCGGCTCACACCATCCCGGATTCGCTTCGGCGCGCTGATCAGCCCGTACTCGTCTCCATCAACGCCAGTACAGCTTAACTGCTGACACTGTTTCGAGATTATGCCACAGTTGGGATTTGCGGTCAACGTCGCATTCAGCGACGTCTATTGCGCGGCTTTCGGCGACTAGGGTACGGTTTTACCACCCCTTCGAGTTTGTCGTAAAGGCTATCGAGATTGCTCCAGTGCAAATCCGCGGCGATGCCGCCGAGTACCGCCCGGTCAATGTCAACGCTTTCAAGATCGATTTTCTTGAGCACGTTCTTGGTGTATTTTCGCTTCAGCGCTTGCCGCACTGCCGAGCGCACTGATTTCAGATATTTAATGCGCTTCTTCAGGCATCTTTCTACCTCCCCGCGTAAAATCACCGCGCCATGGCCCTGCACTACGTTGGTCAACCGAGGTGCAATTGTCAAGATTGATTCCAGCGAGGCAACCAGTTGTTCCAGATCGCCGTCCGCGAAGAACGGTACTGGCATCACTGTGTCGGAAGCAAACAACACACGCTCCTCTTCAATTAGCACAGTGACCACGTCCGCACTATGGCCGGGGGAGTGCTGCAGAACCAGAGTCTTCTCGCCCAGGTGCATCTGCAAATCGCCGGAATCGAAAATCAGGTCGGGCAGCACGATGCGCACGCCGGCAAGTTCTGACGATTCGGCCTGCGCGACGAGCAACCCTTCCCTCCCGCGCGTGTCGAGCAAGTCGCGGCAGAGCGCGTGCGCTACCACCTGGGCTCCGGGAAACAGACAGGTACCATAGATGTGGTCTGCGTGGTAATGAGTATTGATCACATAGCGCACGCGCGAGGAGAGCCTGCTCTCCACGAATTTTATTAGCTCAAGTGTCTCGGATGGATAAGGTAGCGTGTCCACCACCACTGCGCCTTCAGATGTGTCAATCACCCCCGCCGTCACCTGCGCGTAAAGAGAGCTGGTGAAGACGTAGACGTCATCTGAGATTCGTTCAACCTGCGTCACAGTAAACCCTTAACACGAAACGGTAGCCGGAGAATAGCACATCAGCCACGCCGGTGTCAAGAAAAAAAGCGACTGCAATTGCCAGTCGCTTTTCAACTTCAATGCACCCCACCATGTCGTGTGACCGCTTCGGTTTTGCGCCTGCTTTGGCAGGCGGGGCGCCTCGCTCGCTGCTTTGCCTTGGCTACCGCGCCGACTTCAGCCGCCGCATGCCTATCGCATTACAGTGATGACTCAACGCCCGTTTGGTTCGTGTTGGCCCAAAACCTTGACGGCATCACGAACACAGCAGGGGGCCAATTAGATGCTATCACGAAGCACCCATTCTATCAAGGGTGATGGTTGAAGGCGGGTCTTCGCAGCGCTCACTCATCCACACGAATGTGCAGTTCTGCCAGCTGCTCCGCATCAGCGGCAGACGGCGCACCTACCATCAGGTCAGCCGCCTGCTGCGATTTCGGGAAGGCGATTACTTCGCGAATGTTGGCCTCCCTTGCCAGAAGCATCACCAGCCGGTCAATCCCTGCCGCAATGCCGCCATGCGGCGGCGTGCCATATTCGAACGCCGCTAACATGTGGCCAAAGCGCTCGCGCGCCACATCGTCCTGCAGACCAATCAGGCGGAACACCCGCTGCTGCAACTCGCGCTGATGAATGCGAATGGAGCCTCCGGCCAGCTCGTAACCATTACACACCATGTCGTATTGTGCGCCGCGCACCCTGCCCGGTTCAGAATCCAGCAGGTGCGCATCCGTGGACGCCGGAGCGGTGAACAGATGATGGCTCGGGTCCCAGCGCTGCTCACCTTCATTCCAATTGAAGAGCGGAAAATCGATCACCCAGCAGCAGGCAAGCACGTTCAGGTCGCAGAGACCCAAGCGCTCGCCTAACAGCGCGCGCAGTTGCGCCAGAGACTCATTCGCCACAGCAGCCCCGGCGGCCACAAGCAGAAGTAGATCTCCGGGTTGAGCCTGCATTCTGTTCAGCAGCGCCGCCAAAGTTTCATCGGAGAGGTGTTTAGCAAAGGAGGAGCGCTCAACTTCGCCGTCCTCCCCGATGGCCGCCCAGGCCAGGCCGCTGACGCCATATTGCTGCGCAAACTGCGTCAGTTCGTCGATTTTCTTGCGACTGTAGCCGCCACAACCTTTAGCGTTGAGTCCTTTCACCATCTCGGCCTGCGAGAATACGCGAAAGTCGCTCTCCACCACCAGGTCGGTGACTTCCTGCAACTCGAGGCCAAAGCGCAAATCAGGGCGGTCGGTGCCGAAGCGGCTGATTGCCTCCGACCTGCTCAACCTCGGCCAAGGCGTTTCCTGAAGCGTCATCTCGGATACAGTGGCAAACAACTCCGTCATCAATCCTTCAGTCGTTTCCATTACGTCTTCCCGCTCCACAAAAGACATTTCCAGATCCAGTTGCGTGAACTCGGGCTGCCGGTCTCCACGCTGGTCCTCGTCTCGGAAGCAACGCGCAATCTGGAAATAACGCTCCACCCCGGCTATCATCAGCAGCTGTTTGAGCTGCTGCGGAGACTGCGGCAGGGCATAGAATTTCCCGAGATGTACCCGGCTGGGCACCAGATAGTCACGCGCGCCCTCCGGGGTTGTCTTGAAAAGGACGGGTGTTTCCACCTCGATAAATCCGCGCTCAGAAAGGTGTCTGCGGATGAAGGCCACCACGTCATGGCGCAGCTGCAGGTTGCGGGTCATGCGTCCACGCCGCAGGTCCAGATAGCGGTATTTCAGGCGCAGCGCTTCATCAACTGCAGCGGGTTTGTTGATATCAAAAGGCGGCGTCTTGGCCGCATTCAGGATTTCTACACGCTGCGCGAGCACTTCAATTTCTCCGCTGGAAAGGTCCACGTTGGCAGCGCCGGACGGGCGCTCGCGTACCGCGCCCACCACCTGCAGCACATACTCGTTTCGCGCGGCCGCCATGGCCCTGTGCGCTGCAGCCTGCTCTGGCCCGGCCACGACCTGTGCCAATCCCGAGCGGTCACGCAGGTCTATGAAGGTGAGCCCACCGTGGTCACGCCGCCGGTGCACCCAGCCAGCGAGGGTGACTTGCTGACCGATGTGCTCACGCCGAAGCTCTCCGCAGTTATGGGTTTTTAACATTACCGTCGTTCTCCGCATCAACAAAAGCCCGCCCGGCAACGCGGGCGGGCTTCCTGCAATCTCAATTTCCATCGCGCCAGCCGCCCGGTGACAATGCCAGGCTGCGCGCGATTATATCATTCGGTAGAATCTAGGTCAATCGAGAGATTGTGGCCGCTTTAGTGCAGTATTTGCGAAAGAAACAGCTTTGTGCGGTCGTTCTGCGGGTTCTCGAAAATCTGCTTCGGCGTGCCTTCCTCGACCACCTGTCCTTCATCGAAGAACACCATTCGATCGCACACCTCGCGCGCAAAGCCCATTTCGTGAGTGACCACCAGCATTGTCATGCCTGACTCGGCCAACTCGGTCATCACGTCAAGCACTTCCGCAATCATCTCCGGGTCGAGCGCAGAGGTAGGCTCATCAAAGAGCATGATCTTGGGCTGCATCGCCAGCGCACGCGCGATAGCGACGCGCTGCTGCTGTCCGCCGGAGAGCTGCCCGGGGTACTTTTCAGCCTGCTCGGGGATTCCCACTCGCTCCAGCAATTGCATCGCCGCTTTTTCAGCGTCCTCTTTTGACCGCCGACGCACCTGCAGCGGAGCGAGGGTGACATTGCGTAAGACGGTGAGATGCGGAAACAGGTTGAACGACTGAAATACCATGCCGATTTCCTGCCTGATGGCGGCGATATTCTTCACATCGTGCGTCAGTTCGATGCCATCCACAATTATCTGGCCGCGCTGGTGTTCCTCGAGCCGATTAATAGTGCGGATGAACGTCGATTTTCCCGAGCCCGACGGCCCGAAGATCACGATTTTCTCGCCCTTCTGCACCTCCATGTCAATTCCGCGTAAGGCGTGGAATTGACCAAACCATTTGTGCACGTCGCGGGCAATGATTATGGGTTCATCGCCATTGCTTTCGACCAGCTGTTGTTCACTCATGATTCTGCCTCCACATTCTCACGTTTATCTTCTTCCCAGCCCCTGCACCCGCTCCACCCGCCGGCCCGAGTACGAAATAGCATAAGTCACAATCCAGAAAATGACGCCGGTAAAGAATAACAACTCACGCTGAGTGCCCAGGAAGTCCGGGTTTGACATCACCAGAGTGGCCATCGAAAGCATCTCATGCATCCCGACGATCTTAAGTAGGCTGGTGTCCTTGGAAAGGCCGATGGCCTCGTTGGTGAACACCGGGATAACGGTGCGCAGCGCTTGCGGCAGGATAATGTGTC
>DASCOB010000099.1:0-2897 GCA_036011785.1 Anaerolineales bacterium | reverse complement strand
AAGGACTGCAACAGGTCTTTCGCGCGGCGGGCGCGGAGTGGCGCGAGGCGGGCTGCTCGATGTGCATCGCCATGAACGGCGACCAGATTGAGCCGGGCCAATACGCGGTCAGCACCAGCAACCGCAATTTCGAGGGCCGTCAGGGTAAAGGTGGGCGCACCTTCCTTGCCTCACCGTTGACAGCTGCCGCGGCGGCCATCAACGGAAGAATCGCTGATGTGAGGAGTTTGTTGTAACGTGGCCCAATTCACGCGACTAACATCGCGGGTCATCCCGCTCCCCAACCGCAACGTCGACACCGACCAGATTATCCCGGCGCGCTTCTTGAAAGTTACCGACAAAGCCGGGCTGGGCGCGGCGCTCTTTTCGGACTGGCGCTACAACTCCGATGGTTCACCGAAGCCGGATTTCGTGCTCAACCGGGCGGAGCATCAGGGCGCGCAGATTCTGCTGGCCGGGGACAATTTTGGCTGCGGCTCCTCGCGGGAACACGCGCCCTGGGCGCTGACAGGCTGGGGCATCCGCGCCATCATCTCAACATCTTTTGCCGACATCTTCCGTAACAACGCGCTCAAGAACGGCCTGCTGCCGATTATTATGGACGCCGAAACCCATCAGTCCCTGTTTGACTTGATCGAGGCAGTGCCCGCGGCAGAGCTGACAATCGACCTCGCTAGCCAGCGCGTTTCCCCCCCCGACGGCTCCAGCCTGAGCTTCCCCATCGACAACTTCTCGAAAAAGTGCCTACTCAACGGCGTGGACCAGCTGGGGTACATCCTCTCGCACCAGGCGCGGATTGCCGCTTACGAGGCCGCATGACAAACGCCATCCAGATATACGACACCACGCTGCGAGATGGCACGCAGCGCGAAGGAATATCGCTTTCATGTGACGACAAATTGCGCATCGCGCAGAGGCTCGATGATCTGGGCGTGGCCTATATTGAGGGCGGCTGGCCCGGCTCGAACCCGAAGGATGTCGAGTTTTTCGAGCGCATAGGCGAACTGAATCTGAAGCACGCGCAGATCACCGCCTTCGGCGCCACCTGCCACGCCGGTTCAAAGCCGGAGGAAGACGCCAACATCCAGGCGCTGCTGCAAGCAAACACGCCGGTCTGCACGGTGGTGGGCAAATCGTGGACGCTGCATGTGACCGATGTGCTGCAGACCTCCCCGCAGGAGAACCTGCGCATCATCGAACAGAGCGTGGCCTATCTGAAAGCACAGGGCCGCGAGGTAATCTACGATGCGGAGCACTTTTTTGACGGCCATCGAGCCGACGCCGATTACGCGCTGCAAACGCTCGCCGCGGCGCAACGCGGCGGCGCGGATACGCTGGTGCTGTGCGACACAAACGGCGGTGCAGTTCCATGGGAACTGGCGTGCATTTTCAACGCGGTGGCGGCGCAGATTGAAACCCCGCTGGGCATCCACACCCACAACGATTCCGAGTGCGCAGTGGCCAACACGCTCGTGGCGGTGCGCGAGGGCGCGGTACACATTCAGGGCACCATCAACGGATACGGCGAGCGCTGTGGCAACGCCAACCTTTGCAGCACAGTGCCCGATCTGGAACTGAAGATGGGGATGACGTGCCTGCCGGAGGGGAATCTACCAGACCTGTACGACGTGGCCCAGTTCGTGGCCGAGGTGGCAAACCTGTCGCCCGATGAACACCAAGCCTATGTTGGCCAGAGCGCTTTCGCGCACAAGGGCGGCATCCATGTGGCCGCCATGCGCCGCAACATTCACAGCTACCAGCACGTGGACCCGGCACTGGTGGGCAACGAGACGCGCACGGTGGTCTCGGAACTCTCCGGCCGCGGCAACCTTCTCTCCAAGGCGGAGGAGTTCGGCATGCAGCTGGAAGACCGCTCCGCGGTCACCGATGTGCTGGCTGAGATCAAGGAACTGGAGTCCAAAGGGTTCTCCTTTGAGGCGGCGGAGGCCTCAGTGGCAATCCGGCTGCAGCGGCGTCAACCCGACTACCGGCCGCCATTCGAGTTCGTGGATTATTCCGCCACCGTGCAGCACCGCCAAGGCCGCGGCATGTTCGCCGAGGCGCTGGTGAAGATACGTGTCGGCGATGACGAGGTACACACTGCCGGCGATGGCAACGGCCCGGTGAACGCGCTCAACATCGCGTTGCGCAAAGCATTGCTTCCCACCTTCCCGCAGCTCGAGCATATTCATCTCTCCGATTTTAAAGTGCGCATCCTCGATGGCGGCGATGGAACGGCGTCAATCACGCGAGTGCTGACTGATATGCACAACGGGCATCATCGCTGGAGCACTGTTGGCGCGAGCGCGAACATAATCGAAGCCAGCTGGCAGGCGCTGATGGATGGCATCGAGTACGGGTTGATGCTGGCGTGAAGGCGCGCATTGTCGTGCTTCCGGGAGACGGCATCGGCCCGGAAGTCACCGCCGGAGCACGACAGATTCTGGAGCGCGTTGCCGATTCATTCGGGCACGAGTTTCAATTGGAAGAATATCTGATGGGCGGCTGCTCGATCGACCGCCACGGCAGCGCCCTCACCGCCAAAACCCTGGCAGCCTGTAAGGCTGCTGACGCGGTGCTGCTCGGCGCAGTCGGCGGCCCTAAATGGGATGACCCGGCCGCAAAAGTGCGCCCCGAAATGGGTCTGCTCGCGCTGCGCAAGGAGCTGCGTCTCTACGCAAACCTGCGCCCGGTGCGACCGCACCCCGACCTACTGCAGGCATCCCCGCTCAAAACCGAGCTGCTCGCCGGTGTGGACGTGCTCGTGGTGCGCGAACTCACCGGCGGGATTTACTTTGGCGAGCCGCGCGGACGCGAAAGCGACGCAGATGGTCGCACGCGCGCGGTGGATTCGATGGTGTACTGGGATTACGAGGTCGAGCGCGTGGTGGAACTGG
>DASCOB010000098.1:0-5398 GCA_036011785.1 Anaerolineales bacterium | reverse complement strand
GATGTGGGTATCGACCACAGGCGCGAAGTTGTGAGGCGCTTAGGGTTGCAAGCAGAATTCGCGAAACGGGGGCGGCAGAAGTACGCGGATGCGGTTTTTTGTTTCGCTGATGATGTTACGGTTCAGGAACGCGATACTTGTTCCTGCGGGGAAGTAAACACCAGCACGCGTGGTTCTGTCAAGCGCCCGCGGCGCTCAGTTTTCGGCCTGCCACTCTTGCTTATCATAAGGCGGCAGCTCGCAGCGCAGCTCGCCATCCTTGCGATATCCAAGCGCGTATCCGGCTTGCATCAACTGGTGCACTTCGCTGGTACCCTCATAGATGGTGGTCACGCGCACATTGCGCATGAAGCGCTCCACGTCATATTCGTCCGAATATCCGTAAGCGCCGTGCACCTGAATGGCTTCGTTTGCCGCCCTGAATGCCGCTTCGCTAGCGGACCATTTTAGTAGTGAGGTCTCGCGCGTGTTACGCAAGCCCTGATTCTTCATCCAGCCCACTTTCAGATACATCAGCCGGCCGATTTCATGATCGCGGGTCATACGCGCTATTTTTTGCTGTACCAGTTGGAACTTGCCGATTTCGCGCCCGAAGGCTTTGCGCTCGCGCGCGTATTTCACGCTGGCATCTAGGGCTGCGCGCATCGCGCCCACACAGCCCGCCCCGACTGTGTAGCGGCCGTTATCGAGGCAGCTCATGGCAATCTTGAAGCCTTCGCCCTCTTTGCCGATGCGGTGGCTTACAGGCACGCGCACATCCTGGCAATTGACCCACCCGGTGCTGCCGGCGCGCGAGCCAAGCTTGCCGCGGACATTGGCAGCCGTCACTCCGGGGCGGTCGGTTTCAATCAGGAACGCCGAGATGCCGCAGCTGCCCACTTCCGGGTCGGTCTTGGCGAACCAGAGAATATGATGAGCCTGAGCGGCTAGAGAAATCCACATCTTCTCGCCATTAATGACGTATTCATCCCCCTCCAACCGGGCGGTGCTGGCCATGCCGGCCACATCAGACCCGGCACCGGGCTCGGTCAGGCCGAACATTGCGTATTTCTCACCGCGGGCCTGCGCGGCGAGAAAACGCTGCTTCTGCTCCTCCGTGCCCCACTGCAGCAGCCCCAGGCTGTTCAGCCCCACATGTACCGAGAGCGCGGTGCGCAGCGCGATATCGACATAATCCAGCTCTTCGCACACAAGGCCCAGCGTGATGTAATCCATTCCTTGCCCACCATATTTCACCGGGATGCATAGCCCCAGCAGGCCCAGTTCACCCAGGCGCGGCAGGATGAAATCGGGCATCTCCTGCTTGCGGTCGGCTTCCTTGATGATGGGCGCGATTTCCTTTTCGGCGAAATCGCGGGCCAGCTTTTGCACCTGACGGTGCTCATCGGTAAGATTGAAATCCATGCAAAAAAACTCCTCCTGCGAGTAATATTGTGTGTGTTACTCTGAGCGATCACATTCGCTTTGCTCAGTGATAACTCCGCGAGCGAAGAGTCTCCTTTATGGTCACGCGAGACCCTTCCGTCGCTGCTGTCCCTCAGGGTGACATGGGTGCGTCCACGCTCATGGACACTCCAATGATAGATTGTCAGGATGGTTTGCGGCAAACCGCTGACGGCTCGTCGTTACCCGCTGTTGATCTGAGATAGTACCGCAATTGTGCCAGTTTGAACAGACGGAGGCTAATTTTCGCTCAGAATGAAGTTGCCCAATACAAGCACATTGTCATGGATTTCGCGCTTAGCCGCGCTGACGGGCAGGCGCGCGCCCGTGGATGATTCATACCAACCCAGCTCGACGCGGTATTCGCCGGGCGGGGCGTTGGCCGGAAGCGGCACAGCCACGCGGAACCCAAGCCGCTCCGCGGCCTTCCAACCGGAGGTGGCAAAATTGTCGTGCAGCGGCCACCCGTCCCACTGCGAGAGCAGGGCGGGCGGTTGCTGGCCTGCGGGCTCAAGTGGTCCAAAAACGTGTACGAATAGGGTGAAATCTGCCTCCAGCGCAGCCAGGCTGCGAAAGGTGAGCGGCAACACTAATGGGCTCGCGTTTGCGACTTTTGGAAGCTGCGCTGCTGTCAGCACGATGTGCTCGCCAAATTGTGCCAACGCTGCTTGATCCGTGGCGCGCTGCCAGACAATTGACTGGAGCGCTATGCTCAGGCGGCGCGTGCCTGCAATGTGCGCGTCGCATTCCAGCCGGCCCGGAAATTTCCCCGCGAGTGGGGTGACCCCGGAGCAGCGCAGGTCGCCCCATAGCGTTTCGGCGCCATCCAGGTCTGAGAAGGTGAATACGCTTAGCCCGGCGGGGAGGGTGATTAGCGGAGTCGCGAAAGTGGCGCTGTCGCCGACAATCACCGTGGTGACGGGGATGTCATTCCGTGTGATTTGAATGTGATGGAGCTGGAAACCGGGGATGGTGGTGAAGCGCAAGTATCCTACTTGCGCATAGGCACTGTACAGATAAAGGCGCGCGCTGTCGGCAAACCAGCGCGTCGGCACTGCGTCCCACAATTCGGGCGCGCCCCACTCGGTGGGATGCAGTGCAAAAGCCAGAGCGGGCAATGTAGCGGCGTTTTCTGGTATCAGAAAGAGTGTATCCAGCTCGCTGGCGGCGGCGGGAGCGCCAAATTCGGTGACCAGAAAATCGCGTTGCGCCGTGTCGTAATTTTCGGCCCAGTGTTGATTGACAATGGCACCGACGTCGTAGGTGGCCAGAATTGCAGCCCGCGCGGCGCTATCCGGCTGGGGGATGATGTCGGTAGGCGGTTGGGGGCGCAACAGCGCATCGAGGAATTCCAAGTTGCGCTCGTCATCAGAATCTCCGCGAAAGATGCGTCCTCCAATCAGCGGGTGCTGGTGCAGAGTCTGTCCGTAGAGTGCCAGATTGTTGCTGCTGAAGCTGGGCGGCAGGTTGAGCACGGTGCGCTGCGAATCGGTGGCAGCCAGCTGTTGCAATGTGGCGCTTTTCCAAGCGGGGGCAGTGGGGAAGGGCCAGACGATCAGGCGCTCGGCAAAGGCAGTGATACAGAGTGTTCCAACGAGCAGCGCGTTCCAACGGTGGCGTTGACGCAGCTGCATCAGCAGCGCCGCCAGTCCGTAGGCGGCCAGGATGGCGAGCGCAAAGTGCGCGGTTGCGCCAAAACGCGCCGGGGTGCGGCTCCAGCGGAAAAGTGGCAGCTGTACCAGCAGTGCGTAAGGCAATTGGAGTGGATGGGCGCTGCCGTCAATTGGCATGGTCGTGAGGTCACCGGCGAATTTGAGTAGTGGGCCCAATGAGAGCAGCAGTGCGCCACCGGCCAGCGCAGCCCAGTGCGCAGCTGCGCGGCGCTGTGTGAAAATGCCCAGCAGCGCCATTCCTAACGCCACCCAGCCCAAATAGCCGTGAGTCTCATCGGCGCTGCCCACCACGCGCGTGGCGAAAGGGCGCAATTTTCCTGGCAGGAGCGGGTTATCGGCGGGCGGCGTGATAAAGGCTGCCAAGTCGATAGATTTTCCCACGCTGTCGCCCAGTTCCAGTGCGCGCGCTGTGATGGTTGCGCTGGAAGTCAGGAGCGGGAGGTAGAAAGGTGCCAGCAGCGCGGCGGCAAGCAGGGCAGCCGCGCCTAGGGCAGCCCACACCCGCCGGTCGCGCAGCCGCCCGCGGGCAGCGCCCAGCATAATGAGCGCGGTCGGGAGAATGAAGTAGGCCAGATGCCCGGGATGCGAGGCGGCCAGGAAGGCGCTCAGGCCGGTTCCGGCAGCCCGCCCCGGGTTTGGTTCGCGCAGCAGTCGCCGTAAAAAAAGCGCGAACAACGGAAAGCCGAGCATGGTGATCTGGCTCAGATGTCCGGCTTGCAAGTGCCCGAGCAGGTGTGGTGAAAATCCGAAGAGCAGTCCGCCGAACAAGGCGGCGCGGCGGCTACCGGTCAGTTCGCTGGCGAGCCAGTACATGCCCAGCGCGTTGAGTGCGGGAGCGAGCAGCATGGCTATGTTGTAGGCGCTGACCGGCGTGATCAGACGCCCCAGCAGGGCGGGCAGAAAGAGCGCCGGGGTGTGGGTCAGGTTGAGTGGCGAAACTACTCCGCTCGGATGGTTGAGCAGCGGGATGTGCAGGGGGCTACCGATCCGCTCAAACAGCGTTTGCGCCAGCCACCACAGATACCAAACATGCTCGTAGTTGTCGCCGCCCATGCGCCCTATGAGCACGGTGTTCAGGCGTGCGATGCCCGGCCAGGTGACGCAGAGCGCCGCCAGCAGGTAGAGAGCAAAGGCGCGCGGTGCGTTCAGCCGCCCACCCATTCGACAATGGTGGCTGCGCCTTGCCCCACGCCGACGCACAACGTGATCAATCCATAAGGCGAAGTAGCTGTGCCATTTTGCTGGCGGCGTTTCATCTCGTGTAGCAAGGTCGCCATCAGGCGCGCACCGGTGCAGCCTAGCGGATGCCCCAGCGCGATCGCGCCGCCGTTGATATTGGTACGTTCGCGCGCCAGCCCTAGCTCGTCCATCACAGCCAGTGCCTGCACGGCAAAGGCTTCGTTGAGTTCGATGATGTCCAGGTCTTCAATTGAGATTCCGGCGCGTTGTAAGGCTTTGCGTGTGGCGGGGATGGGGCCCAGGCCCATCACGCGCGGGCTGACTCCGGCGACGGCGGAGGCCAGCACGCGCAACTGGGGCTGTATCCCCCACTCTGCTGCCCGCTCGGCGGAAGTAAGCAGCACCGCTGCTGCGCCATCGTTGATGCCGGATGAATTTCCGGCAGTGACGCTGCCACCTTCGCGGAAGACCGCGCGCAGTTTCGCCAGAATCTCGGCGCTGGTGGTCAGTTCATAACGCTCACCGGAGGCGTCCAGTTTCATGCGCGGGTGGCCGTCGGTATCCACAATCAGCGCATCGCCTTTGCGTTGTGGGATTGTGACCGACACGATCTCGTCCGAGAATCTCCCGGCGTTGATGGCTGCCACGGCGCGCCTCTGGCTTTCCAGAGCGAAAGCATCCTGCCGCTCGCGCGAGATTCCGGTCTGTTTGTAAATGTTCTCGGCGGTCTCGCCCATGCCTTCGAGTGGGAAGAGCGCCCCCATTTTCGGATTCGGAAAGCGCCAGCCGATGGTCGAGTCAAAGAGCTTTGCATCGCGGGCAAAAGGCGCTGCGCCTTTGCTCATTACGTAAGGAGCGCGCGTCATGCTCTCCACGCCACCGGCGATGATCACGTCACCCTCACCCAGCTTGATGGCGCGCGCGGCATTGATGATGGCATCCAGTCCGGAAGCGCAGAGGCGGTTGACCGTGATTCCAGCCACACTATCCGGGAATCCGGCCAGCAGGGATGCCATGCGCGCGATGTTGCGATTGTCTTCTCCGGCCTGGTTGGTGCAGCCCAGGATAACTTCTTCGACCAGCGCCGGGTCGATGCCGGTGCG
>DASCOB010000097.1:0-3278 GCA_036011785.1 Anaerolineales bacterium | reverse complement strand
TGATGGATGGACCATAAAAATGAGAGTAGTCTTCTTCATACTCTCCTACTGCATAACTAGACGCATGACAGCTGCGAACAAGATCATTAATGCCGTGCATAATTATTACTAAATCAGGCTCATATCTCTCATAATCACTCACGTACGCGATCAACGAGTGCTTTGTAGTCCACCACATCCGTGCACCGACAATGATCTCGATTTGCACCTCTGGATAAGCTTCAACTAACTTCGTCCACAGATGACTAGGATAGTCGACAGAAGTTGAACCGCCTAGAACTAGAACCCGGAAACTCTCGTGCTCGCCATATTCGGATCGAATGTCGGGCGCTGGTATTTGTAGGAAGGGATCGAACTCATGCTGTCGGGTGTAATAATAATGCGTCGAAAATCCGCTATAAAGAATTATCAACAAAACCACAATATTCTTCACAGAAGATCGCGCACTCAGACTGGAGAATACTCTTACATCTGTCTTGGCAAGCGAAGACAGAAGGAAAGGGAGGAAAAACGGCGTCAGCATTATGATCAATAAACCAAAGTGCTCCTTTGAATACCCGATCATCCATGGTCTGGACGACTTGTGAAATAGCCACCCTATGTAGACCAGTGAATACACTAGATAATAAATAACAAGCACTAAGGCGCCACGAATCCTCGTCATCGCGCAATCATATTAGTTGTATGGAACATCTATCCATCGGGCATCTTGTAATGCAGAAAACAACAATCAATGTCTAACAGCAATGAGCTTGAATCCGCACCGTCACAGATTGTCAATGGTCGAGGTATTGTTGCTACATCTACCTGTGATCCAGCGTTTTGCCCGTCGCATTCCCATAAGAATGTCCTCGGACAAACACATTGCCAGGGAATGGCGCAAATGCGAAGGGCGAAAGAACACCGCCGGGTCTATTGCGACGGCTTTGCACATCCATTTCCCGGAATCGCTTGAGTTGCCATGCACGTAATGTGCGGCCGCAAGTTGTACATAGAAGTTTCGCCGTGTCCGCTCCTTCCGCGGTGAATCCATCCGATCGGTCAACAGGTCGAGATGCTTGTGGCAGGTTTTGACCCGGCCCTCGAAGAAATCCTGCGATGATGTGTTTCCGGCGTGCTTCCTGAAATGTACCAGCACCTCAGGCACCGTGGCAATCTCAGTCTGCATAGCAGCGCGAAGGTACCAGTCCCAATCCTCAAACGCAGGAATGGATGCGTCCATTGGCCCAACACGTGCCCAGCACTCACGGCGCACAGCCACCGTCGAGAGAAACATAATACACTCTTGGCTCATACCCTCGTAAGTGTACCCACGCCTCAGAGCACGCCGATAGAGCTGGCGGCGGTGGCGGGTTTCTCGGGGAAGATGCGCCCCTTTCGCGTCGACCACATCAGAAAACGTGTGCTGCAACCCGGCACTCGGGTTGACTTCAAAGGCCGCTAGCTGCTTTTCCAGTTTCTCCGGCAGCCAGACATCGTCAGAGTCAAGAAAGGTGATTATGTCACCCTGTGCATGCTCGACCCCAGCGTTGCGGGCGGCCGAGCGCCCTCTGTTGGGTTGATGAATAATCCGAATGTCGTTTCCATATTCGGAAAGCATCTGCGGCGTTGCATCACTCGACCCATCGTCGACGACAATGATCTCCGCAGGCCGCACCGACTGACCCAGAGCGCTTTTTATTGCCTGACCAACCAGTCCGGCGCGGTTGTGAGTGGCGATGACGACGCTGACCCGCGGGGAGGCCATTATGCGAGTTCGGCCTTGCTCTCTCGCCGGGATAGGAGCCGATTGTAAACAGCCTCGGTCCCCGCGAGCATGGCTTCCATGGTGAATTTTTTTTCCACGAGCTGCCGTCCCCTGAGACCCATTTCTCGCGCTTCTGCTGCATGCCCCAGCATCCACATGATCGCATCCGCGAGAGCATCTGCGTCTCTGGGGGGCACCAGTCTGCCTGTCTTGCCTTCAACCACGCTCGATGGGATGCCGCCGACAGGTGTAGCCACAACGGGTAGACATGCTGCCAGGGCTTCTAGAACGGCCATGCACAAGCCTTCGAACAGAGAGGGCATCACGAATACATCAAAGGCGCTCAGAAGCCGGGGAATGTCCGTGCGCTTCCCGGTGAACACAAACCGTCCACATAGGTCAGTGCGCGCCACGCGGGAAGCCAGGTCATCCCGTAAAGCCCCGTCACCCACCACCACAAAGCTTACCTTGCTATCCTGAGATACTACGGTCTTCGCGGCTTCGATTAAGCAAACATGGCCTTTCTGCGGGGCAAGCCGAGCCACATTGCCGACAATGCGATGGCTGGGTGGGACGCCGAGCTCACTGCATATTCGCGCTCTGTTGAATTGCCCTCCAAACGCGGATGCGTCGACACCATAGGGGACGACGGTGCTGTTCTCTTCACGGATGCCATCACGCTCGATACCAGTCCGCCGATCGTTCTCAGACGTAAATATGATAAAAGGATGACCTCCAAAAGCTTGTCTCTCGAGCCATTTCCCTGACCAGCCGTATCGTCGGTTTAGTTCGGGGGTGTGGTGCGTAATCACGCGACGGGTGTGCCGCTGCGCTCGGGCAGTGAGCATACCGGCCACGGCGGGATCATTAAAGTGAATAATGTCCGGTTTGAGCTTGCGGAAAGTGAGCAGAAGACGGGGTACGATTCCAAGGATGCTGCTTGAAGCCAACTCAGTAGGCATGCTATGGAGACGCACTGCCTCACTAGCCAATGACTCAAACTGTCGTAGCTCCGCAACATTGGGAAACATCATGTGCACATCGTAATTGCTTCGGTCAACACCTCGCGCCAGATTGAACAGATAGCGTTCGGTGAGTCCGAATGATTCATTTTGCTGGAAGTACAGGAGGTCAGTCAATCGTGATGTGCTCAGACGCTATGATGATATTGGTTTGCGCCAGGGGCCATCCCCACTGGATTCGCACGGGCCAAACCGTCGCCCGGACATGTCGGCCCACAATTAACCAGGGGGGGATGAAGCCGGAACCATATCCGCGGTCGAGAATATCGCGGACACAACGCCGGATGTGAACCAGTAAGGTGCGATGACCATCAAAGCTGAGAGATGTGTTCCCGCTTACAATCCACTACGCAGATGAGCAATTCCTACGCATTGAAGACCCTTGACCAGAAGAAGGATGTGTGACTGGCAGCCTGCTGTTTTCAAAACGAGGCAGGGAAGAACATATCTGGGGTTCCATTCATGTGATGCAGTTTGGGTATTAACAACAGGGCCTCGCCCAAGTCCTC
>DASCOB010000096.1:0-2781 GCA_036011785.1 Anaerolineales bacterium | reverse complement strand
AAATCATTATCCAGCCTGATGGCTTCAAACTGACCGGCGCCGCCGTAGGAGAAGGCGATCTCGACATGAAACGGGCTTACGAGCTGATCAAAAAGAATCCCGCTGTCAATCGACTGAACATCGAGTTGGATTTGAAGTGTCCTCTGGACAATATGCAAGAAGCTCTGCATATCGAACGCGAGGCTTTAGGAAGAAGCATATTGTATTGTCGAGAGGTATTAGGTATTTAGAACAGGGTTTTGGCAACCATAAACATCTGACATGCCAGCGTAGACGTCCGCCAAACAACGCCAACACATCCGGCTGTTGAGACAGCGTTTTTTGTTGAGGTGGCATTGGCTGCACCTTTGACTGTCTAACGTACATTGAAACTAAAGCGGTGATCAGCATGTTCGCTGAGTACGCGTCGGCAAAAATAAATCGATTTGAGCTTAAGGGCTCCCACGCAACTATGAAGGCGACTGTGCACAACAAAATGTAAGGCTCATGACGCAAACAATCTCTACACCCGACCTGGCGAAACAGATGGGAAACCCCGGCTTCAGTGTCATCGATGCTCGCCCCATGGCAGCATACAACGGCTGGCCACTCCTGGGCGAGGCCCGGGGCGGGCACATCCCCGGGGCCGTCGCCCTTCCACTTTCGTGGACTGACGATATTGAAGATGTCAACCTAAAGACACTTTTGCGGACGAAGGGCCTGACAGCAGAAGAAACCGTGGTCCTATGTGGCTACAGTCGCGACAACATCATAGCAATGGGAGATAGGCTTACGGATTTGGGATACGAAAACGTGCGCACATATCAGGCCGGGATGGAAACCTGGGCGGCGGACAACAATTTGCCGATGACTCGCTTAACCCGCTACGAAACACTTGTCCATCCTGAGTGGATTCACAGGCTGATAAAAGGCGAGCACGCCGAAAGCTATCCGGACAATGGATTCGCAATCTTTCACGTCAATTTCGGGGTGTCGGAGGAATATGCAGCGGGACATATTCCCAGAGCCATGCACCTGGATACCAACGCACTTGAACCGTCAACCTCATGGAACCGCCGCTCGGCCAAGGAATTGGAAGCAGCGCTGCTGGCGCATGGAATCACGCACCAGAAGACAATTGTGCTCTATGGCCGGCACTCCAGTCCTGACACTCGTGACGCTCATCCCGGACAAAGCGCCGGGCATATAGCCGCCGCACGCGCTGCCGCCATCCTGATGTATGCCGGAGTGGAAGATGTACGCCTGCTTGATGGCGGGATCGATGCGTGGGTGTCAGCCGGTTATACGCTGGAGCGAGACCTGCGCAAACCCACACCGGTGGCTGCATTCGGCGCGCAGATACCCAACCGCCCGGACTTCATCATCGACATGGATGCCGCGAAAGCACTTTTGGCTGATCCCAATGGTGTGCTCGTGAGTATACGCAGTTGGCCGGAATTCAGCAGCGAGGCCAGCGGTTACCACTACATTACGGTCAAAGGACGGATTCCCGGCGCGGTATGGGGAGACCCTGGCTCAGACGCGTATCACATGGAAAAATATCGAAACGTGGACAATACCATGCGCTGCTATCCCGAGATCGAGGCCAAGTGGAGGGATGCGGGCATCACACCGGAAAAGCGGGCTGCCTTCTTTTGTGGCACCGGGTGGCGGGCGAGTGAGACGTTCTTTTACGCACATATAATGGGCTGGGAGCAGGTCGCCATCTACGATGGGGGTTGGCTCGAGTGGAGTTCAGACGAGAACAATCCCATCGAGAGAGGCGCTCCCTAGGTCCGGCAGCGCACCCAGCACTGTCACACCAGGGCCGGAGCGCGGATTTGCGTACAATTGATTCGGCGAAGGCGGATGTAATAGGAGATGCTTTGCTGCCGCGCTGGGGGAGAGTGTATGGTGGTGAGCACACTCGAACTCCACTGACTGAACAGTAGATAACCATGTTACACTCCCCTGAACAAGCCGCAGCCTTCACAAACTATGCTTTGGAAAGTCAAATGGAATTCGACGACCCTCTAGATGATTACTCAGACGGAAAGGGGAGTTGTCTCGCGAGTGCAGTGGTGGCGCTTGTCGTTGCAACTTTCGTGTTGGGTTTCACTGCCCCTGTGATGCGCATTTGTGACTGAGTTCACGCTAACAGATGGATCCAGGTGCGTACGCAATACTGAAAACTGAGGCGGTTTGATGGACAAAAACCAAGAAATAGCAGCGGTGGATGTGAATCCCGCTGAGACCAAACGTTACTTACAAAAGCGGCGCCGCGCAGTCCTGTTTTTTTTGGTTGGAATCTGGGGTGTTTACCAGTTCTCAGTTCGTGAGTCTTTCAATCCACTCTGGATAATACCGGCGGCAGTGCTCGTGATGGTGAGTGTATACAATTTCAACATTGCAAACCAGAAAATACGGAAACACGAACGAGAGATTGATGAAGCGTAGCATGCGCAAGTCTTGCTCTGCACGTGTATACTTTGGATGCTGTGGATCCTCGTAACCACTCCAGGAGATACGCTGCTAAATGCTCCCTCATGGCTGTTGTCTCCATAACCATCCTACATCTTGTTGCAGCTGGACGCCCTGACAATGCCGGTTGGATGCCAATCCTCACGAAAGCTGTTTTGTCGGGTGTAGCCGTTTTTGTAATTGCCTGGCCCCTTTCTGCGCTGCTGCGGCGTGGTTGGCATCCCGTTTTGGCCTGGCTCGAAGCGGCTCTATTCTGGGCTGCGCCCCTGATATGGCTCATTAGATTTTTGACCTTTGAAATCGGGCAATCGTCGGGGGGTT
>DASCOB010000095.1:0-15280 GCA_036011785.1 Anaerolineales bacterium | reverse complement strand
TAATGTCTTCCTTTATAACCAGTTTGACAATGTCTGCAAACGATTGGAACAGGCCGAACGGCCCCACCCGATTTGGCCCAAGCCGGTCCTGAAACCTCGCGGCCACTTTGCGCTCCAGCCAGATGGTAAAAATGGGGGTGAGCATGGCGAAATTCGCCAGAAAGAATCCGGCCACCAGTTTCTGCAGCAGCGACACCGCGCTGGGGTGCAAGCCGATGACGCCCAGCAGCCAACCCAGCAGGTCATACAGATAGACGAGGAAATCACCAATGTTCACGTCCGGCATTTCGTGCTCCGAAGCAAATCAAGCCGCCGTTTCACGCACAAGAAAGGCTGCCAGCGCGTCATTTACGGCTATCAGCCCGGTCAATATCCCGGCGGTCACACCCAGTCAAGTGCCCCCTTGCGCCACGCATAGACCAGGCCGCCCGCAAGAATGAGAATGAATAGCACTCCCTCCAGCACAGCGAAAAAGGGCAATTGCCGATAGGCCACAGCCCAAGGAAAGAGAAAAACGATCTCGACATCGAAAATCACGAAAACCAGCGAGAAGATGTAATACTGCGCCTTGAATTGAACCCACGTGTCACCAACCGTTTCCATGCCGCATTCGTAAGTCTGGTGCTTGAGCGCGTGCGGTTTCCTCGGCGCGACGATGCGAGAAAGCACCAACGGAATGATGGGAAAGGCAATGCCAATGATCAGAAACAGACCAACAAACAGCCATTCATGCGCCATAACAAACCTTTCGAGAACCCGCTCTCATCCTTGGGTTACGCCGCCCGGAAACGTCTCCTCCCGCGGCGTTTGTGACATGCATCGCAAATAATAGCACGAGTGCAATTCAGTGTCAACGAAAACCATTTACGAAGGTGGTTCGGCAAGATCAAGCAGCGCAATCGTGCCACCGCCGGGCAGCCGAGCTAAATCCGGTTGCTCGTAGAAAGCCCACAGATGCGCGTTGCAGCGACAATCCGAAGCGCCGAAGCGCGCCAGCGCCAGCCGCGCGCCCGGCCAGCCGCCTACGGCCTGAGCCCAGCTGCACTCCCGGCGCTGCCCGTCCATGAGCCAGCCCACTCGCACAACATCCGCAACGCGCGTGAGATGATCAATGTGCCAGTGCCTGCGTCCCTGTGCGCCGATGTGGCGACCGACGCGCGCGGCTAGCCCGCCGGGCCCGAGCGCGCTGCCCAGATACACATACCATCCAGTATCAAAGCGGCACTCCCCAAGCGCGCCAATGCGCAATTGCACGCTCTGGGGCAGGGCAAGCAGCAGCGCATAGGTTCCAGATGAATCGGGCAGATTGCCGCTGTGTTCGCCCGTGAGTTTGCCAGTCGCCGTCACGCGCCCATTCTACTCGTTCACATTGAGTCCCGTGTCAACGCGAAGGCCAGAACAGCGGAGGGCGAGTCCATCACCGTGACGCTGTACCGGCGCCTCGCCGATTAAGAGCTGAAAAAAACAACGAGGCGCTCGCTGCCGGCATTCCCGGCGCCTGTGAGAGATTGTCACTGGCGCGCGAACTGCTCGACGAGCTCGTCACGCAGGAAGGTTTTGTGGACTTCCTGACACTGGTCGCGTACGACCACTTGCCCGGCGCTGCGACACAATAACGCCACGCGTTGAATCTGCCCGCCCACCCAGCGCTATGCCAACTTCACAATTTACGCGAGGCGTAGCCGATTCCGCTCAGCGCCAGCGCGCCGCCCAGCAGCTGTAACCAGGTCGGGGTTTCGTTCAGTAGCAGCCACGCAAGCACGGTTGACCCCGCCGGCTCACCCACAAAAACAATGGCAACGAAGGCAGCCGGAAGATACCCGAGCGCCCAGTTTAGGCTGCTGTGGCCAATCAACTGAGGCACTGCTGCCAGCAGCAGGAACCACAGATAAGTAGTGCGCGGGTAGCCCCACAGCGGCAGCCCAGCCCCGAGTGCGGTGGCCAACAACACCAGTGCCGCCACGCCATACACCACGAAAATATATGCTAGCAGCGGCAGGCCGGCGCGCAGCCGTCTGCCAACAATAAAATAACCGGCGCCAGTGATGGCCCCCAACAGCGCCAGGCCGTCACCGTAAAGCGCCGAACTATACAGAAGCTCGCTCGCCGACGGACAGGTGAACTGCAGCCCGCGTAGCAAGCATGCATCGCTCAGGGCCATCAAGCTCCCGCCTACAATCGCCAGTGCCATGCCGGCCATCAACCCCCGCCCCGGAACCTCATGCAGCAACAGCGGCGATAACAGGCCAACAAACAGCGGCAAAGTGCCAACCAGCACCGTGGAGGAAGCCACCGTCGTGTATTCCAGCGATGTTATCCAGAGAATGAAATGAAAGCCAAGCAGCACCCCTGAAACGAGAGCTAGACCCCACTGTGGCGGCCCCATCGCGCGCAGCTCCGCCCGCTGGCAAGACAACGTCACCGGGGCGAGCAGCAAGGCGGCAAGGCCCAGCCGATAGGTCGCAATCACGATCGAGGGCGCATCCTGTTGCGCCTGCCGAATGAACACACTGGCCGTCGAAACCGCCAGCACGGCAATGACCATGCCCATCAGTGGATGAATGGCGGGCCGGGGCGCAGCTCTGGGAAGATCGGTGTTCGGCAGCGTACTCATGCGGATGGCAGTATAAACCACAAAGCCCAACTTCATCGCGGATGGATTGGTGGCGAAGCACCCCTATTGCTTGACAAACCACCCACACTAGGACTACAATCTATCCATCTTTTTTGTCGAAGAGGCTTACGTAAATCCTTCCAAAAACAACCCCGGGTACACATGAAGGAGAATTGAGATGACACACGAACTTCCAGCGTTGCCCTATGCCCACAGCGCTCTTGAGCCGCACGTCGATGCGCGCACGATGGAAATCCATCACGGCAAGCATCACAATGGGTATGTGAACAACCTGAACAACGCTCTGGCGGATCACGCCGATTTGCAGAGCAAGTCGGTGGAAGTGTTGCTAAAGGACCTGAACGCCGTGCCGGCATATATCCGCACGGCGGTACGCAACAACGGGGGAGGCCACCTTAACCACTCGCTTTTCTGGCCGAGCATGAGCCCAAACGGCGGCGGCGCGCCGGGGGGAGCCCTGGCCTCCGCAATTGATATAGCCTTCGGAGATTTCGATTCGTTCAAGGCCGAATTCTCGAAGGCAGCCGGAACGCGTTTCGGGAGCGGCTGGGCGTGGCTGAGCGTCGCCGCGGGCGGCGCGCTGGCAGTCAGCTCTACGGCTAATCAAGACAACCCGGTCTTAGAGGGACTGACCCCGTTGCTCGGGCTGGACGTGTGGGAACACGCGTATTACCTTAACTACCAAAACCGGCGGCCGGATTACGTGACTGCCTGGTGGAATGTGGTAAACTGGGACAAGGTGGCGGCGCGCCTAGCAGCGGCATAAACCCCTGCCCGGACCGACGCCGGCATCCCCAAAACAACACTGGAGGATATCCAACAATGACCTACATCATCACCGCCCTGTGCCTGCGCGACAGTTCATGCGTAGAGGTTTGTCCAGTGGAATGCATAATCCCCGGCAAACCGGAAGACGAGTGGCCTTGGTTTTACATCGACCCGGACACTTGTATCGACTGCGGCGCCTGCGTGCCCGAATGCCCCTATGAGGCCATTTTCGAGGAGGACGAGGTGCCTGCGGATTATACCGCAAAGGGTGGTGAATACATCGCCCGAATTGGCCTTGATGGCCATTACGAGGGGGAAAACGACCAGGGCGAACCAGTGGTACTGGAATGCACCCGCCAGCTGGAAGCGGGCGAAACGGTGGACCTGACCGAGGATATCAAACCCAACTACGATTACTTCGCGGACGGACCCGGCTACGACGCGCTGGACGCTTAGCCCGGGGCAAAACCCAATTCCATCAAGCCACTAACCGCGGAGGTAGGCTGTACCTCCACGGTTAGCGCTTAATCTGTCGTCAAGGTTGCCAGAACATTCCCGGAGTGCGCAGCCACCTCTGCGTGCAGGCTGTTGCCGTGTGCATCCATGGTAACCACGGCCGGGAAATCCGAAACCTCGATTACCCACATCGCCTCCGGCACCCCAAGATCAAGTTTGTGTACCGCCAGCACGCGCCGCACCGATTGCGCAATCAGGGATGCCGCTCCGCCCACTGCGTGTAGGTACACACCGGAAACGGTGCGGCAAGCAGCCAACGTTTTCTTGCCCATGCCGCCTTTGCCGATAACCGCCTTGACGTTGAAAAACCCCATCACCTCGCCCTGATACGGTTCCTCACGAATGCTTGTCGTCGGCCCGGCAGCCACAAAACGATAATTTTGCTCGGCCACCCCGGCCACCACCGGGCCGCAATGATAGATTGCTCCGCCATCCAGCAGCGGACGAATAGCGGCATAGGTTTCCAAGTCATCCCCCTGCGGGGCTCGCTTTTTGCGGATGAAGGTCTCAATCATCCATTTGTGCACGGCATCGCGACCGGTTAGCATCACCCCGCTCAAGCGCACCGAATCCCCGACGCTCAGGGCGCGGACGCTCTCATCGGAAAGCGGGAGCTGCAAAGCTTTCAACGCCGCCATGGGTTACTCGTAAGTGACCTTATCTCCGTGGACCACCATTCGACGGCGGCGAAAAGCCCAACACATGTATGATACGGTGACGAAGTAGCTGGCCGGAAGTCGGTGTATGGCAGTCATCTTTGCGCCGAGCACCGTGGTGTTTCCGCCGAAGCCCATCGGCCCAACACCCATTTGGTTTGCCTCCGCGCTGATGCGCGCCTCAATTTCGGCCAGTTCCGCGTCCGGGTTAGGTTCATCCAGCTTGCGGAAGAGCACCTCTTTGGAGGCGACAAAGGATGAACCCCGGTCACCACCAACGGCAATGCCCAGCACGCCGGGGGCACAGCCGCGCCCCTGCGCCTGGTGCACGGCGTCAAGGGCCGCCCGGCGTACCCCTTCCAGGTCACGATTAGCACCGATGCGGCCATCAGGAAGTTTGTACTGAGCACCGACGTTTTCGCAACCGCCGCCCTTCAGCATCAGGTCAATGGCCAATTCGTCACCATCGACTTCCTCAAAGTGAATATACGGGTAATGCTTGCCGCCGATGTTGTTGCCGCTGTTGGCACCGGTGAGACTATCCACAGCGTTGGGCCGCAGATAATTCAGCTCGGTGGCTTGCACCACGGCCGCGCAGATACGCCTCCCGAGCGCGCGTGTGCTCATCCCCTCCGGATGATAAACGTAAAAAATAGGCGTGCCAGTGTCCTGACAAATGGGCGTGGATTTTTCCCGCGCCAAAGCCACATTCTGCAAAATGGTCTGCAGCGCTCCCTGAGCTGCCGAACCTTCCGCCTCGCGCTGCACTGATTCGTGCAGCTTCTTCTCGACGTCCGGCGGCAGACTGGTCGCGGCCAACCGGATTAATTCGCGCACATGTTCGGTGAGCTTTTGCACCGTGGTCTCCTTCACTTTACGCCAGCGCCGCCCACTCAATCATACCGTCAATTGGGCTGCCTGCCCGCCGCTTTTTCACCCACCAATTCCACACATACGCTTTCAGCCACCTTATCGCCGAGCGCTTGCGGCGCACCGTCATCCGTCTGCACGTACACTGGCCCGCCGAAGGGCGCGCGCGCAGTCACAGTGACCATAGCCTGCGGGCGCAGCCCGAGCTCAGTGAGGTAGCGCAGCAACTCCGGATCCTCGTCCACCACCCGAATAATGCGGCCGGTTTGCCCGACACCCAGCGCGCTCAAGCGCTTGCCCGCCGATGCGGCGATGCGGCCCTCCTTAGTTGGGATTGGGTCGCCGTGCGGATCCAGTTCCGGGTCTCCCAGAAAATTAGCAATGCGCTCCTCGAGAGATTCCGAGATAACGTGCTCAAGTTTCTCCGCCTCCGCGTGCACTTCATCCCACGAGTACCCCAGCGCTTCCATTAGATAAAGCTCAATCAGCCGATGATGGCGGATGATTTCAAGCGCAATCTTCTCACTGGTGGGCGTCAGCGCCACTCCGCGGTGGCGGCGGTAATTCACAAGCCGCGGCGTTTGCGCAGCCAGTTTCTTGAGCATGCCGGTGACCGACGCAGACGTGTACCCAAGGCGCTGTGCCAAAGCGCTGGTCGAGACTGGCAGTTCACCCTTCTGCAATTCGTAGATGGCCTTCAGGTAATCTTCAATTGCATGAGACAAATCGCTTCTGCGGCCCACTGGATCACCTCTTTTAGGTAAGCCTAATTTAACGCGATTATAGGCGCGCACAGTGGCGGAGTCAAACTTGGTATAATGCGCATAATCTTGCCATGACAGTCGAGCTAATCATCACGGAAGATCAGGTGCAGGAAATTATTGCGCACGTGCAATCCGCGCTGCCCAACGAGGCCTGCGGCCTGCTGGGAGGCAGGGCCGGGCGCGTGCAAGCGGTATATCCGGGCACAAACACCGAGCACAGCCCAGTGCGGTATCGCATGGACCCAAAAGAACAGCTTCGTGCCATGGACACAATCGAACTCGCCGGTAGAGATGTGGTTGGCATCTTTCACTCACATCCGCAGGGGCCACCAGTTCCCTCGTCCACGGATCTAGCACAGGCGCATTATCCGGATGCGGTGTATGTTATCCTAGCGCGCCAGAAGAGCGGAGAATGGCAGATTCGCGGATATAATTTATCGAACGGTCAGAGCCGAAAAGTGGCGCTGCAGGTAGAACCACCATCACGACTGGATCACAGGAAACGCAGGCGTGACTGACATCATCGAGGACCGGTAGCAATGAACCAGATAATCGCCATTCTCATGGTAGCGCTCGGATACGTAATTGGCGCGGTGCCGGTCGGCTTACTAATAGTAAAACGCATGACCGGTAAGGACATCCGTATGGTCGGCAGCGGCCGTTCGGGCGCCACCAATGTCATCCGCGCCGCCGGTTTGGGTGCTGGCTTTACCACCGCGCTGCTCGACCTGGTGAAGGGCGCGTTGCCAATCTGGCTGGTGAAATTGGCGTTGCCGGCATGGCCGTGGGCGCACGTGCTGGCCGGAGTGGCCGCGGTGCTCGGCCACAATTACTCCATCTTCCTGCGCGAGACAGTTACCGACGCGCAAACTGGTCGCACTAGAACCTTGCTCCGGGGCGGCGCCGGCGGGGTGACTACGGTGGGTGGCGCGATTGGCCTCTGGGCGTGGACCGGGGCCATCCTCGTGCCAACCGGCATCGCCATCCTTTTCGGGATCGGGTACGCCTCAGTGGCAACCATGTCAGGCGGCATATTGACCACTACAATCATGGCAGTGCGCGCCAGTCAGGGTCTCGCGCCCACTGCTTATGTGTATTACGGCCTATCATGTTTCGCGCTGCAACTGTGGGCGCTGCGCCCGAATATCAAGCGCCTGCTCAACGGCACCGAGCGGCTGGTGGGCTGGCGCGCCAAGCGGCTGAGCGGAAAACTGACGGCTGACCCCACGGCATTGAACCGCGAGTGAGCCGCCGTTCGCGATGACAAGAAAGCAAAGAGGGAAACAACCTCCGTCTGCGCGAAAGCGTGCGCCCCGGAGCGCGAATGTGCTGCTGGTGATTCTCGGGCTGCTGGTGGTGGCAGCGATGGTGCTGGGGCCACTGCTCAGCCTGCTGCGCTAAGCCACGAGCGTTCTCAGCCGACCAAAAGCAGCGCAGTCAGCGCCAGCGCTATGACTGCAACGAGAACGTGTTCCAACACCGCCCGGCCGTTAAGATCCTCCTTGTGCCCTCCCCGGATAAGGCCGACGCCCAGATGAAGCACCGCCAGCAACCACACGCCTGTCACAAGCGGTGGCAGCGCCCAGTAGCCTAGCACCCACATCATCTCCGCCAGAATCAGCCCGACAGCAAGACTGTTCCAGCCAGCCGGCTCAGCTGCAACTCTGTGGAGGGATAGCAGCCGAAATGACGTAAGCCCGCCGATTAGCAATGTGCTCGTTGCCGAGAGGGCGCCGCGCGCGCCAAGCTGCGCCACCCAGCTGAACCAGACCAGCGCCACCAGATAAGTCATGACTGTCAACCCAATCTGCGTCTGCGCGAACGCCGGATGGCCTGCGTCAATCACTACGTATTCCGCCACCAGTACAAGCACTAATAGCGTCGCGCCGGCCAGAAGCCCCGCAAACCAGAGTGGCGCCCCAGAAAAGCCGTTCAGCAGCACGCCCACGCACAAGACCGTCAGGGTGGGCACAATCCAGTGGCACAGCGGCCGCAAGTCCAATGGGTCTTGACGCAGCAAAGGGTGGCTGCGCATCAGCACATCCGTCCCAGTGGTAATCAAAGCAGTGAGTAGCAAAAGCAGAATCAGATGGCTGTCAACACGAAGACTCACAGGTGAGCCAAAAAGCGTCGCTGCCAAGATGCGCGTGGGAAGATGTAGAAAGCGGGATACCGCATACCCCAATCCAATCACCGCAGTCAGCACGCTCAATTGGTCGGTGCGGGGGAAGAAACGCGACCGCTTCAGTGGCATGGCCGCATTTTAACAGGACACTGCACCCGTGTCAAAAACCGCTAACATATAATCAGCGCCATGGTCACTACAGGGGCGCTCGTGGCTATAGGCGCGTTGCTCGCCGGCGGCGTCATCAACTATCTCGCAGACCAATTGCCCCGCAAGAGTCGGTTGACACGCCCGCTGTGCGAGCGATGCCACACCCCGCTGCCGCCGCATCGGTGGTTTGCGCTGACGCGTTCACTGTTCGGTGGTTGCACTTGCACAGCCGACCAAGGCCCTCGTCACGTCATCGTGGAATTGGTGGCGATACTTATTTTGTCGGGGCTTAAGATCTCGTCTCCCGCAGGCGTGCAATTCTGGTTGTTGGCGCTGCTGCTCGCCTGTTTCGGCCTGATAACAAACATTGATCTGGAACACAGGTTAATCCTTAATGTCACCGCCACCATGACTGCAGTCGCAGCACTTTCATATGGCCTACTGGGAACGCAACGGGGGTGGGGTGAGACGGTTGGCGGAGGCGTGGCCGGATATGGGTTGATGTATCTGGTTTTCCTTGGCGGAAGACTGTTCCTGCGTGCTGCCGGACGTCGTCAGGACACAGCAAACACCGAGTTCGCGTTGGGGCGCGCGATGTCAGCTTGGGAGCCATCATCGGGTTGGCAGCCGGTTGGCCCGGGGTGCTGCCAGCCCTGTTTTATGGCGTTTGCGCCGGGGGCTTGGGCGCGTTAATCATACGCTTGCGCCGCGGGATTACCGCCTCTTCACTGCCATGCCTTACGGGTTGTTTTTGATGTCAGGCGCAGCCGCGTTTCTCTGGCTTCAGGCCGCCCTCTGACCCCTCGGTAGCACCACCTTTTAGCGCGGTAATGCGCGTTACGCCCAAACATTGTCATTCTGAGCGCCGCCAGGCGCGAAGACTATCTACAACTACCGCTAATCATAGGGATTCTTCGGCGCTACGCGCCTCAGACTGCCGGCTGGTGAACTCCCGTTTCGCCGACAAAGGTTAGGTCCAATCCTGCCTGTGCAGTTGCGCAAAGAGGTCTTCGCGAGCGGCATTTACTCTCGCCGCACTTCGGCGGCGGCAACAATCTGGCCGGACTTCTCGAACTCAAGCGTCAGGTTAACGGTTTGCCCATACTCCAGCGGCGCATGTAAACCCATTAGCATGATGTGGTAGCTCAGGGGCTGGAAAACCACGGTTTCCCCGGCAGGAATATCCAGGTGCGGCACCACTTCCATGCGGTGCATCGCGCCACTCATTACGGTTTCGTGCGCGCTGGCCATCTTGGCGAATTCCGCCTGCACACCAGTCAGGGCATCATCGGCATTGCCGTCGTTGCGAATGGTCATATATCCGGCGGCGTTTTCCATCATCGGGTCCGGGCGTACCCAGGCATCCTCAATACTGATGCCCGGTTTAGCAGCGCAAGCCGTCAGAAGCCAGAGCAAAAGTATACCGAAACCAAACCATTTGCGCATTGAGGTCATTCCTCTAGGAGTTTCTGTAAATCTGCCACAAAGATTGAAGTCGGCGGCAAACCGGAGTACCGCACTCGAATCAGACCGAGATCGTCAATCAAATAAGTCACGTTGGAGTGCCCCACAAGCGCTCCTTCTTTTTCCACATAAACACGGAAATTCTCCCATACTATCTGCATGACTGCCAATTCCTCGGTGAGGAAATACCATTTGCCGTCCATGGCCTCTGCATGCCGCTGCAGCCGCTCCGGTGTGTCCACTTCGGGGTCAACCGTGATAAACACCAATTCGACATCCGCGCCGATGGCGGCCCCAAATTCCTTCTGCACACCGAGGAAGCGCCCGAACATCACCGGGCATGTGTCAGGGCAAGAGGTATAGGCAAAGCTGAGCAGCGTGGTTTTGCCCTGCAAATCGGCGTTTGAAACCCGCTCGCCGGTATGGTTAATCAGGTCGAATTCCGCCAGCGGAACCGGCGGAACCATCTCGTCGCCGACAAAGAGGTCGTCCGGCATCGGCGGCGGGGTTAGATTGACAGTATCGAGATATCTGGGCTGCGCGGGACGCTGGAGCCAGAAGACCGCGCCGACCGCCATCAGCAACAGGACGACCAGAACGGTTTTTACTATCGGGCGAAACCTTAGCATGATGGTTGGCGGTTAAAGACCTTGATGCAAGTTGAAGCGTACCATAATCATAAGGCATCAGCCGCAAAATGTGATAGTATAACGCCCGAATTGTGAAATAAGACACTCTCTTCAGGTTCACACATTTTTCCGGAAAAGCGAGGGTAGAAAATGAAAGAATTGCGTATTGGTGCAATGATATTGGCGTGTGCAGGGCTGCTGCTGGCGGCCTGTGGCGGTGGGGGCGCAAACGCTGGAGGGGCAGCCAGCGCGCCGGCACTTGTCGGAGACGCCACGGCCGGAAAAGTGGCGTATGAGGTCACGTGTATTGCCTGTCACGGCCCCGACGCTGTCGGTATCACCGGACTGGGAAAAGACTGGACGGTAAGCGAGTTCATAAGAAATAGCTCCGATGCAGATCTAATGGCATTTATCAAGCAAGGCCGTCTAGCGGCCGACCCGGACAACACCACCGGCGTTGACATGCCCGCGATGGGCGGAAACAATGAGCTTACAGACCAGGACGTTGCGGACGTGATCGCCTACATGCGGACAGTCCAGAAATGACTGAACCCCACCCGGCCCCGGTCGCCACTTTTCATCGCGTACGACCGGGGTCCAATCTTCGCCACCACCCCACTCCCGAGCGCGCACTGAGAGGAAAGTAAAATGGAATCTCCTTATTCCTTCATATCCAACCTCGACGCACAGCTGGAGGCCATCCCGGACGAGAGCATTGTCAGTCGCACAATCCATGATGATGAGCGCTTGAAAGTAGTTCTGTTCGGCTTCTCCGCTGGACAGGAGCTTTCGGAACACACCGCCTCTCAACCCGCCCTGCTGCATTTCCTGCGCGGGCAGGCCCGTCTCACGCTGGGCGCAGACACGCTTGAGGTTGCGACGGGGGCGTGGGCGCACATGGCCGCGAAACTCTCGCACAGCATCCGCGCCCACACTGATGTGATCATGTTGCTCATTCTGCTTAAGAATCGTCACGGGTTATGACTCGCGAATCACGACTCGCATCCCGCATCATTCCGTCGGCAGCCCTGGCATTGCTGGCCGCCCTGTGGGCCGGGTTAGTGCGCATTGGGTGGGGGCTGCCGCCGCTGCTCCCCGCACTTCCCGGCGCGCACGGACCGCTGCTTGTCTGTGGCTTTCTGGGAACGGTTATCGCGGTAGAGCGAGCGGTGGCGCTCAACCGGCGCTGGACTTATGTCGGGCCGCTGTTCACCGGCGTGGGTGCGCTCGCTCTCATTGTCACTGATACTTCCCTGGGACCGGCTCTAATGACCATCGGCAGCCTTAATCTGGTCGCAGTGTGCGTGCTCATCGTGCGGCGTCATCCGGCGCTGCACACTGCCGTCATGGGCGGCGGAGCGCTACTCTGGATGGTCGGCAACACACTTTGGATGGCAGGGCAGTCCATTGCGGAAGCAACGCCCTGGTGGCTGGGCTTCTTGGTGCTGACCATCGCCGGAGAACGGCTCGAACTGAACCGAGTGCTCCGGCTTTCACGCGGCAGCAGAGGCGCCTTTCTGGGCGCTGTGTTTCTGCTGCTGGCCGGTATTACAGCTAGCGTCAACGTGTTCAAAGCGGGAACGCAACTCGCCGGAGCGGGGATGCTTACGCTCGCGCTCTGGCTGCTGCGCTACGACATCGCGCGCCGCACCATCAAGAAAGGCGGCCTGACCGGCTTCATCGCTGCCTGCCTGCTCTCTGGTTATGTGTGGTTGGGCATCAGCGGCGCGCTGACACTGCGCTTTGGCGGGCTGACGGCTGGGCCATATTACGACGCCCAATTGCACAGTGTTTTTCTCGGCTTTGTATTTGCCATGATATTCGGCCACGCGCCGATAATCTTCCCCGCCATTTTAGGCCGCGAAATGGCCTATCGGAGCGCGTTTTACGCACATCTGTCATTATTGCACTTCTCGCTTCTATTGCGCTTGGTGGGAGACCTGACCGGCGTGCTGCCCGCCCGTCAGTGGGGTGGATTGCTCAACGTGGTGGCTTTGCTGCTATTCCTCGCCAACACGGTGCGCTCGCTGCGACCCGAGCCGCGCGGCCTCGCACAGTGACGGCTACGGAAGCGGCGGCCGCACTCCCCGCCTCGGGCACGGATATGCCCTCGGATGCGGGTGCCAACGCTCATAACTTTGCTCAGACAGTCTGAATATTTTATCGTGTTGGTGCACGCGGTAGGCCATTAAATCGCCACATCCCGACCCGGCAAAGCATCGACCACCGACTGATATTCAACTTGCAGCGACTCGACCTCCTGTTGAAAGTCGGTCGAGTGACTGAGAAAGCGCGGTGTCAATGCTGCTCTTATACTACCTTTGCGGCACATGGATGTATAGACGTATTAGTCACTGATTGCTCACTACATTCGGTACCACGCCCATCAGCACTGTGGTCGGATTGCATCAAGTTCGGGTGACAAACGCCCCGGCAGTCGCTTGAAGAGACGGCGCTTTGCGCTCCAGTCACCCTGCGCTATAATCCGCATAGCTATGGGCAGGGAGACCTTTCCCGACCGTTTCATGGGAGTTTACATTGCCGCCGGCACACTGTTTTTTGTCGGTTGGGGCGGCATGATTGCACTGATTCTGTACTCTGTTCCCGCGGTCCTTGAGCGCCTAGGTTTTTTCGTGCTCGGGCTGGCGGGACTGACCGGCACGGCGGTCCCGTTCGTGGTTTTCCTCTCGCAGCGGTTCGGACGCAGGCCCGTCAGCGCGCGTGTGCTCATGCGGCGGGCAATCTGGGTCGGGGCGTTCGGCGTCACTCTGGCATGGCTGCAGCTGGGTCGTACGCTCACATGGAGCATCGCATTACTGCTGGCCGCGGTGTTTGTGGCAATCGAGTGGTTTGTCGAGCTGCGCGCGCGCAGCCTGTGGGACCCCGACGCTTCACATGGCAAATGAAGTGCTGCGCGCCCTGCCTGCCGTAGATGCGTTGCTGAATAACAGCGCCGTAGCAGCGCTGCTGAGCGCTTTTGGACGCCCGCTGACGACCGCAGCCATCCGCAACGTTCTCACCGAGGCCCGCGCCGAGCTGCAGCGCGACACCCTCGACAGCCCACCCCCATCCACCGACGAGTTAATCGAGCGCGCCACCGGCTGGCTGCGGGATCAAAGCGCGCCCACGCTGCACGCGCTCATCAACGCCACCGGGGTCATTCTGCACACCAACCTTGGTCGCGCTCCGCTCTCCGATGAAGCGCAACAGGCGATGCTCGCTGTGGCATCCGATTACAACACTCTCGAGTTCGACCTCGCCAGCGGCAAACGGAGCAAGCGCAGCCTGCACGCCGAGGCGCTGCTGTGCCAGGTGACCGGCGCCGAAGCGGCGCTGGTGGTCAACAACAACGCAGCCGCCGTTTTACTCGTGCTCAGGGCGCTGGCGCGCCGCAAAGGAGTAGTGATTTCGCGCGGGCAGCTGGTGGAGATCGGCGGCGGCTTTCGCGTGCCGGACGTTTTGAAGCAGTCGGGCGCGAAGCTGGTCGAAGTAGGCACCACCAACCGCACCCACCTGCACGATTACGAAAAGGCCATCGCCACGCAGGAGAACCGCGTGGCGCTCATCCTTCGCGCTCATCACAGCAACTTTCGTATCGTCGGCTTCACCACCGAGCCTGATTTGCCGGAGTTGGTCGCGCTCGGCCGCAAGCACGGCCTGCCGGTGGCAGACGACCTCGGCTCCGGAACGTTGCTCGAAACCACCACCTTCGGCCTCGGACACGAGCCGACCGTGCAAGAAAGCCTGCACGCCGGCGCGGACGTGGTGTGTTTTTCCGGCGACAAATTGCTCGGCGGACCACAGGCCGGCATCGTAATCGGCCGCGAGGGCGTTGTGACAAAACTGAAGCGCCACCCGCTCGCACGTGCAATTCGGGCAGACAAACTTTGTCTGGCCGCGCTCTCGAGCACTCTACTGCATTACCTAAAAGATGAGGCCGTGCAGAAAATCCCGGTCTGGCGCATGATAAGCATGGGCGTGAACGAAGTCGAGGCGCGGGCGCAGCGCATGGTCAAGGCGGTCGGCGGCGAGCTGCTGGCCGGAAAATCGACAGTCGGGGGCGGCAGCTTGCCCGCCGAGACGCTGCCCACCCGACTGGTCGGGATGCGCGTACGCTCGCCGCAGCGTTTGGCACAGCGATTGCGGCAGCACAGAATCGTCGCCCGTATTCAAGATGACAGGGTACTGTTCGATTTGCGCACAGTGCCGCCCACAGCAGACAGCAGATTGGTTTCCACGTTGCAGCAGTTGCTCGCCTGAAGCGAAATGAAATCCGACCTCGACCGCCTGATGGTGGAACGCGAACTGGACGCACTCTTCGTCAGCGGTGGCGCGCGCGATAACCCGGCCATGCACTACCTCGCCAACGGCGCGAAGGTGGGCGAGTACACGTTACTGATCAAAAAGCGCGCTGCAGAGCCGGTGCTCATCGCTATCGGCATGGAGCGCGACGAGGCCGCGAAATCGGGCCTGCAGGTAATAAAACGCAGCCGCTACGACCTACCCCGGCTCTTGAAGGAGGAAAGCGGCAACCAGCTGGCGGCGCACGCGCGCATGCTCACAACTATCTTTGGCGAATTGAATGTTAGCGGAAAAGTCGGCCTTTACGGGCGCGAGGAGCAGGGGTTCACTCTCGCTCTGGCCAATGAGTTGCGCGCGCGTCTGCCGGAGATTACCTTCATCGGCGAGCCCACCCCGAACGT
>DASCOB010000094.1:0-4561 GCA_036011785.1 Anaerolineales bacterium | reverse complement strand
CCTATACATTCTATCATTGGGACATAAACGTGCGCATTTCGACTATCATAGGGTTTGTCGGCGGTGGGGGTATTGGCCACCTATTGAATCAGCGTTTGAAAATGTTTGCCTATCACCAAGCCGGGACGGCTCTCTGGGCAATTGTATTGGTAGTGTGGTTATTGGACTTCTTTAGTGCGGAAATCCGCAAGCGTGTGACTTGACTGTTCATTCCGAGTACAGGGAAAGGTAACGATGAAACCTCTACCTGCTGGAAGGCTGGACATGTCCCTTCTCTCGGGATTACTCGCTCAACATACAGACACCGATGCAACTGTGGTCATAGGTGCCAAAATTGGTGAAGACGCAGCGGTGGTGGATTTAATAGACCGTTACTTGGTGACAAAGACCAATCCCATCACTTTCGCTACCAACGACATCGGCTGGTATGTAGTAAATGTATGTTTCAACAACATGGTCGTGCGCGATGTGCGGCCGCGCTGAATGCTTAATCGTATTCTTCTGCCGGAGGGAAAAACAACGCCGGAAATGGTCGAGGAGATATTGCGGCAGATACATTCTGCAAGCAGTCAGGTGGGCGTGTTGGTGATAGGTGGGCACACCGAGGTTACTACCGGTCTTGACAAATCCATTGTTGTAGGTCACTTGCTGTGTGAGATGACAAAAGAAGCACTTGTAGCAACTAGTGCCGCCGAAGTCGACGATGTCGTGCTTGTTATGAAGACGGTCGGAATTGAGGGGACCGCCATAATCGCTAGTGAACTGGCCGGTGACCCCTACGACCCAGAGCAGTACGCGGTGTTACGCGGCGTGTACCGTAATCTGGTGCCGACCCTGCAAGCGACGGTATACGTGAGGGAGTTCTACAGAAGGCAGAGCGAGAAAGGGCACGCGCAGTGACCAGTGGCAGGCTTTCGACATGGCGATAACGGAAAGTCGCGGTCCGGGCCCAACAGGGTGTGCAACAAAGCTATTGATGCGGCTACTGGAACCAGAACCGAGAAATCATCAGTCATATTGATCAGGGTTAATGCTTGATTATGATGGTAACATCAGCTACCATTCATTAGGTGAGTAGCTGAAAAACGCAACAAGCATTTCCTTCAGAGTTGACCACTGGCGGCATCTGACTGGTCCAGCAAGGCCTGATAGTCAGGATTCTCATAGCGACTAAGAAGGAACGCCGGGGCATAATCGGGGAGTGCATCCCCGGTGATGTGAGCGGCCAGCAGCTCGGCTGCGGCCTGTGAGGCCATCTGCCCGAAGCCCGAGAGAGCGCCGATGATAAAGGCCCCCTCCACGTCCAGAGGCCCGATTAGTGGCCTGTTCTCGCGGGTTTTGCAGTAGTACCCGCCGTCTATAACAGGACGTGCTGTCCGGCCGAGATAATTGCATAATCCGGGGATCATGTGCGTCAGACCTCGTAGCACGACCTCGGCATAAATAGGATCGAACTGTGGCGGCCAGACCGGCTTCACCGAATCTACATCGTAGGTCCACAGCATCAGCAAGACAGGGCTGTCCGCAGCCCCCTCAGGCCGGAAGTGTACCCCGGCCGGTAGTTCCCGCAGCAGCCAGCGGGTGTCCGCACTGGCTGCCAACTCCTCGCGTTCATCAGACGACCAGGGCAGTGCCACCGGGTCACTCCAAATCATCATCGGCACATCGCGCGGCACCACGCCTAGGCGGTCCCGGAAGGCGATTTTCGCGTGCAGCTCGTTGAGCACTGGCACTTCGATGCCGAGCATAGTGGTCACATCTCTGATGTACGGTCCGGCGGCGATGACGAACGTGTCAGTGCTAACCTGATTGTCCCCCTTGGCTCCCTGAAACCGCACCGCGCGCACTCGTCCCCCCCGTAGCGTTGCTCCCGTCACCTTGGCGTTGAGCAGCCGCGCGCCGTGAGCTATGGCCTGCTCCAGCATATACATGCCCATCTGTTGGGCGCTGAACCATCCGCAGCGGCGGGCGTGGAGGGCTGCCACCGCCTTCTCTGTGACGAAGGGATAGTGCGCCATGATCACTTCCGTATCGAGGATCAGGTCGGCGCCGGATGGTTCGCCCTCGAAGCCGTGCGCAGGCGAGCGTCTGTAAACCTGAGGAGAAGACCCGCCGTCATGCACTCGGAGCGGCCCGGCGCCTAGTTGTGAGATTTCGGTGGCGGAATCTCTGAGCGCATCGGCGCGCGCAACGTCCCCGGTCAGGAATAGGTAGCCGCGCCGGCTGAGATTGAAGATATTGTCGGTCTCAAGCGCCATCGCCTCCAGCAGATCGATGCTGTGGTTCATGAAACTCACCATAGCGTCCCCGGGCCCGGGCCACCAGTTACGGTAGCATTCCGTGGATTTGTCGCTGGTGAGAGTGAGGGGAGGGCGATCGTCGATAATGAGGATGTTTTTCACCCCTCTTTTGACGGATAAATGAAAGGCGGCCGAAATGCCGGCAATGCCCGCCCCGCATATCACGACGTCAGCGATTGCTTTTGTCACGCTCCCCACACCTCATGTCTCCCGCAAAATTCATCTCCGTAATCTCTAATCGACTGACAATGCCAGCTTGCGTTCTGGATACTCGATGTTGGCGTGTGGAAATAAGGAAGGGCTGCAATGGTTAGTTTGACACACCTAACAGTACTCGCCGATGATTTCAATTTATTGACGAATGTGTTTGTGATGCCCGTCTGCGTTGTCGCACGTACCTTGTACACTGCTTTCATCTACCGCTATCGACCATAGTCATTTGCCATTGCGGAACTCATCTGAACAGTGCAGCCAGGTGCAGCGATTGCTCAGCTCTCGTTGAGGTCTGTGACCATGTCTGCTTCGATCTCGACAAGCCAATCGGGGTCGATAAGCCTAGCTACTTGAATTACCGTGCTGGCAGGGCGAACGTCTCGAAAGAATTCACCATGCACCTCAGCTACCTGCTCCCAATCATCGATGTTTGTCAGGAATATCCTGGTGCGTACTACATCCGATAAAGTCGAGCCCGCATCTTCTAACGCAATCCGGATAATTTCGAAGCACCTCCGTGCTTGTACCGAGGGGTCGCCCGGACCTACGGTCTCGCGACAAGGGCCTATTGGCGCTGTTCATGAGACATAGATCAAGTTTCCGACCCGCACGGCTCGAGAGAATCCGATACTTGGCTCGTAAGAGCTCCCGCTGGAAATCAGCTGTCTGGCCATGCTTTGCTCATCTGCAATATGAACCAATGCCACTTTACGATGCGGTAGCTACCGCAGGCTGGGTATGGCTCCTTCGCCGGTGTGGCTGTTCCTGATTTGAGCTCCAACCGCTATCAGCACGTGCCCACCCACCTTAAAGAAAAATCTCAGTTGCCGACGTGATACTCTATTTATCCTCTCGAGGGAGTGGCGAGGCCGATCACGTTGAAGCCCGAATCGACGTAATGCACCTCGCCGGTGACGCCTGTGGCAAGGTCTGAGCAAAGGTACACGGCCGCGTTGCCCACGTCTTCGATGGTGACGTTGCGCTGCAATGGGGCCAGATTGGTGAATTCGCGATGCATCGCTTTGAAACCGGAAACCCCGGCCGCGGCCAGCGTGCGGATGGGGCCCGCCGAGATTGCGTTCACGCGGTGCGACAGCGGCCCCAGATCTGCCGCAAGATAGCGCACCGAGGCTTCCAGCGCTGCTTTTGCCACTCCCATCACGTTGTAATGCGGTACCGCTTTTTCAGCGCCATAGTAGGTCATGGCAAGGCAGCTGCTGCCGGGGTTGAACAACGGCAGCGCGTGGCGCACCATTGCGGTGAAGGAATAGCAGCTGATATCCAGCGCCCCCCGAAATCCCTCCCGGCTGGTGGCGTAGTAAGGTCCGTTCAGCTCGTCGCGGTTGGCGAATGCCACGGAGTGAATGAGGATGTCGATGTTCCCCAGTTGTGCGCTTGCCTTGGCGAACAGGCTCTCGAGATCGTCATCGCGGGAAAGGTCGCATTGCTCGACGAAATCGGCGCCCACTTGTTCGGCCAGCGGGCTGACGCGCCGCAGCAGCGCCGCGCCGGCGTAGCTGAAGGCAAGTTGCGCTCCTTCGCGGTGCAACGCTTGGGCAATGCCCCAGGCGATTGAACGATTGTTTGCGACGCCAAAAACAAGCGCCTTCTTCCCTTCAAGGATTCCCATTATCCGTTTACCTCCTAAGCGATCTGGTCTCGCAGCTTGAGATTCCATGGCAGCGACCGCCACGGCTCGGGGGTATTGCGCAGCCCCACCCGCGGACGGGCAGCCGGGATTGTTTCTGGGCAGTCCGGCCCGTCGGCCAGGAACAGGCGCGCGTCCGCGGCGCACAGGTCGTATTCGTTCCAGGCGCGGTCAATGCCAAAAGCCCGAGTCACTTTTGCCGGGCCATTTGTCAGCTCCGCAGGTGGCCGCTGTCGGCGCGCTTGCATGAGGGACAAGCCCTCTGTAGGGCGCAGCGCGCGCAGCAATACCGCCGCCGGGAAGCCCTCGTACTCGGTGACAAAGTTCAACATCCAGTGCATGCCGTAGGTAAAATAGACGTATGCGCTGCCGGGCGGGCCGTAGAGTGGGGCGGTGCGGG
>DASCOB010000093.1:0-10867 GCA_036011785.1 Anaerolineales bacterium | reverse complement strand
TGGAAACGCTAACGCGCGACCTTTCCCGCCTGCTAGAGCAGCTCAACTGGATGAGCGCGCTCGACATTCTGGTGGTGGCGCTGATGTTTTATGTGCTGCTGGTGATTGTGCGCGGCACGCAGGCGGTCAATCTGCTGCGTGGCATAATTGTGCTGCTGCTGCTGGTGGTGGTCTTCTCCGGCCTGTTCCAGCTTCGCGCGGTCTCGTGGCTCTTGCGCGCCACCCTGCCGGCCCTGCTGCTGGCTATTCCGGTCATCTTCCAACCTGAGATTCGGCGCGCGCTGACCAGACTGGGCCGCGCCGGAAGTTGGCTCACCTTCCGCGGCCGTCAGGAGCAGGTGCTGGCCGTGATCGATTGCATCGTCAGCGCCAGCGACCGCATGGCACAAAACCGCCACGGCGGATTAATCGTCATCGAGCGCGAGGTGGGCCTGCAGGAGTATGTTGACACCGGCGTGTCGCTAGATGCCACGCCCTCTGCCGAACTGATTGTGCAGATTTTCCACAAAGATACCCCCCTGCACGATGGCGCAGTGGTGCTGCGAGGCGACCTGCTGGTGGCGGCCGCTTGCGTGCTGCCTCTCTCCACCGATGCGCGCATGGCCGAGCGCCGTTATGGGCTGCGCCACCGCGCCGCCATCGGAGTCACCGAGTCGAGCGACGCCGTCGCTGTGGTGATTTCCGAGGAAACCGGCGGCATCTCGGTGGCATACAACGGACGCGTGATTCGCCGCCTGACGCCAAAACGATTGAGCAACATCTTGGCCGCTTTTTATCAGCCGCGCGGCAGCGGCGGCTGGTTGCGCCGCGTTGTCGGCATCAAAGAGAAAAGCTCCGATGGCTAGTGCCTTTTCGGACGTGCTGCGCAGGTTCCTTGAGAATCTGAGTCTCTTCGGGCTGGCGCTGGTGTTGGCAGCAATTGTGTGGATAACCGCGGCAAACGAGGAAAACCCGATTGAAGAGCGCGTTTTCCCAGGCCCTATCACCGTAGTGCTGACCGACCTGCCCGCCGATATTGTACTTGCCGGCGAAGCGGTCACGGAAGCCACCGTCACCATCAGAGCGCCAGCGCAGGTGTGGTCAACCCTTAGCAGCAATCAGATTAAGGTGAGTGCCGACCTGAGCAGCCTCTCAACCGGGCGGCACGCGGTGCCGCTGGTGGCGCGAGTGCTCGTGCCCGACGCCGAGGTGCTGGCGGTGGAGCCCGTTGAAATCGCGGTCGAGCTCGAACGCATCGTCGTCACTTCGGTGCCGGTCGTATTGAATGTTCGCGGCGAGCCGGCAGTAGGATACGCAGCGGGCACACCGGTGCTTTCGACCGATAGCATCACCGTAACCGGCCCGGCGCGGCTGGTGAGCCAAGTGAGCGAAATCAAACTCACTCTCGACCTGCGCGGAGAGAAGGAAAACATCGACCGAGCTTTCGCGCTCCTGCCGCTGAACGACCACGGCCAGCTCATCAACGAGGTGACGCTGCAACCGGAAAGCGCCACGGTGAAGGTTGCAGTGCATCAGCTGGGCGGTTATCGTGACGTCGCCGTGCGCGCGGTGCTGGTCGGGAAACCAGCACGGGGATACCGTATCACCAATATCACCACCTCGCCACCGACCATCACCGTGTTCTCTGACGACCCGGCGCAGCTCGCCGCGTTGCCCGGGAACGTGGAGACCGAACCGCTCGACGTCGGCGAAGCCTCGCAGGATATTGATGCGCGCCTGACCATGGCGCTGGAGGAGGGCGTCACCGCTGTGAGCGAGCAATCAGTGCTGGTGCTGGTGAGCATTGAGGCGGTAGAGAGCAGCCGCCGCATCCGCCAGGACCTGACCGTGACCGGGCTCGGGGCGGGCTTGATAGCGCACCTCTCGCACGACTCGGTAGACGTGATTATGTCCGGCCCGCTGCCAGTGCTCGATAGCATGACCGCCGAGAACGTTCGCGTCATCCTCGATCTGCATGACCTTAAGACAGGCATCCACGCGATAGCGCCAGCCGTGGTCGTCACCGGGGCGGCCGTGGTAACCACCGACCAGATGCTTCCAGAAATCATCCGCGTGGACATCTTCAAACCGACGAGCACTCCTGCACCCACGGCGACCGAAACAGCCCCACCTACGGCTACTGCAGGCCCCGATGAGACGGCTATGACACCCGAGGCCACAGCCGCCAACACACCCACAGCCACGCCTTAATTCTCGGCCGATGCGCAAACCCCTTGTCGCACTGGTCGGGCGACCTAATGTGGGCAAATCCACCCTGTTTAACCGCCTGGCGGGCGAACGGTTGGCGGTGGTCGATGACGTGCCCGGCACCACGCGCGACCGGTTGGTAGCGGAAGTGGAATGGAACGGCGTCTCTTTCGATCTGGTGGATACCGGCGGAATAGAGGCTGGCGGCCGCAGGGCAGATTCCCGGCCGCTCGCTAGCGATTCGGCCGCTTTCATTTCCGAAATCCGCGCGCAATCACAGTTGGCCATCGGAGAGGCGGACGTAGTTGTCTTCATGACCGATGTGAGCACCGGCGTGACCGCCACAGACGTACAGGTGGCCAACCTGCTGCGCCGCGCCCATAAAAAGCTGCCCGGGCGCAAGCGCCCGCCTCTGTTGCTGGCAGTGAACAAGTGCGACAATGCCGCTCGGAGTGCCGGTGCACAGCAGTTTTTCGAGCTCGGCCTAGGTGAGCCGTACCCCATCGCCGCGCTGCACGGGGTCGGAAGCGGCGATTTGCTCGACGCCATTGCGGCGCAGCTGCCGCCCGCGCCCACCGCCGTGGAGGATGACGCAGTCGCCATCACCATCGTCGGGCGGCCAAACGTGGGAAAGAGCAGCTTACTGAACAAAATGCTTGGACATGAGCGCGTGATTGTCTCGCCACTGGCGGGCACGACGCGCGACGCCATTGACACCCACCTGACCTATCACGGAACCGGCATCACCCTGATAGACACAGCCGGCATTCGCCGCCGGGGGAAAATCGTCCCGGGGGTGGAGAAATACAGCGTGCTGCGGGCGCTCAAGGCGATTGATCGGGCGGAGGTGGTGCTGCTGCTGGTCGATGCGAGCGAGCCGTGCACCGCCCAGGACGCGCACATAGCCGGCATGGTGCTCGATAAAGCGCGTAGCGCTATCGTGGTAGTCAACAAGTGGGACGCCATTCCAAAAGACAGCTACACGATGGATATGTACCGCACCATGGTGCGCGAGACGCTCCAGTTTCTGGATTATGTGCCCGTGATCTTCGTTTCCGCGCTCACCGGCCAGCGTGTGAACAAGACCCTGCCGCTGGCGCTGAAGGTACATGCAGAGCGGCACCGCCGCGCCCCCACCGCAGAGCTTAATAAGGTGGTCAGAGCCGCGCTCGGGCAGCACGCACCGCCCTCGCGGGACGGAAAGCGCTTACGCATTTTCTATGCCACGCAGGTTGCCACCGCACCGCCGGTCATCCTTGTTCACGTCAACGACCGCAAGCTGCTGCACTTCAGCTACACTCGCTTTCTGGAAAACCAGATTCGCGCCCGCTTCGAATTCACCGGCACACCGTTACGGCTGGCCTTCCGCGAGCGCTCCGATTAGTGCGGTTTGTTGAGGCGTCGGAGTAAGTTATAATTGAACACAGCGACACGATGCCCGATGACACAATTACAGGCTCAAGCCCACCCCCGCCGGCGCCCACTCATCGCCACCGTCCTACGCGAACTAGCCGAAACCGTGCTGCTGGCCGTGGCCATTTTCGTCGGTGTTAACATCCTCTCAGCGCGCTTCCGCATCGACGGCGACAGCATGGCGGACAGCTTCCACGACGGGCAATACATAATCGTCAATCGCATGGCGTACCACTTCAATCCGCCTGCGCGCGGCGACGTGGTGGTGTTCGTGCCGCCGGAGAGCAGCACGGCCACCTTCTGGGAAAACCTGCTCGGGCGTCCGGGACAAACCGATTTCATCAAACGCGTCGTCGCCGTTCCGGGCGACAGCGTGGAGATTGACGCCGGACAGCTTTACGTTAACGGAGCGCAGGCGCTGGAAGCCTACCTGCACGAGCCTATGCGCCCCGCGGACACACAGCGCTGGCAGCTAGCAGCCGGGCAATACCTGGTGCTGGGAGACAACCGTAACTTCTCCAAGGATTCGCGTGCCGCGCGCATCGGCCCGGTGCCGCTGGAGCAGATTGTGGGCAAAGTGTGGGCGGTTTATTACCCGATTGCGGACTGGCGCATCGTGCGCACGCACGGCAATCAGGATTGAGCAGCGCCGACCCATGCTGACGCCCACCCGTACGGTTGACCAGATTGGCGTGCAAGAACGCGTGGCGCGGCTGCGCGCGCGCAGCATCAAGAAAGAATCGAAGGTGCAAGCGCTCACCCTTGCGCTGAGCATGATTGACTTGACGACGCTGGAGGGGCGCGACTCGCCTGGAAAGGTGCGCCAGCTGTGCTACAAAGCCACTCATCTGCACGAACGCTTCCCCGGGCTTCCTCATGTAGCTGCCGTGTGCGTTTACGCGCCCATGATTAAAGTGGCGAAAAAAGCGCTCCGCGGCAGCGGCGTCAAGGTGGCCGCCGTGGCCACGGCCTTCCCCAGCGGCATGGCCGGCCTTGAGACCAAGCTGGCCGAGGTCATCCGCGCCGTGCAGGATGGCGCGGACGAAGTCGATATGGTCATATCACGCGGGCGTTTCCTGTGCGGAGATTACGATTATGTTGCTGAAGAAATCGCGCGCGTCAAGCAGGCCTGCGGTCGGGCACATCTGAAAGTCATCCTCGAGACTGGTGAACTGGTGACGCTCGACAACGTGCGCGCAGCCAGCGACCTCGCCATGGCAGCAGGGGCGGATTTCATCAAAACCTCCACCGGCAAGGTGCAACCGGCGGCCACCCCGGAAGTGACGCTGGTGATGATGCAGGCCATCCGTGATTTCCATCGCGAAGGCGGCAAAAGGGTCGGCCTGAAACCGGCTGGCGGCATCAGCAAGGCGAAGCAAGCAATTCAGTATCTGGTCATGCTGCGCGAGACGCTCGGGCAGGCTTGGCTTACGCCCGACCTCTTCCGCTTTGGCGCCAGCTCGCTGGCCAATGACGTGCTCATGCAGATAATGAAGCAATCCACCGGAATGTACCAATCGCCCGGCTATTTTTCCATCGATTGAAGGGTGAACATGTCATCCAAAAAACCCGCTTTTGGTTTTCACACAGACTGGAGCTACAGCCCGGCGCCGCAGAGCAGCGCCGAGGTCAGGCTGCGCGAGCGCTACGAGCTGTTCATCGACGGGGAGTTCCTCCCGGCCGAGAGCGACGATTACATCGAGAGCATCAACCCGGCCACGGAAGAAACACTGGCGCGGGTCTCTGAGGCCGGCGCGGCAGATATCGACCGTGCCGTGGCAGCCGCGCGGGAAGCGTACACGCGCAGCTGGTCGCGCATGCCGACGGCCGAGCGCGGAAAGTTCATTTTCCGCATCGCGCGCATGATTCAAGAGCGTGCCCGCGAGTTGGCCGTGATGGAGAGCATGGACAGCGGGAAACCCATTCGCGAGGCCCGCGACATTGATATTCCCCTTGCCGCGGCGCACTTTTTCTATTACGCCGGCTGGGCGGATAAGCTCGATTACGCTTTCCCCGGGCGCAGTGCAAAACCGCTGGGCGTAGCCGCGCAGATAATCCCATGGAACTTCCCGCTGCTAATGGCGGCGTGGAAGCTCGCGCCCGCGCTCGCCGCCGGAAACACGCTGGTGCTCAAGCCGGCCGAGACCACGCCGCTCACCGCGATGATATTGGCGGAAATCGTGCGCGAGGCCGGACTGCCGCCCGGGGTGGTGAACATCGTCACCGGCGGAGGCGAAACCGGCCGGCTGCTGGTGCGCCATCCCGACGTAGACAAAATCGCTTTCACCGGCTCCACGGCGGTGGGGAAAGAGATAATGCGCGCGCTGGCGGGCAGCGGCAAACGCTACACACTGGAGCTGGGCGGCAAAGCGGCCAACATCATCTTCGCCGACGCCGCCATTGATCAGGCGGTGGAAGGCATCATCACCGCCATCTTCTTTAATCAAGGGCATGTCTGCTGCGCCGGTTCGCGCCTATTCGTGCAGGAAAGCGTGGCTGCCGAAGTGATTGAAAAGCTGCGCGAGCGCATGGAGACACTTATCCTGGGCGACCCGCTGGACAAGAACACCGACGTGGGTGCAATCAACTCGCGCGAGCAGCTCGAGCGCATCCACGCCTATGTGGAAATCGGGAAGCAGGAGGGCGGCGAGGTATACCAGTCCAGCTGCAGCCTGCCGGATAAAGGCTTCTGGCACGCGCCGACGCTGTTCAGCAATGTCTCCCAATCGCACCGCGTGGTGCAGGAGGAGATCTTCGGGCCGGTGCTGGCGGTGCAGACTTTCCGCACTGTGGACGAGGTCATCGCCAAGGCCAACAACACGCCCTACGGGCTTTCGGGAGGGGTGTGGACCGACAAGGGCGCGAAGATTTTCAGAGTCACGCGCGATATCCGCGCCGGGGTAATCTGGGCGAACACCTTCAACAAGTTCGATCCGGGATCGCCTTTCGGAGGCTTTAAGGAGAGTGGAATGGGTCGCGAGGGCGGCGTGGAGGGGTTACTGCCATACGTGCGCCTCAGCGCGCCACGGGGGTGATGATGAGTAAACGGCTGGACGTGCGCAAGACGCACAAACTCTTCATCGGCGGGAGTTTCCCGCGTAGCGAGTCTGGGCGCACCTTCCGCTGGGAAGCGCCGGACGGCGCGGCGGCGGCGAACATTTGCCGCGCCTCGCGCAAGGATTTCCGTGACGCGGTAACGGCGGCGCGGAGCGCGTTCGCGGGCTGGGCCGGGCGCACCGCCTACAATCGCGCTCAGATTCTCTATCGTTGCGCCGAAATTCTCGAAGGCCGCAGGTCGCAATTCCGCGAGGAGCTGCGCGCGCAGGGCGCGAGTGCGGCCGCCGCGCGCAAAGAGGTCACCGACGCAATCGACCTGCTGATTTATTATGCCGGCTGGGCGGACAAATACGGGCAGCTCTTCAGCCGCGTCAATCCGGTCGCCGCGCCCTATTTCAATTTCACCGTGCTGGAAGCGACCGGCGTGGTCGCGGTTGTCGCGCCGAGCGAATCGGGGCTGCTCGGGCTACTCTCCGCACTCGCGCCGGTCATCACCGGCGGCAACACATGCGTGGCGCTGGCAGCGCGAGATTATCCGTTGTGCGCGGTCTCACTGGCGGAGACGTTGCACACCGCCGACCTCCCCGCCGGAGTAGTCAATTTGCTCACCGGTTTCCGCGCCGAGCTACTGGAACCATTCGCGACGCACATGGATGTGAACGCGCTGATCTATTTTGGGGATGACCATGCCGAAATCGCTCAGGCGGAGAGCAGCGCCGCCGAGAACGTCAAGCGCGTCACCGTCTGCGGGCGCGCAGAGTGGGAGGGCGCGGCCGCGCTCAACCCGTACGCCATCCTGCGCACGCAGGAAACCAAGACCACCTGGCACCCATTCAGGTTCTGAGCGCGTAAATGTCGCTGTATTTTTCGCGCAGGTAGTGCATGTACGGCCGCGAATCCATCTCCCCGCCGGTCACGCGCTTCACGAGCTCGCGCGGGGTGAACTTGCTACCGTGGCGATGAATATTTTCGCGCAGCCAACTCAGTAGCGCGCCGAACTCCCCGGCGGCGATGTCCACATCCAGATTCGGGAGCGCCTCGCGGGCGCTGTTCAGCAGCTGCACCGAGATGAGATTCCCGATTGAATAAGTAGCGAAATAGCCAATCGCCCCGATTGACCAATGGATATCCTGCAGTACGCCCTCGGCGTCGTTCTCCGGGCGCACACCAAGATAGCGCTCATATTTGTCGTTCCATGCTGCGGGAAGCTCGTCCAGATGCAGCTCGCCGGTGAGCAAATCTAGCTCCAGCTCGAAGCGGATAATGATGTGCAGATCGTACGTGACCTCGTCGGCTTCCACCCGAATCAGTGATGGCTTCGAGAGGTTGATGGCACGGTAGAACGCCTCCACATCCGCAGCGCCCAGCGCCCCCGGGAAAGCAGCCTGCAACTGCGGGAAGAAATGCTGCCAGAACGGACGGCTGCGCCCGACCAGATTTTCCCACAGACGCGACTGGGATTCGTGTACGCCCAGTGATATTCCGGTGTCCAGCCCGCTGCGCGCCAGATCCGGGGCCACACCCTGCTCGTAGAGCGCATGCCCGGCCTCGTGCAGCGTGCTGAAAAACGCGGAGGGCAGAAAGCTGCCGTCGAAGCGGGTGGTGATGCGCACGTCATCGCTGGAGAAGCTGGAACAGAAAGGATGCGGGGCCTCATCCTGGCGACCGCGCTCGAGATCGTAGCCGAACTTTTGCGCAACCTGCAGTCCGAACGCGCGTTGCATCTCGATGTCGAAATCGCCGTGGAGCATTTCATCACTGACCGCGTCCGCGCGCGCGCTGATGTCATGCACCAATTCGATAAGCTCGTCTTTGATGGCCGCGAACATCGCGCGTACCTCGGCGGTTTTCATCTCCGGCTCGTATTCATCCAGCAGCGGGTCGTAGATGTGCTCGTACGGGGCGAGGCATTCGGCCTGCTGTCGACGCAGCGTGAGCACCTTCTGCAGATGCGGCTTGAACATGGGGTAATCCGCGGCCTGCCGCGCGCGCACCCAGGTCTCCTGCGCCAGCGCGGTAGTGCGCGCGATATCTGCCACCAGCTCGCTGGGAATGCGTCGCTCACGCTCGTACTTGCGGCTGATGAAGCGCACCAGGCTGGCTTCATCGGAGTCATAATCCCAATCGTCGGCCACCTGTTTCAGCCCGGCCAGCAGCGCGCCGATTTCGTCCGTAACGAACATCCGGTGCGCCAACCCCTCAAGCGTGGCCAGTTGCTCAGCCCGCGCCGCCGCGCCGCCGGGGGGCATATAAGTTTGCTGCTCCCACGCCAGCACCGAGGCGGAGCGCTGCAAATCGACCACTTCCGCCAACAGTTTTTTTAGCTCAGTTATCTGCTTTTCCATCTTTTTCCTCCCGCAGGATCATGCGCCCGCGGCGAAGTCTACCATAATCGCTCACGCCCGCTGCGGTATACTGCGCCTCCAGCACGATGATTGTAGAAGAGTTCGCCCGCGAGGAGATAATACGTCTGGGCGCGCTGCTGCGCCGCAACGCGTTGGTGCGCGGCGCGGAGGGCAATCTCTCGGCGCGCGTCAGGCGCGAGCGCATCATCGTCACCCCGGCCGGGCTACCCAAAGACAGCCTACAGCCTGGGCAACTACTCGCGGTCACGCTGGAAGGAGTAATGGCCGACCGGCAGACGCCCGCGGCTACGCGATTGCGGCCCTCCTCCGAACTGCCCATGCACCTAGAATGCTACCGCCGGCGCACGGACGTGCACGCGGTGGTGCACGCGCACCCGCCCAATCTGGTGGCATTGAGCAGGGCCAACAAAGCGCTGCCGGCTGCGCGCTTTCCCAATTTGGGTGTGACCGCGGTCGCCGAGCGTAGCGCTTCCGCCCACTGCCGCGCCATCACCGCGCTCATCGGGCAGCACGATGCCATCCTGCTGCGCGGCCACGGCAGTCTTACGGTCGCGCGCGACCTCGCCACGGCTTTTGAAATGCTGGCGGTGCTGGAACGCGCAGCAGCCGGCGCGCATCTATCTTGACCCCGACTTTCACTGCGTGGTAGAATGCCGCCCGTGCCAATCGCCCCCATCGTCTAGGGGACCAGGACGTGGGCCTTTCAAGCCCAAGACCGGAGTTCGAATCTCCGTGGGGGCACAGATCCGGTTGCGTGTAGCCGCGCGCGCACAGCGATCGCGTGTCAGACCAACCCGAAAATGAAATCTTCCCGCTGCCAATTATGTGTCTCCGGCGCGCTGGCACTGATATTGCTGCTTTCCGGCTGCAACCTGAGCGTGCCCGCACCGACAGCCGCGCCGGTTCCGGAGACTCTGAACGTGACCGTATGGCCGGAGTGGCCGGTGATGCGCGCGGGCATGCAACAGAGAGTGCATGTAATTGTGGCTGACATTGACGGAAGACGCAGAAGCGGCACGACCGTACTGGGAAAATGGACGCAGCCAAGCGGCGAGAGCGCGGCGCTGGTCTTCCCGCTGACCGACGCGGACGGATATACATTCGTGCTGCTTCCGGAACACGCGCCGGTGAGCGCGGCCGCGCTGCAGCGCGTGGATGTGCAGGCCACGCTGCTGGCTGATATCGGGCGCTCGTGGACGCAATATGAGCTGCAACCCTGAGCCGTCCCGCGCGCGGCTAGCCATGCTGGCACGAGGTTTGTGCGCCGGATTCTTGCTGGCAGCCTGCGGTGGCGAAGCCGAGCAGCCCACCCCGGCCGTGGTGCAGCTGCCCGCCCAAACGGCTGTAGCGCCCGCCGCGCACGTGGCCGCGCCTAGCGCCACCGCCTCGGTGGTGGCAGTGCAACCGGGCGTCACCCCACCGCCTGCGCCGGCGGTCACCGTTTTCGTGCCCGAGCCGACAATCACGCAACCGCCCGAGGCTACCCGCGCCGCGGAAGCGCTGGTCGGACCACACAGCTACCCACCGGGGGTGAACCCGCTCAGCGGGCTGCCTGTGGCCGATGCCGCCGTGCTGCAGCGCCGCCCGCTGGCTATCAAGGTCTCCAATTTCCCGCGCAGCGTGCGGCCACAATCCGGGCTAGCCACCGCCGACATGGTCTGGGAACATTACGCCGAAGGCGGCACCACCCGTTTCACCGCAGTTTTTTACTCGCGCGACGCCGGGCGCGTCGGCTCCATTCGCTCTGCGCGCCTGATTGACACCACGCTCACCGAGGCGTTCGCCGGTGCGCTGGTGGCCTCGGGCATGTCTGACGGCACGCTAGAAAGACTACGCCAAAAGAG
>DASCOB010000092.1:0-28601 GCA_036011785.1 Anaerolineales bacterium | reverse complement strand
GTGTTGGCAGCCTGCTATAAGGCCTAGCGATTGTGATACAATAGCGCCGCCATGGGCCGTGGTGCAACTGGCAGCACAGCGGACTTTGGATCCGTCGATCCTGGTTCGAGTCCAGGCGGCCCAGCTTGACCTTCAACTTCGCATCACTGATTGTGAACGACGATCCCCCGAGTAGTAACACAACTTCCAGCCGAATAACGCGCGGCCTGCGCAGAGCGTGTGGCTGCCCCGCTGCGGCCGGGCAGCCGGGATTGCGCCGATGAGCAGTGTGCCCGTAATCCTGGCCGCGGGCAAGGGCGTGCGCATGCGCTCAAAATTGCCGAAAGCGCTGCACACCCTGGCCGGTCGGCCATTGATTGAATACGCGCTTGAGCTGGGACAGGAAGTTGGCGACCAGACCGCGCTGGTGGTGATAGGCCACGGCGCGGAAGCGCTGCGCGAACTGGTGGGCGAGCGCGCTCGAGTGGCGGTGCAGACCGAGCAGCTGGGCACCGGCCATGCGCTGCTGCAAGCGGGGGTAGAACTTCGCGGCAACGCGGACCGTGTTCTGGTGTGGGCGGCCGATATGCCCCTGTTGAGCGCAGCCACGCTTGAAGCGGTGGTCGCGCGCCAGCGTGAGAACGACGGCCCGATTTCCATCGTGACGGCGGTGGCTGAGCAGCAGCGCGGGTTTGGCCGCGTGCTTCGCGCCGAGGACGGCAGCGTGCAGGCGGTGGTGGAGCACGCCGACGCCACCGTGGAGCAGCGCTCCATCCGCGAGTTGAACGTGGGTATCTATTGTTTCGACTCTGCTTGGATATGGGACGAGCTCTCGCGGCTGCAGCCGTCTGCCTCCGGTGAGTATTACCTGACCGATCTAATCGGGGTGGCAGTGGCGCAAGGCCTCTCGGTGGGTGCTATCGCTATGGAGGACCGCGCCGAGATTATCGGCATAAACACACGCGTACACTTGGCTGAGGCCGAGGCGGCGTTGCGCGAGCGCATTAATCATGGCTGGATGGAGCAGGGGGTAACTCTGGTAGATCCGGCCAACACCTATATCGCCGCGAGCGTGAAGATCGGCACTGACACCACTGTGCTGCCCAATACGCATTTACAGGGCGCGACCACGGTGGGCGCCGGCTGCAGCATCGGGCCGAACAGTGTGGTGCGCGATTCCGCCATAGGCGACCGCTGCCGGGTGGAATGCTCAGTACTGGAACAGGCCACTCTGGAAGAGGATGTGGACGTTGGCCCGTTTGGGCGCCTGCGCGCTGGTGCTCATCTGGCGCGGGGCGTGCATGTGGGGAATTTTGGCGAGGTTAAGAACGCGTACCTCGGCCCGCAGGTGAAGATGGGGCATTTCTGCTATGTGGGCGATGCGACTGTGGGCGCGCGCACCAACATCGGTGCGGGCACGATAACGTGCAACTATGGCGCAGACAAAAAGAAACACCGCACCGAAATCGGCGAGGATGTCTTCATTGGCAGCGACACCATGATGGTCGCGCCAGTGTCCATCGGCGCGCGCGCTCGTACCGGCGCGGGCTCAGTGGTCACCCGAGACGTGCCGGATGACAGCACCGCCGTGGGAGTGCCGGCGCGCGTCATCGCGCGGGGAAGTGCTGACGATGATGGCTAATCTGCTTGGCCTGGCCGGGCTGATGTTGGCGAACGCCTTTTTGGCAACTGCGCGCACCGTCTTCGCGAACGTCTCCGCCAATGGGCTGGAGCAGAGCCGTGATACCGGCGACACCGGTGCGCGACTGGCCGGGTTGCTGCTGGAAAACCCCACCCGCCTGCAGCTCACATTGCGCTTGTTGCAAACTCTCACGCTCCTGCTTTTTTCGGGTGGTCTGGCCTGGCTGTTGTTGCCGCAGTTGCAGTGGGCGGGCGCTCTGTTGCTGACGATGCTGGCGCTGGGGGTCACGCTGGCGTTGCTGGTTCTGGGCGAGCTGCTGCCGCAATCTCTGGTGGTGAGCGCACCCACGCGCTGGGCCACGCGGCTCGCCCCAGCGATGCTCGGCCTGAACTGGTTGTGCGCGCCCGCCACCCGGCTGTTGGAATGGATCGCTGGCCGCCTCGGGGTGCCGCTTAGCGAGCGTGAGCGTTTGCTTGTCACCCCGGATGAGATTAAGGATCTGGTGGACGCGGGCGAGGAGGGCGGCTCGATAGAGCAGGACGAGCGGCAGATGATTTACTCGGTCTTTCAGTTCAGTGATACGCTGGTGCGCGAGGTGATGATTCCCCGTATCGACGTGCTGGCGCTGGATGTGGAAACGCCTTTGGCGGATGCGCACGCGGCGGTGGTGGAAAACGGCTTCAGCAGAATTCCGGTTTACGAGCGCTCAGTCGATAACGTCATTGGTCTGCTGTATGCCAAAGATCTACTCACTGCACAGGCTGCTGGGAAGGATGATCCCACTTTGCGCGAGATTCTGCGCCCTCCGTTCTTCGTTCCGGAGACAAAAAAAATCGATGCGCTCTTGCCGGAATTGCAGGCGCAGCACATGCACATGGCCATCGTGGTCGATGAATATGGCGGTATGGCTGGCGTGGTCACGCTGGAAGACCTGGTGGAAGAACTCATTGGCGAGGTGCAGGACGAATACGACCCGGAGCAAGAAGTGCCCTTCCGGCAGATTGGCGAGCACGAGTATTTGGTGCACGGGCGCATGGACATTGACGACCTGAACCGCAAGCTGCACACTGAAATCGACGGCGATGAGGCCGATACGCTGGCCGGTTTCATCTTCGGGCAGCTGGGACGGGTGCCGGATGTCGGCGAGCGCTTGGAAATAAACGGGCTGCTGCTGGAAGTGCAGCAGGTGGTCGAACGCCAGATTCGGTGGGTGCGCGTGTTGCGCCGTAGGGAACTTCCCACGCCCACGAGCGCGGTCCAAGATGAATAAAAGCCAGCGCGCCGAGATCTGCCGCCCGCCTGGCGCTGCGTGCGCGCGGGCCTATGCGCCCTATTCGGGTTTCGCCGTGGGGGCGGCGTTGCTCGCTTCCTCAGGTGAAGTGTTCTCCGGCGTCAATGTGGAAAACGCCTGTTATCCGGCCGGCATCTGTGCGGAACGCACGGCGGTCTTCAAAGCCGTCGGCGCGGGCGAGCGCGAGTTTTCCGCTATCGCGGTCGTCTCTCAAGGCGCGGCCGCGCCCTGCGGCAGCTGCCGACAGGTGATGGCCGAGTTCGGGCGCGATATAACCGTCATTATGTTCGAACCGGACGGCGGCGTGCGCCGCGAGACCACTCTGCGCGATCTACTCCCGGAAGGCTTCTACCCCGAAAACCTGAAATAGCTGCGCCCGCAGCGGTTCTGCGGAAGGCCTGAATGGTATAATGCGCGTATGGCGCGCGCGCGGGCAATCCGCACTGAAACGATTGTCCTTAGGCAGCAGGTCTTCGGCGAGGCCGACCGGCTGCTGACGCTGCTGACCCCCGACCGAGGCAAAATGCGCGCAATTGCAAAAGGCGTGCGCCGCCCCTCCAGCCGCAAAGCCGGCCACCTCGACCTCTTCATGCGTGCCGATGTGCTGTTGGCCCTAGGCCGCAACCTTGACATAATCACCCAGGCACAGACGCTCGACGCCTATCGTCCGCTGCGCGAAGAGTTGCTGCGCTCCGGCTACGCCAGCTACTGCGTCGAATTGCTCGATCGCTTTACGCCGGATGGGGAGGCAAACGCGGCACTCTACCAGCTGCTGTCCGATGTGCTTTCGCGGCTCAGTGGCAGCGACAATCTGGCGCTGACCGCACGCTATTACGAGCTGCAGCTGCTGGACCTGGTGGGCTTCCGGCCGGAACTGGAACGTTGCCTCGGCAAGGGTGAACCGGTGCGGCCCGAAGACCAGTATTTTGACCCGCTGGCGGGCGGGGTGCTCTGCCCGCGCTGTGGCAGCCAACGCCGCGGCGCGCAACCGATAAGCATGCACGCGCTCAGGTTAATGCGCTTCCTGCAGCGCAGCCCTTATGCGGCCGTGCAGCAGCTGCACGTGCGCCCGCAAGTGGCCGCCGAGTTGGAACGCACGCAGCTGCGCTACATCACGGTACAACTGGAAAGACAATTGAAATCAGTGGACTTTTTGGAGCGCGTGCGCCACAGCGGCCATTCCGCTGCGGCCAAAGACGCTGGAGTGCGCGCGCCGGCGAGAGCGGCAGCCCCTGTCCGGCAACCCGCGCCGGTGGCGGAATGACAGCGCCGCTCAGTTTTCAAGGGGCGATTCTGACGCTGCAGCGCTTCTGGAGCGAACACGGCTGCTTGATCTGGCAACCTTATAATCAGCAGATCGGCGCCGGAACGATGAACCCAGCCACCGCGCTGCGTGTGCTTGGCCCGGAACCGTGGAAAGTGGCTTACGTGGAGCCATCTATCCGTCCTGATGATGGTCGCTACGGCGAGAACCCCAACCGTCTGCAGCAGCACTATCAGTATCAAGTCATCCTACAGCCTGACCCCGGCGACCCACAGGAACTTTATCTGCGTTCGCTCGCCGCGCTGGGCGTTGACGCGGCGCTGCACGACATCCGCTTTGTGGAAGACAACTGGGAGCAGCCCGCCATCGGCGCGTGGGGTCTGGGCTGGGAGGTCTGGCTGGACGGGCAGGAAATCACGCAGTTCACCTACTTTCAGCAGGTGGGTGGGGTGACGCTCGACCCGGTGGCAGTGGAGCTCACGTACGGGCTGGAGCGCATCCTCATTGCGCTGCAGCGTGTCAAAGGCTTCCGCGATATCCGGTGGACGGACGACATCACTTACGGCGAGGTCAACTTGCAGGCCGAGCAGCAGCACAGCCACTACTATTTTGAAGTGGCGGACGTGGAGCGGCTGCGTTCTCTCTACGACCTGTATCAGGCCGAAGCCGCAACCGCGATGCAGGCCGGTTTGCTGCTGCCAGCTTATGACTATGCGCTAAAGTGCTCGCATGCCTTCAATGTGCTCGATACGCGCGGCGCGGTCGGCGTCACCGAGCGGGCGCGCTTTTTCGGTGACATGCGCGCGCTGGTGCGACAGGTTGCGCAGGGGTATGTCGAGCAACGCCGTGACATGGGCTTCCCGCTGTTGGCCGCGGAGCAGGACAAGGCGCCCGCTGTGCCTGTGCCGGATTTGCCGCAGCCTCCGGCCGACCCGCAGCCATACCTACTTGAAATCGGGGTGGAGGAGCTTCCGGCGGGAGATCTCGCCGACGCGCTCGCCCAGTTGCGCGAACAGGTTCCCGCCCGGCTGGCGGAGCAGCGCCTGTCGCACGGCGACATTCATGTCTGGGGCACGCCGCGTCGGCTGGCGCTGCTGATTGAGGCACTGCCTCTGCGCCAGCAGCCGGTGGAAAAGATAGTGCGCGGCCCCTCGGTGCGCCACGCTTACGACGCCGGAGGAAAGCCCACGCGCGCCGCACAGGGCTTCGCTCGCGGGCAGGGCGTGGCCGTTTCCGATCTAGAGCGGCGCGAAATGGAGGGCGGCGAATACGTGGTCGCGATGGTGCGCGAGGAAGAGCGGCCACTGCCTGAAGTGCTGGCCGAGATTGCGCCCGCCATTCTGGACGGGTTGCGTTTTGAGTGCAGCATGCGCTGGCTGCCGGGGGCCGACTCGGTGGCCTTCTCGCGCCCGATACGCCGGCTGCTCTCGCTGTTAGGCAGCGAGCGGCTGCCTTTTGCGTACGCCGGACTGGTGGCCGGCCGAGAGACGCGCGCGCTGCGCGCGGTGCACGCGCAGCCGCTTGAAGTGCCCGAGGCGAGCGCCTATGCGGCGCTGCTGGCGCAGCACCGCGTGATGCTTGATCCGGTCGAGCGGCGCGAACGCATCGCGGCTGATGCGCGTCGGCTAGCAGCCGGGGTGGAGGGCGAGATTGCGCCGGACGACGAGTTGCTGGCCGAGGTCGCCAATCTGGTTGAGTGCCCGACCGCCTTTCTGGGCGAATTTAACCCCGATTTTCTGCGGCTCCCACAGCCGGTGCTGATTGCGGTGATGAAGAAACAGCAGCGCTATTTTCCGGTAGTCAAGGACGGAGCGCTCCTGCCCTTTTTTGTGGGCGTGCGCAACGGCGCGGCCGAGAATCTTGAACTGGTGGTCAAGGGCAATGAGCACGTCATCCGCGCGCGCTTTGCGGACGCTAGCTATTTTGTGCGCCAGGATAGCCAACGCGCGCTCTCGCAGTTCCGCGCCGAACTAAGCCGACTGGCCTTTCAGGAGCAGCTTGGCTCCATGCTGGATAAATCCGAACGCATCGAGAAACTGACTGCCAAGCTGGTGGCGCTGCTCGGGCTGGACACGGCCGAGGGTGAGACCGCGCTGCGCGCCGCGCATCTGGCGAAGGCAGACCTTGCCACCAGCATGGTTGTGGAAATGACCGCGCTACAAGGAGTGATGGGGTGCGAGTACGCGCTGGCGGAGGGGGAGACCGCGGAGGTGGCGCGCGCCATCGAGGAGCACTATTGGCCGCTGGGTGCGGGTGGGAAATTGCCGCACGCGCTGGCAGGGTTGACGGTCGGGCTGGCCGACCGTCTTGATTCGCTCGTCGGCCTGTTTGCCGTCGGGCTGGAGCCCACCGGCGCGGCGGACCCGTTCGGGCAGCGCCGCGCTGCATTGGGGGCGGTGCAGCTGCTGCTGGGGCGCCAGCTCGATTTTGACCTGCGCGGCGGCCTGCAGGCAGCCGCCGCGCTGCAACCGGTGGCCGCCGACGACGCAGTCGAGCAGGCGGCCGGTTTTCTCCTGAAGCGCTTGCGCGGTGTCCTGCGCGAGCGTGGCCATCGCGCAGATGTGGTGGAGGCGGCACTTGCCGTGCAGGGCGGTAACCCGTGGCGGGCGCAGCAGGCGGCGGAGCAACTGAGCGTCTGGGTGGCGCGCGCCGACTGGCAGCCCACACTGGACGGCTTCGCGCGATGCGTGCGCATCCTGCCTGATGGAGACACGCCGGCCGAGCCGGAGCCGGAGCTTTTTCGGGAAGATGCGGAGCGCGAACTGTGGGCGGCGCTGCAGGCTGCCTTATCCACGCTGGCAGACCGGTCGGAGCCGCCGGGCGTGGACGATTTCCTTTCCGCGTTCAAGCCGACCATCCCCGCTATCACACGCTTTTTTGATGCGGTGCTGGTGATGGACGCTGACCCCGCCGTGCGCGCCAACCGGCTGGCGCTCATGCGCCACGTGGCCGCGCTCGCGGACGGAACTGTGGACCTTTCAAGATTGGAGGGGTTTTGACACGGGGCTGGAGAAACATGCCGCAATGAGTAAACGGAGGACCGGAGGCGTAATCCTGGCGGTTGTCGGTGCACACTCTCTCGGCGCGTGGCGCAATAGCTCGTATGGCATCCCCGTCAGGGATGGTGGAGTGGTCAAAGTGGTGAACCCGATCCGGCGCGATGAAGAATCTGAATTTGCGTTTCCGTTGAGAGAGTACCAGACATACGACCGCTATTGCGCTCGAAAGTTTCAGTCCCCCAGTTTGTTTCAGCAAGCGCAGTGGACGCTGCAGGACCCGGAACAAGTGCCCCATGTCAGGGTCGTGTACGATGTCACCTGTTCGTACCCGCGCAGTATAAATTATGACGACCCAGACATGATGGACGATGAATCTTTCTTGCGCGTCAACTCATTTGTGGTGCTGTACCCGTGACGAGACCGATTTGCCTTGACGCGTCCGACGCATGAAAGTCACCGATGAGATAAAGGCGCGCGTTGACATCGTCGAGCTAATCGGTGAGACGGTCAAGCTGCGCCGCACCGGCAGCGCGCACACCGGCTTCTGCCCCTTTCACGACAACAAGAACACGCCCGCCTTCGTGGTCTGGCCGGATAGCGGCAGCTGGAAATGCTTTGGCGCGTGCAATGATGGCGGGGACGTGTTCAGCTTCTTGATGAAAAAGGAGGGCTGGGACTTCCGCGAGACGCTGAAATATCTCGCCCGCCGCGCTGGAGTCGAACTGACCCCGCCCAGCCCGCAGCAGGAGCAGCAGCACAAGCAACACGCGCGCCTACTGCAGCTACTCAGCATGGTCAGCGGGTACTTTCAGCAGTTGCTGCGCGAAAACCCAGCCGCGCAGGCGGCGCGCGCGCATCTGCATGGGCGCGGCATCTCGCAGGAAAGTTGGGACGACTTCGGGCTGGGTTACGCACTGCCCGCGTGGGACGCGCTGCGCAAACACTGCACCGCGCAAGGCTACTCCGATGACGATCTGGTGGCCGCCGGGCTGCTGGTGAAAAAGGGCGACGGCAAAACCTTCGACCGCTTCCGCCACCGCATTATGCTTCCCATCCGCGACCAGCGCGGGCAGGAGGTGGGGTTCGGCGCACGAGTCGTAGCCGCCGATGACGTGCCCAAATTCATGAACTCACCCCAGACCGCCCTTTTCGATAAAGGCGCGCTGCTCTACGGTATCGAGCGCGCCTACTTGCCCATCCGCGAACAGGGTGCCTCCGTGCTAGTGGAGGGCTACATGGATGTCATCGCCGCGCATCAGGCCGGCTTCACCAACGTGGTCTCCGCCATGGGCACTGCGCTGAGCGAAAAGCAATTGCGCTTGCTCAAGCGGTACGCGCCCCGCGTGGTGCTGGCGCTCGACTCGGATGTGGCTGGCGACCGCGCCACCTTGCGCAGCCTGAGCGTGGCGCGCGAGACGCTCGATCGCGAGTCCGTGCCTGCTTTCAACCCTCGCGGGCTGCTGCGCAACGAGGGCCAGCTGCAGCTTGACATCCGCGTGGCCACGCTGCCGCTCGGCATGGATCCCGATGAGTTCATCGCTGCTGACGCGGAGCAGTGGCGCGTACTTACCGCCGATGCGCAGCCGGTGGTCGATTACGTCATGGATGTGTTCACCGCCGGGCGTGACCTGACCGATTCGAAGACTAAAGCCGAAATCATCGATGACGTCATGCCTATCATCGCTGATGTCAGCCACCCGGCCGAACGCGCGGATTACCAGCAGAAACTGGCGCGTCGGCTGCATGTGGATGAACGCGTACTGCAGAGCGGGCATGCGCGCAGTCGGCGCGCCAGCGCGCGCCCGGCCCCGGCATCTACGCCGCCTTTCAGTGCGCCCGAATCCGCGCCCGACCAGCTGCAAAATTACCTTCTGGCTGGACTACTGCGGCGGCCCGATTTGCTCGCGCGCATCGATCGCGCACTGCGCGAATCCGGCGCGGAAGCGCTCTCTCCGCAGGATTTCGCCGGCGCGGAGTTTCAACGCCTTTTCGCCCATTTGCAGAGCAGCCTGCATCAGGCCGAGATGACCCCGGCCGAATTCATGCGCACTAGAACCGAAGCCGGACTGCAGCAGTGCTGGGAGTCGCTCTGGCAGCAGGGCGAGGCTCTGGCGGTGGAGGATGAGCGCCGTGGGCAAGACGTCATCAATGCCGCAGTCAGATTGCGACAACGTAATCTGGGCGCGTGGCTGCAGGAGTTGCAATTTTTGGAAAACGCAGCGCGTGAACAGGGCGAAGTGGAGCAGGCGCAATCCTATCAGCAATTGACGTTGCAGCACACGCGTGCGCTGCGCGGATTGCAGCGCTTGCTCTGGCAGCATTCAAACTCACTGCAGGTGGAGGGCGGCGTGGGCGCATAACAGCGGAATTTTTCGTCAATGGGAAAACCGACACGCAAGCGAAAACACGGCAAGCGAAACGAAGCTCCACCTCCCGGCAGCGACGACGTGACGGAGGTGGAGCGCACGAAAACGGCTGCGCCCATTGCGCGTCCTGTGACCGGCACGAGCGTTGACCCGGTGCACATGTACCTGAGGGAAATTGGCCAGACGGAGCTCTTGCACGTCGATCAGGAGTTCTGGCTGTCCACCTGCGTGACCGCCGCGAACTGGCTGCTGGCCGTGCAGTCCCTGGGAATTGATGGCCTCTCGCCCGCCCCCAACGGACGGGAACTGCTGCTGCAGGTGTGGGGGGAAATTGTAACCACGTGGAGGCAGGTACGCGCTGACTGTATGCGGCTCAAGCAGCAACCGGTGGATTTCCGAGCAGTGGTGTTGGAGGCGCATCGTTTGCGCGGCAGTTGGGAAATGGATAAGCCCTCTTTTTTACGCCACTGGCTGAAAAATGACCGCTGGGGGAAGGACTCTGAGTGGACCGCGGTTGCGACAGATGCGCTGCATGTCTTTACCGCGCTCTACCTGCTGCCGGAGGTCACTCAGGTGGCGTTAGCTGAGCGCGTTAAAAACGTGAAGAACGTGCCGCGCAAGAGCACCGTGGCGCAGTGGATGCCAGCCGAACAGGCAATCAAGGAGTCATTCGACTGGGTTCAGCAGCGCGGCGTGGATGCCACCCGTGCGCTGGTGCGCGCCAACCTGCGCCTGGTTGTCAGCGTGGCTAAAAACTACACCGGACGGGGCATCACCTTCCTCGACCTGATTCAGGAGGGCAACTTGGGTCTGTTGCGCGCGGTGAGCAAGTTCGATCCGGCGCGCGGTTACCGCTTCAGCACCTATGCCATGTGGTGGATACGGCAGGCTATCAGCCGCGCCGTTGCTGACCATGGCCGAACAATCCGCATCCCCGTGCACATGATAGAAACCATCAGCCGCGTGGCGCGCGCTCGGCACGAGTTGGTGCAACAGAACGCGCGCGAGCCGACCGATGAAGAGATTGCACTACAGATGGGTATGCTCGCGCCCGGAGACCAGGCCGCCATTGAAAAGACCCGCGCCGATGCGCGCCCGCTGGCGGCAGACCTGGAGCGCAAACTGCGCCACGCCGGCGAACGCGTTAGCGAAATCATGCGACTGGGGCAAGAGCCGATGTCGCTCGAGGGGCCGGTGGGCGCGGATGCCAGCGCCGAGCTGGGCGACTTTATCGAGGATGACGTCGTGCCCAGCCCGATGGCCGCGGTCGATTCGCATCTTCTGCGCGAGTACCTGCGCGATGCTTTGGAGGGGTTGAACCAGCGCGAACGCGAGGTGCTGGAATTGCGCTATGGGCTGGTGGATGGGCACAACTATACCCTCGCGGAGGTGGGCGAGCACTTCAACGTGACGCGCGAACGCATTCGCCAGATTGAGTTGAAAGCGCTGCGCAAACTGCGCAATCCCGGGCGCATCCGCGTACTGCGCGATCACCTGAGTTGACCCGCCACTGGTTTCTTGACGCCTCCTTCCGCCTATGATAAGCTCCAAATACGCTTGTGATAATCCTCACAATTGCCGTTTGATAGCGTTGGGAAGGCGGGTTCTGCAACGCAATAGCACATGCCACCACAAGAGCTACTGAGCGATTATCTGCCTATTGCCATCTTGCTGGGGGTGGCCACCGTGATGGCGGTCGCCATGGTGGCTCTGGGTCATCTCTTCGGACCGCGCCGCGACAGTGCCGTCAAGTTGATGCCCTACGAATCCGGAATGACCCCCATCGGTAGCGCGGTGCGGCGCATGCCGGTGCGCTTTTACCTTGTCGCGGTGCTCTTCGTGCTCTTTGACATCGAAGTCATCTTCATGCTCCCATGGGCGGTGGTGCTGCGAAAGCTCGGGGTTTTCGGATTGATTGAGATGTTGGTATTCGTCGCTATTCTGCTTGTGGGTTATATCTACGTGTGGAAAAAAGGCGCGCTGGAGTGGGAATAAACATGAAGCTGCGCGCGCCGTTCAGTGCTGGAGCACCGTGCTAGCCATGGGTGCAGAACAGAAACTCGGCAATCTGGGTATTGTCACCACGACGCTTGAGACAGTGGTGAACTGGGGCCGCACCGGCGCCATGTGGCCAATGCTTTTTGGGTTGGCCTGTTGTGCCATAGAGATGATCGCCACGCAGGCGGCTAGCTACGATGTCAGCCGCTTCGGCATGGAACTGATGCGTGCTTCTCCGCGCCAGAGCGACCTGATGATTGTGGCTGGACGCGTCAGCCGAAAGATGGCCCCGGTGCTGCGCCGGCTGTACGACCAGATGCCCGAACCTAAATGGGTGCTGGCAATGGGCGACTGCGCCTCTTGCAGCGGCGTCTTTAACAACTACGCGCTTGCGCAGGGTGTAGACGAAATCGTACCGGTGGATGTGTACGTGGCCGGCTGCCCGCCCCGGCCCGAAGCGCTCATTGACGGCATCCTGAAATTACATGAAAAGGTGCTCGGCGAGAGAATTACCCGCTGGGCGTAATAATATGATGACCCACATTGATACCACCGTGGCCGCTTTACGCGAAAAGCACATGCATGCAATTGAGCAGGTTATTTCTTTCCGTGGCGAGACTACGCTGCTGGTCTCCGCCGGCGCGTTGCTGCACATCTGCCGTGACCTGCACCACGATCCGGCGCTGCATTATTCTGCTCTGGTCGATCTTGCGGCAGTGGACTATCACCCGCAGCGGCCGCGCTTCGCTGTTGCCTATTTACTGCATGCGCGAATACACAATGCGCGCCTGCGTCTGCGCGTGCTGCTCCCCGGGCAGTCGCCCCGACTTCCCAGTGTCAGCGCGGTCTGGCCTGCAGCCGAGTGGCCGGAGCGGGAGGCATTTGACCTGATGGGCATTGAGTTCACCGGTCACCCTGACATGCGCCGCATTCTTATGCCTGCGGATTGGGAGGGCCACCCGCTGCGCAAGGATTATGCCCTTGGCTACGAGGAAGTGCAGTTCTCGTTTAACTGGCGCGAAATTGACCGCCGCAAGAATTACGCACAGGAGTGATGCTCGCATGAGTCAGGTGCGCGAATTCGAAGGCACGGTGGATGAGCTGAAGACCCTCTTTAGCGACCGCGCTGCCAGCGGGGAAACCATGGTGCTCAATCTGGGGCCGCAGCACCCCAGCACTCACGGGGTATTGCGCTTAATGCTCGAGCTGGACGGCGAGGAAGTGGTGCGCTGCCGCCCCGATATCGGTTTCTTGCACACCGGCATCGAGAAGAATATGGAGGCGAAGACCTACCTCAAGGCGCTGGTGATGACCGACCGCATGGATTACCTCAACAATCTGGGCAACAACCTCACTTATTGCCTTGCGTTGGAGAAGTTGTGCGGCATCGAGGTTCCCGAGCGAGCGCAGGTCATTCGCGTGCTGTGCGCCGAACTGCAGCGCATCTCCTCCCATCTGGTCTGGCTGGGAACCTCCGCGATGGACCTGAACGCGAGCAGCATCCTGATTTATTGTTTCCGCGACCGCGAGCGCCTGCTCGATATCTTTGAGCTGATTGGCGGGCAGCGCATGATGACCTCCTATATCCGCCCGGGCGGTGTCTGGCGCGACCTGCCTGAAGAATTCGTCTCCGCCGTGGATGCCTTTCTGGAGTACCTGCCGGGCAAGCTGGCCGACTACGAGCGTCTGCTCACGCGCAACCCGCTCTTTCTGCGGCGTACGGTCGACATCGGTGTTATCGCTGCGGATGAGGCCGAAGCGCGCGGTATGACCGGCCCCTCGCTACGCGGGTCCGGGGTTAACTTCGACGTGCGCCGGGCGGCGCCGTACTGCGGCTACGAGCATTATGATTTCGACGTGCCACTGGAGGATGGATGTGACGTGTACGCACGCTATCGCGTGCGCATGCGCGAATTCCATCAGTCAATGCGCATCATCCGCCAGGCGCTTTCCCGGCTGCGGCCCGGCTCGACAATGAGCGCTGACCGCCGCTTCGCGCCGCCGCCGCGCTCCGAACTCGGGCGTAGCATGGAGGCGCTGATACACCACTTCAAATACTGGACGGAAGGTTTCTCCGCGCCACAAGGCGAAGTCTATCTGCCCACGGAGTCGCCCCGAGGTGAACTGGGCTGCTATCTGGTCAGCGATGGCGGCACACAGCCTGCGCGGGTGCATTTCCGCACGCCCTCCTTCCACAATTTGCAGTCGCTGCCGCTCATGTCCGAAGGTTATTTAGTGGCGGACCTGGTGGCAATCATCGGGTCGATCGATATCGTGCTAGGGGATGTGGACCGATGACGCATGCTGATGTTGTGCAGTCGCTGTGCGAGAAGTATCCAGCGGAAATCGAGGCCATTCTGGCGCGCTATCCGGCGGAAGAGAAGCGTTCGGCAATCATGCCCCTACTGCACCTGGCACAGCGCGAGTACGGCTATGTGACCCGCGCCGCCATGGAGCAAATCGCGCAGCTGCTAGGCATTTCATCCACGCAGGTGGCATCCATTGTCGGCTTTTACACGCTCTTTTACGCACAGCCCGGTGGGCGGCACCGCATCCAGATCTGCACCGATTTGCCCTGCGCGCTGCGCGGCGCGGATGAATTTGCCGAGCAAGTGTGCGCAAACCTGGGCGTGAAGTTGGGCGATACCACCGCGGATGGGCAATTCACGGTCGAGGCGGTGATGTGTCTGGCGGCGTGCGACAAAGCACCGATGTTTCAGCTGCAGAACGGTGATGGCATCAGCTATCACGAGCGCCAGAGCACGGAGGATGTACAGGGGCTTGTGCAGGAGCTTCTCGCGGCCGGCGCCGGCGGGGACGAAACAGATGCCGGATGAGTGAATTCCTGCTGCTGCGCCACCGCAATCCCGGTGAGGAGGACATCGCCGAACTGGACGTCTATCTGCGTCTGGGCGGCTTTCAGGCTTTCGAAAAAGTGGTCACGCAGCTGTCACCGCAGCAGGTGATTGACCTTGTAAAAGATTCCGGGCTGCGCGGGCGCGGCGGCGCCGGCTTCCCCACCGGGCTGAAGTGGTCGTTCCTCTCTGAGCGCTTCCCACGCTATGTGGTTGCCAACTCGGACGAATCCGAGCCGGGAACTTTCAAAGACCGCGAGATTCTGGAGCGTAACCCGTTTCAATTCCTGGAAGGCCTGATGATCTGCGCATACGCGGCGCAGGCGCATGTGGCCTACAACTACTGCCGCGGAGAGTTCTGGCAGCTGGCGCAGGTGCTGCAGCAGAAGGTAGCGCAGCTGCACGAGCGCGCTCTGCTGGGCGATGGGATTTTCGGCAGCGATTTTTCGCTACAGATTCACCATCATCCCGGCGCAGGCGCATATATCTGTGGAGAAGAATCCGCGCTACTGGAATCGATTGAGGGCAAGCCGGGTCAGCCACGGCTGAAACCGCCATTCCCGGCTGACCGCGGGCTTTACCAGCAACCCACGGTGGTGAACAACGCCGAGACGCTGGCGAACGTGCCGTTGATAATATCGCGTGGCGCGGAGTGGTACCGCTCCATCGGCGTGGAAAAAAGCTGTGGCCCCAAAGTGATGTGCCTTTCTGGACACGCGAAGAACCCGGGCAATTACGAGGCCCCGCTTGGCATCACCTTCCGTGAACTCATTTTCGATATAGCGGGTGGCATCCGCGGTGATAGGCAATTGAAGGCCATATTGCCGTCGGGCGCATCCGCCCCGATACTGCCCGCGACCGATGCGGTGTTGGACACGCCACTGACCTATGAAGACCTGCCGCACGTCGGTTCACAGCTCGGCTCGGCCTCTATCATCGTGATGGATGAGACGGTTGACATAAGCTGGGCAGCGGCCAAAACGACGCGCTTTTTCAAGCATGAATCCTGTGGCAAATGCACGCCTTGTCGTGAGGGTACCTACTGGATGGACCGGCTGCTGCAGCGCATCAATAACGGGCGCGGCGCGGCCGCGGATGTGGCTCTGCTGGGCGAGGTGGCACAGCAGATTGCCGGAAAGTGCCTGTGCCCGCTGGGTGAGTTTTCCATCAGCGCGGTGGTCTCCGGACTGGAACTGTTCGGGGATGATTTCGGGAACGGGGCAGGGAATGGGAACACGCCAGAAGCGAGCTGAAGTGGATGAGACGCGACTAGATGGCTGACTCAATCACACTCAGGATTGACGGGCATTCGGTCACCGTGCCCGCGGGCACTCTGATTGTCGAGGCTGCCAAACGCGCCGGCAACGATATCCCCGTCTTCTGCTATCACCCCAAGCTGGAGCCGGTCGGCATGTGCCGCATGTGCCTGGTGGAGGTGGGCACGCCGCTGCGCAACCGCGAAAGCGGTGAGCTGCAACTGGACGAGCACGGCGAGGCGCAAATCGACTGGATGCCGAAACTGCAGACTGCGTGTACGCTGCCGGTCTCGGCGGGTATGCAGGTGCGCAGCGCCAATGAAAAGGTGGCGCGCGCGCGCAAAGATATCGTCGAATTCCTGCTGACGTCGCATCCGCTTGATTGCCCGGTGTGCGACAAGGGCGGCGAGTGTCCGCTGCAAAACCTGACCATGCGGCACGGGACCGGGAAATCGCGTTTTCTCTTCGACGAGAAAATGCAGCTGCAGAAGCGCGTGCCTCTGGGCGACCTTATTTTCCTTGACCGCGAGCGTTGCATCCAGTGTGGGCGATGCACCCGTTTCCAGGATGAGCTCGTCGGGGAGCCGGTTATAGGCTTCGATCAGCGCGGGCGCGCGCTGCAGATTGTCACCTTTTCTGAGCCCGGCTTCGACAGCCATTTCTCCGGTAACACCACGGACATCTGCCCGGTTGGCGCGCTCACCAGCGCTGATTTCCGCTTTGGCGCGCGGCCGTGGGAATTGCAGCACGCGCCCTCCATATGCCCGCACTGCGCAGTGGGCTGCAATCTGCACTTGAACACGCGCTGCTCGGGCAAGGGCGGGGAGGCCGTCATCAAACGCATCATGCCGCGCCAGAACGAAAAGGTGAACGAAATATGGCTGTGTGATAAGGGCCGTTTTGGGCATCATTTTGTCGGCAGTGCGGAGCGATTGACTACCCCGCTGCTGCGCAAGGATGGCCAACTTTCGCAAGCCAGTTGGGAGCAGGCACTGCAGCTGGTCGCTGAAAGGCTGCGCGCTGCTGGCGGAGAAGTGGCCGGGCTGGTGGGGGAAAGACTGGCAAATGAGGACCTGTTCGCTTTCCGCACCCTTCTCGAGGGCGTGGGTGGCCGCGCGGCGCAGTGGCCGGGCCGCATGGGCGGCGGCGATCTGGTGCAGCAGGTGGGCGTGGGTGTGGGCACTGACCTCGCGCGACTAGGCGCCGGTACGGTCATTCTGGTGTTGGCGAGCGATCTGGCCGAGGAAGCGCCGCTGTGGTGGTTTAAGGTCAGGCAGGCCGCCACCAAAGCGGGTGCGACCGCTGATAAGAACCGCGCCACGCTGATTGTTGCTAACGCGCGCGAGACGAAACTCGACCGCTGCGCTACCCATAGCGTGCGCTACCGCTATGGCGACGAGGTGCGCACCGTGCTGGCGCTCACACACGCGATTTCTGGCGGCGAGGCCGGGCTGGCGAGCAACATTGCCGCGCAGCACAACACGCGCGTCGCGGAAGCCGCGCGCGCGATTGCGGCGGCCGAGAACATGATAATCATCTATGGCAGTGAAGGGCTGGATTATTCCGGCTCGAGCGCGCTGGCGCAAGCCTGCGCCAATTTACTCATTGCCGGCGGGCACATGGGACGCGTCGGAAACGGGCTGCTGCCGGTCTGGCCGGGCAACAACACGCAGGGTGCCTGGGACATGGGAGTGCGGCCGGTGGGCATGTCGGTGCCCGAATTCACCGTCGGTGCGGGGGTGGTCATGCTGGCGGGGGCAAACCCGATTGGCGATGGCGATGTGTTCCCGGAGGATGCGTTTGTGGTGGTGACCGAACTTTTCAGCACCGAGAGCACCCGCTGCGCGGATGTGGTGCTGCCGGCGCAGGCGTTTGTCGAGCGTGAGGGTAGTTATACCAGCGGCGACCGTCGAGTGCAACGATTTTATTCGGCGCTGCCCCCGCGCGGGCAGGCGCTGCCGGACTGGCAGATATTCGCGCGGCTGAGCGAAACGCTAGGGCTGGGCACAGTCCCCACGGGGACGGCAGCAGTGCTGCGCCAGATTGCGGCGTCCATTCCCCACTACGCGGGCATAACCTACGAGCGACTGGCGGCTGTGGAGCAGCAATGGCCGCCCGTCGGTGGGCGTGACAGCTACTATGGCGGCGCTTCGTTTCCGAACCTCGCCGGGTTGGGCGTGCAGACTCCCGCGCTGGCAGAAATGGGACACGCTGTTCCGCGCGGAGTTGTGCAGCCGCCTGCCGTGGCCTCCGGCGATTTGCTGGCAGTTCCGGTCACGCTTTTGTATGATCGTGGTAGCGCAATCGCCCGCTCTGAAATCATGCATCCGCGCTTGCCCGAGGCGTACATTGAACTGAATATGGCAGACGCCAATTGTGCCAACGTGGGCAGCGGCGACCGGGTTGCGCTGCGCGTCAATGGCCATGATTGGGAGCTGGCAGCCCGCGTCAGTGACCGGCCGCCCCAGGGTGCGGCGTTGCTGCCGCGCAGCATCGGTGGGCCGCCGCTTGCACGCATAACGCCAGTTGTGTTGCGCAAGGTGGAATCATGAGCAACGTGACCGGCATTGTGATTGAAGCACTGCTAAAAAGCGCGCTGATGGCTTTCGTGCTGGCGACCGCGTTCGCCTATCTGACGCTGGCGGAGCGCAAAATAGCTGCCTTCATGCAGGTTCGCAAGGGCCCGAACCGGGTTGGGCCGTGGGGTCTACTGCAACCCGCCGCCGACGGGATAAAACTGCTCTTCAAGGAAGAAATGGTACCCGCCGGCGCGGACAAAGTGCTGTTCTTCCTCGCGCCCATTCTGACCATGATTCCAGCGATGATAATCATGGCGGTGGTGCCGATTGGGCCGGATGTCGAGTTGTTTGGGCGCGTTGTCCGCCTCGGCATTAGCGATTTGAACGTCGGGCTGCTCTACATCCTCTCGGTGGCTTCGGTCGCGGTGTATGGCATCGTGCTCGCGGGTTGGTCCTCCGCTAACAAGTATTCGCTCATGGGCGGGCTACGCGCCTCCGCGCAGATGATTAGTTATGAGATTGCGCTCGGCCTCGCCATCATCGGCCCGATTTTGCTGGCCGGTACCATGAGCCTGCAGGGCATTATCGCGGCACAGCAGCAGACCACATGGTACGTGGTCTGGCAGCCTGTCAGTGCGCTGGTTTTCTTTCTGGCCGGTCTGGCGGAGGTCAATCGTGCACCTTTCGATATGCCTGAAGCCGAACAGGAATTGACTGCGGGTTACTTCACTGAATACTCAGGAATGAAATTCTCGCTCTTTTTTATGGGGGAATATATCAAAATGGTGGCAGTGAGCGCGATTGCCGCCACGCTGTTTTTTGGCGGATATCTGGGGCCATATGTGGAACAGCTGCCTTGGCTGGGGATATTTTATTTCAGCGTGAAGACGGCTGCCTTTCTGTTCGTGATGATCTGGTTGCGCCTGACCCTGCCGCGGCTGCGCTACGATCAACTCATGGCATTTGGATGGAAGGTGTTGCTGCCGCTCTCCCTGGCGAACGTGGTGGTCACCGCAGCGGTAATAGTGATGGGTGGTTAGAGGATTGCGATGATGGTGACTGAGATCATCAAAGGATTGGGAACCACTTTCAAACACCTGTTTCAGCCGCCAATAACGGTCGAGTATCCGGAGTCCACGCGCCCGGTGCGTCCGCGTTTCAAAGGGCGCCATGAGCTAAAACGTTATCAAAACGGGCTGGAAAAATGTGTCGGTTGCGCGCTCTGTGCCGCGGCTTGCCCTGCGGATGCTATCTTCGTGGAGGCGGATGAGAACAGTGACGCGGCGCGCTTCTCTCCTGGCGAACGTTACGCCTCTGTGTATGAGATTAACATGCTGCGCTGTATCTTCTGCGGCTTTTGCGAGGACGCTTGCCCGACCGAGGCGATAGTGCTTGAGCATGATTACGAACTTTCGTATTACGACCGCGAGAGTGCAATCTACACCAAAGAAAAACTGCTCGTTCGCTCGGAGGGAGCAGCTGGAGCCACGCCGATGCAGGTGGCGCCGGGCGCGTTCGACCGGCCCATTCCCGATATGCAGGATCCGGGCTGACGTCATGACGGTTGAATTTGTTCTCTTCATCGCGTTGGGCGCAATTGCTGTTATCGCCGCGCTCGGCATGTTGCTCTGTTCCAATGCGATTTATTCAGCGCTTTTTTTGGTGGTGAACTTTGCGGTCGTAGCCACGTTTTATTTGTTGCTGGGCGCACCGTTTATTGCCATGGTGCAGGTGACGGTGTACGCCGGGGCGATCATGGTACTGTTCCTTTTTGTCATCATGCTACTTGGCGCGGAGAGACTGCGGCAGCCCACCCACAGACTCCGCTGGCAGCAACCCCTGGCGATTGTGCTGGTGCTGGCTCTGTTGGGCTTTGCGGGCTATGTGGTGGCGACGCAGGTCACTGGCGCACGGCCCGGGGCGTTGGAAAACGCCGCCGCTTACGGCAGCCCGGCCGCCATCGGGCAGCTGTTGTTTCAGGAATATCTCTTCCCGTTCGAAGCGACCTCATTGCTTTTGCTTACCGCGATGGTGGGCGTGGTTGTATTAACGGCGGTGGATGAGCGCCGCCGTCGCGGGAGGCGCTCCAGACGATTATGATACCGACCACTTATTATCTGGCGCTTTCGGCGCTCCTGTTTTCGATAGGGGTTGTTGGCGTATTGGTGCGGCGCAATGCGATCATTATTTTTATGGCGATTGAATTAATGCTCAATTCGGCCAATCTGGCTTTTGTCGCTTATGCGCATGAGTTTGGGACTTTGGATGGACAAATTATGGTCTTTTTTGTGATGACGGTGGCCGCTGCAGAAGTGGCAGTGGGGTTGGCGCTCATCGTCGCCATTTTCCGCTCGAAGGCGTCCATAGATGTGGACCAAGTCAATCTGTTGAGGGGATAGCGAACCACTATGTTCAAGCTTGTTCCGCTAATTCTCGCCTTTCCGCTGGCCGGGATGCTCATCAATACAGTCTTTGGGCGCTGGCTGGATGAAAAACGGATTGGCATTGTTGCCAGTGTCGCGACCGCCGCGGCGTTTGTGATTGCCGTGCTGCAAATTGTGGCTCTGGCCGGAAACCACTTCCACGCCGAAACCGTGCTGTTGGCGGACTGGATCACCATCGGCGATATGTACCTGCCCTGGCAGATGCGGGTGGATACGCTATCGGTGACGATGATGATACTGGTCACCGGCGTGGGCACGCTCATTCACATCTACGCCATCGGCTACATGCATGAAGACCTGCGCTTCGCGCGTTTTTTCATCTATCTCAACCTGTTTGTCATCATGATGCTGGTGCTGGTGTCCGGCGGCAATTATTTGATGCTGTTCGTCGGTTGGGAAGGCGTGGGGCTGTGTTCCTATTTGCTGATTGGATTCTGGTACGACAAGGGCGATGACAACGTCGGCAATGCGCGCGCCGGGAGAAAGGCTTTTGTGGTCAATCGGGTGGGCGATTTGGGCATCCTGATTGCAATGTTCCTGATTTTCGGCGCGGTAGGTTCGTTGCAGTTTGACGATGTGCTCCACTTTTTTGAGCATCATGGCGCGGAAGTGGGCGGGCTAGCGACTGCGATTACGCTGCTCTTCCTGGTAGGGGCAGCCGGCAAGTCAGCCCAGATCCCATTTTTTGTCTGGCTGCCCGATGCCATGGCCGGCCCCACTCCGGTCTCGGCACTGATCCACGCGGCTACGATGGTCACGGCGGGGATTTACATGATTGCCCGCTCAGCGCCGATTTTTTCGCTCGCGCCCGTTTCGCAGATTGCGGTGGCGCTGGTGGGCGCAGGCACGGCTGTTATGGCCGGCACGATCGCTGTGGCGCAGTGGGACATTAAGCGCGTTCTGGCGTATTCGACCATCAGTCAACTGGGTTTTATGGTGGCGGCAGTGGGGTTGGGCGGATATGTGGCCGGGATGTTCCATTTGCTCACGCATGCCTTTTTCAAGGCGCTCTTGTTCCTTTCTGCCGGTTCGGTGATTCACGGCGTGGAGCACGGAGCGGCGGCTTCCGAATCCGCCGCGCGCGGAGTGGCGGGTGAAGACCACTCGTCTGGGGCGCACCACCCTCACTGCGATGCGCAGGATATGCGCAACATGGGCGGCCTCAAAGACCGCATGAAGCTCACATTCTGGGTGTATCTGGTTGGCGCTGTGGCGCTGGCGGGGGTTTTCCCGTTGGCCGGTTTCTGGTCTAAAGATGAGATTATGGCGGATGCGTGGCAGGTGGGCATGGTGGAGGGGCGCTGGCATGGCGTGGCGGTTTACGTCTTGCTGACGCTGGCGGCCATCTTCACCGCTTTTTATATGACGCGTCAAGTCGTGATGGTGTTTTTCGGGCAACCGCGTTCATCCGCCGCCGAACACGCGACTGAGAATCCGCCGACGATGACCACGCCGCTGATTGTTCTGGCGGTGCTCTCGGTGCTGGGCGGTGCGCTCAATCTGCCGAGGGTGCACACCCTAGGGCGCTGGCTGGAGCATACCCATCATTTTTTCCACGGAATGGATTTCAACCTGAGTGTGGCGCTCAGTTCCACCGTGCTGACGCTAGCGGCCATCTGGCTGGGGGTCAGGGTGTATCACAGGTGCCCGTTGGAAAACGCGACCGCGCCGGACCAATTGCAGGGTGTACTGGGGCCGGTTTTCAACTTTTTTCAAGGTAAATGGTATGTGGATGAATTGTACGCGGCGACGATCATGCGTCTGTACGAATGGAAAGCGCGCTTCCTGGCCTTCCAAGTGGATTGGGATTTCTGGCACGATTTTGTACACGACCGCGTGATTGCAGCTGCCTTTCGCGGCGCGGCTGCGGCGCTTTCTGGCCCGGTGGATAAGGGTGGCATTGATCGTTTCTTCGATGGGTTGGCGCTCTTGGTGCGCGCTTTCGCGGTTCGAATACTGCGGCCGCTTCAGACCGGATATGTGCGCAACTACGCCCTCGGGGTCATGCTCGGTGTGATTGCCGTGCTCGGGATGATGTTGGTGAACTGACGTCCGTCAGCCGCGCGCCGTCTGGAACTGTGCGCGGTCGGAGATCGCAAGAGGAACTCTTATGGCTGAATTCTATCGTTACCTTACTTCTACGCTGACCGTAGTGACGTTTTTTCCGCTGGCGGGTGTACTTGCGCTTCTGTTGATAAATAAAGAGCGCAAAGAGCTAATTCGCTGGGTTGCAGTTGGAGCGGCGCTACTCACTTTTGCCTTCTCGTTGGTAATGCTGGCGCAATTTGATTCCACTGACCCGGGTTTGCAGCTGGGGGTGCGCGCACCGTGGATCCAGATTGGCAGCAACTGGCGCATCGATTTCCATCTGGGACTGGATGGCCTGAGCGTGCTGCTGGTCTTGCTCACCACTTTGCTCACCCCGATTGCCATGTTCGCCTCCTGGACGGCTGTTGAAGAGCGCGTTAAGGAATACATGATTTTCTTCCTGCTCCTCGAAGTCGGTATGACCGGGGTTTTTGTGGCGCTCGACCTGTTCCTCTTCTACATTTTTTGGGAATTTACGCTGGTACCGATGTATTTCCTAATCGGTATCTGGGGCGGCGGACGTCGGATTTACGCAGGTATTAAATTCTTCCTGTACACGATGGCCGGATCGATTCTGATGCTGGTGGCCGTGCTTTGGTTGGGAACGGTACAAGGGACTTTCGCCTACCCGGCACTGGCAGCCATGAGTGGGATTCCATTTGACGTGCAGCGCTGGCTGTTTCTGGCTTTCGCGGCGGCCTTTGCCATCAAGGTGCCCATGTGGCCGCTTCACTCCTGGCTGCCCGATGCCCATGTGGAAGCGCCCACCGCCGGTTCGGTGATACTGGCCGGGGTATTGTTAAAACTGGGTACCTATGGCTTCCTGCGCTTCAACCTGGGCCTCTTCCCGGAAGCCTCGCGCTACTTTGCGCCAGCTATCGCCGTGCTCGCCGTGATTGGCATTATCTACGGGGCCATCGTGTGTTACCCGCAGAAAGACGTGAAGAAGTTGGTCGCCTATTCCTCCGTCAGCCATCTTGGCTTTGTGATGCTGGGGTTGTTCGCACTCAACGATCGCGGCATTCAGGGTGCGATTCTGCAGATGATTAATCATGGCATTTCCACGGGTGCGCTCTTCCTCATCGTCGGCATGGTCTATGAGCGGCGACACACTCGTGAACTGGCTGAATTTGGCGGCCTGTGGACAGTGATGCCGTTGTACGGCGCCATGACTCTGATTGTGGTGCTGTCTTCGATGGGTTTGCCCGGCCTGAACGGCTTTGTCGGAGAATTTACCATTTTGCTCGGGGCATTCGGGTCGCAAGCTCTCGGTTCTTACGCCTACAGCATTTGTGCGGCCTTCGGTGTGATTCTAACAGCGATTTACATGCTGTGGATGTTCCAAAAAATGTTCCTGGGCGCAGTCACCAACCCGAAAAACGAAACGCTGAAAGACTTGAATTGGCGTGAAATCGTAGTGATGCTCCCGCTGCTCGCGCTCATCTTTTGGATTGGCCTTTATCCGCGTCCCTTCTTTAATTTGATCGGCGCATCGGTGGAGCAACTCACGGCGGCGTTGGATGCCGGAACTGCGCTGGTGACGCACTAGGTTCTGCTGATATTATGCTAAATAGTCATTCTGAACCGCGCCTTACGGTCGCTCAGGATGACATGAGAGCAAGCGTCAACATGCACTAGCTGTGAGAACAAACACGCATTGCGCGCACTGGATAGTCGATGACGATACCCGATCTTAATCTCGCTGCCACGCTTCCCCTGCTGTTTCTTTCTGCATGGGCCTGTGGCCTGCTGCTGCTGGATCTGTGGACGCCGAAAGGCAGCAAGCATATTACGGGCTGGCTGGCGCTGTCGGGACTGGCCATTACGTTCGCCGTGGTGGCGTCCAAACTTGGGCAGCGCGAGGAAGCTTTTGGCGGCATGTTGGCCATTGATGGTTTCTCCAATCTACTCCATCTGATTTTTCTGGGCAGCGGCGCATTGGCCGTGCTGCTGGCACTCAATTATCTAAAACAACATGGAATTGAGCGCGGCGAGTTCTATGCGCTGCTGCTGTTCTCCGTCGTCGGCATGATGGTGATGGGCATGGCAAAAGACCTGATCGTGGTCTTTTTGGCGTTGGAAATGCTCTCGATCCCACTCTATGTTCTGGCTGGTTTCGCGCGCCGTCGCGCTGATTCGGAGGAGGCGGCGCTAAAATATTTTCTTCTGGGCGCGTTCTCTTCCGCCTTCCAGGTGTATGGGATTGCACTGGTTTATGGCGCCACGCAGGCGACCGGTTTTGCCGCAATTGGGGCCGCAATCGCCATCTCTGGAGCCAGTCCGTTGCTGCTGGCCGGGATTGGCTTGATGCTGGTGGGGTTGTCGTTCAAGGTGGCTGCCGTGCCATTTCATATGTGGACGCCGGATGTGTATGAAGGCGCTCCGGCGGTGGTGACCACCTTCATGTCGGTCGGCGCAAAGGCGGCCGGTTTCGCGGCCTTGGTGCGCGTCTTTTTTGACGCCTTCCATTTACTGACTCCTGACTGGGCCCCGCTGATGGCGCTCTTTGCCGTGCTCTCTACCATTGTGGGGAATGTGGCCGCCATCTCCCAAACTTCGGTTAAACGCATGTTGGCGTATTCGTCTATTGCTCATGCCGGTTATGTGTTTTTTGCTGTCCTGCCCGGCGGGAAAGGGGCGCTCTCTGATTTTTCCGCCAGCGCCGTGATTTTCTATCTGGCGGCGTACGCGCTGACCAATGTCGGTGCCTGGGCGGTTGTGATGGCAGTCGAGAAGGGCGAGGGGATGGGGAGTGAAATCAGCGATTATGCCGGGCTGGCGCGCACGCGCCCGGGGCTGGCGATGGCGATGGCGCTGTTTATGCTCTCGTTGACTGGATTGCCGCCTACAATTGGCTTTGTGGCAAAGTTTTATGTTTTCCGCGCTGCGCTGACAGCGGGCTACACATGGCTGGTGCTGGTCGGCGTTGTCACGGTGCTAATTTCCGCCTATTATTATTTGCGCGTGATTGTGTTTATGTGGATGAGAGCGGGGGCCGGACTGGCCGTCACACCGCGCCCGTTGAATTTCACCGTCGCGCTGACGGCGGTCGCCACTTTAACATTTGGGTTGCTGCCCGGGCCTCTGATGGCTCTGGTGGAGAATTCGGTGCGTGGGCTGTTCTGATTGCCGGTCACTCCTGTTGACGTGTTGAGAATATAAGAAAACACCCGCGAAATTCGGGTGTTTTGCGTTTGTAGGTGGAGGTGCCCACTGTGCCATATTTTACATTTAAAGAGCAGGGAGTCTTTTTTACGCTTTCCAGTGCGTTGGATGATCACACGCCGTTGGTTCTGATCCATGGAGCTGGTGGCAATCATTTGTCCTGGCCGCCCAATATGCGCCATGCGCAGGAATATCCGGTCATTGCCCTCGATTTGCCCGGGCATGGGCGCTCAGCGGGCGCGGGGTGCGAGAACCTGAGCGATTATGCGCGCGCGGTGGTGGCGCTGCTGGACGAGCTGGCGATTCCTCGGGCGGTCATTGCAGGGCACTCGATGGGCGGCGGCGTGGCGCAGCTGCTAGCGTTGAAGCAGGCGCAACGTCTGAGTGGGTTGATATTGGTTTCAACCGGCGCGCGACTGACCGTAGCGGCGCGGATTCTGGACGGCATCCACACTGATTTCGCCGCGACTGTGGATTTGATTCTGGAATGGGCTTTTGCGCCGGATGCGCCCGCTGACCTTGTCGGCGCGGCGCGGCAGCGCATGTTGGATGTTGCGCCGGACGTGCTTTATGGCGATTTCGTCGCGTGCGACAGATTCGATGTACTTAAAAGCATCGGAAATTGGAGTGGCCCCACCACTGCGATATGTGGCGAATTGGATCGAGTGACTCCGCCGAAATACTCACGTTGTCTAGCCGGGCAAATTGAAGACGCAACGCTCGAAATCGTGCCCGCGGCCGGGCATATGGTGATGCTGGAACGCGCCGAAGCAGTGGGCGCGGCGGTGGATCGGTTTATGGGGGCTATGAAATGATGAGACCCCCGCATCCATTTTCCTGCGCCAGAAGCGCGGCAATTTGCGGCGCGATGGCGCGCGCGGCGCGACCGCGATGGCTGATACGGTCTTTCTGCTCCGGCGTCAGCTCTGCCATCGTAACTCCGCGTTCAGGCAGATAGAAGAGCGGGTCGTAACCGAAGCCGCCAGCGCCGCGCGGCTGCAGCGCTATCATTCCGGCGCAGTCGCCCTCAGCAGTGAGTAATTCCGGATGGTCCGGCCGAGCGAGGGCGAGTGCGCAGTGGAATTGCGCGTTGCGCTGCTCCCACGGCGCGGCCTGCATTTCGCGCAGCAGCTGCTGCCATTGTTCGGCCTGAGTCGCGCCCGGCCCCGCGTAACGGGCGCTGTGCACCCCGGGTCGCCCGCCGAGAGCGTCCACCGTCAGGCCGGAATCATCCGCAAGTGTAGGGAGACCGCTGAGGTGGCAGTATTCGCGCGCCTTGCACGCGGCGTTTGCGGCAAAAGTGATGCCGTTTTCGGCGACCTCGGCGTCGATTCGCAGATCGGTCAGCCTCAGCCAGCGCACTCGCAACCGTGTCAGCAGCCGCTTGAATTCCAGCAGCTTGTGGCGATTGCGCGTGGCCAGTACGATTTCCAGGACGTCCTCCGCCATAACCGTGCCGGCCTCAGATATCCGGCTTTCTTCGCGGCACACTCCTATATATGGGGGACATTCGTTCTGATAGTTGACTTTGGGGTGCGGGCATGATATACTTCGTGTCGGGCTTCCCCGGGTGCAGTAGCGCAGTAAAAATCGCCTCAAAAAAGAGAGATTCATTCTGGCGAATAATCACTCAGAGATGTTAAGGCTGAACGTTGGCCACGTGCTCAACAGGAGCGTGGGTTTCAGCCGGGAGATACGGTTTTCGGGCGAACAGGTTGTAGTGGCTGCTGACCTGATACTGGAGCGCCTGTCCGGTGAGGCGCAGCTCACCCGTACCCCGCCGGGGATACTTGTCGAAGGCACAATCGATATCACCCGCGATATGCAATGCGTGCGTTGCCTTGCTGTACATGCGCTGCAGGCAGAAGTGGGCATCTCCGAATTGTACACCTATCCTCCGGAGCCGGAAGTGGAATGGACGATTGATGATGATTGCGTGTTGAACCTAGCGCCGCTGCTGCGGGAGCTATTGCTGGTGGAAGAGCCGATTCAGGCGCTGTGCAGCCCGGATTGCCGAGGCCTGTGTCCGACTTGTGGTCAGGACTGGAACCTGGACGGCTGTGCATGCCCGCGCGAGAGCAGCGACCCGCGCCTCGCCGTACTGCAGGAATTGCTGGAAGCGGATTAAGGGAGAGTGCAGATGCTCGAATCAGTGATTGAAGAATCCTCCGAAATACTGACGGAGTTGGTGGACCGGGCTAGTGAGCTCGGCTATCTCACCACGCAAGACATATTGCAGCTCTTTCCGCAGGCGGAGGATTCGGCCAGCCTGCTGGAGGAGTTGTTCAATTTTCTCCACGATGCTGGGATTGAGATTCAACTCGATGAGCCGGATGAAGTGGTGGATGCGGCTGAACATGATGATCACAAAGAGCGCCGTTACAAGTTCGGCTACGCGATGTTCGACCTCTCGCGGATATCGGTGGACGACAGCGTGGGGCTGTATCTGAAAGAAATGGCCAGCGTGCCGCTGCTGAAAATCGAGGAAGAGGTCGACCTGGCCAAGCGCTACGAGCGCGGAAGGAAAGCTGCGGCTCGCCTGATTGCTGGCGGCCGCCTTTCCAACAAGCGCCGCGGCAGCCTTCAGGCGGAGGTGGAAGATGGCCGACTGGCGCGCGCCCACATCATCAAGGCGAACACGCGCCTCGTGGTTTCAATCGCAAAAAAATACGTCAGCCAGGGCGTGCCATTCCTCGACCTGATTCAGGAGGGCAATCTGGGGCTGATGAAGGCGG
>DASCOB010000091.1:0-1893 GCA_036011785.1 Anaerolineales bacterium | reverse complement strand
TTGGCTCGCTCAACCTGCTGGTCACTGTGGCGCGCATGCGCGCGCCGGGGATGAGTTTATTCCGCATGCCCATTTTCGTCTGGGCTTCGGTTGCCACCGCGTTAATTCAACTGACCGCCACTCAGCTTATTGGCCTTTCATTTCTGATGGTGCTGGTGGAGCGAGTGCTGGGAATGGGCTTCTTTTCCCCTGTCCTTTCTGATGCGGCTGTGGCCGTGGGCGCTCCACCGGGAGACCCGATTCTCTTTCAGCACCTTTTCTGGTTTTACTCGCACCCGGCTGTCTATGTGTTCATTCTCCCCGGCCTCGGTATTATCAGCGAGCTGCTGCCGGTGTTTGCGCGCAAGCCGCTCTTTGGCTACAAGTGGATAGCCATGTCCAGCATGGCGATTGCGCTGGTCGGGTTTCTGGTGTGGGCGCACCATATGTTCACGGCCGGGATGGAGGAATTCCTGCGCGTTCCCTTCATGCTGGCCACTCTGTTTGTGGCCGTGCCCACCGGAGTGAAATTCTTTAGCTGGCTGGGCACGCTCTGGCAGGGCAAGTTGACCTTTCCGACGCCGATGCTTTTTGTGCTTGGCGCGATTTCAGTGTTCCTGATTGGTGGCCTGACCGGGCCTCCCAACGGCACGGTGACGACGGATTTGTTCCTGCACGACACGTACTGGGTGGTGGGTCACTTCCACGCTACCATGTTCGGTGGCTTCGCCTTTCCGTTCTTCGCAGCCATCTATTACTGGTATCCCAAGGTAACCGGGCGCAAGTACAACGAAGTGCTGGGTAAACTTCACTTCTGGTTGATGACGCCTGCATTCTGGGTGCAGAGTCTGGGGCAGGCTGCCGCCGGCCTGAAGGGGATGCGGCGACGCATTGCCGATTATGACCCGGCGCTCGGGATTGAGCCTCATCAGTTGTGGGTGACGCTGGCCGGAATAGCCATTGGTGTATCGGTGCTGATTTGCATTTTCAACCTGTGGCAGAGCGCGCGCAAGGCGCAGCCGGCGGAGGCGAACCCGTGGGACTCGCGCTCGCCCGAATTCCAGATTCCCTCTCCCATTCCCGAGCACAGTTACGCGCAGCCCTTCGAAGTGGTGGGCGAGCCGTATGATTATGGCCTGCCTGGCTCTGTTTATGTGGACATGCGCCCGGCGAGCGCGGCTGATTGAGCATGAGAGTGGCGCGTCTCAGCAGCGGGCAGTGGGCCGGCACGGCGGTAAGAGAAATATAGACTGATGGACAACACACAGCTTTTCATGATAGCCACCGCCGCCATTGTGGTGTTGACGCTTGGTGGCGGCGTGGCGCTGGCGCTGGCTTTGTATCAAATGAGCCGTGTGCTGGCTGGAGGCGTCGTGGCCAGGTTACCGGTGGAGGATGCGCCAATAGCGCCAACAGAAGCCATGGCACTGGCGGCGTGGAAAAGAGAGCGCGATGCTGAGCGCATGCGCGGTGCGTGGCTCACCGCGGCATATCGAACCGGAGTGATGGTGCTTTTGTGGTTGGGACTGCTTACTGCTGTGGAGTTTGTGGCGAACCTGATGGGGGTTTCTACCGTGGCCATGTTCATGATTGCCCTCGTCAAGGCAGGCATTATTCTGCAATTTTTCATGCATGTTTCTAGCCTGTGGCTGGAAGGGGGGAGCCACTGATGAGCGCCGTGAAAACCACACTGGCAGAGTATCGCGAGCAACTGAAGAACAACCGCCTCGGGTTATGGTTCTTCTTTCTCTCGGAAGCCTTTCTGTTCACCGGGTTGCTGGCAGCACGCTTTTATCTCTGGGGAAACACGCGCCCGGATTTGGATCAGGGCCTTGGCCTGGTGGTCACCGTCATTCTGCTGGCGAGTAGTTTCACTATGAATCGCGCGGAAACCGCTATCGTGCACGATGACCG
>DASCOB010000090.1:0-2707 GCA_036011785.1 Anaerolineales bacterium | reverse complement strand
GAAGAGGCAAAACGACGGTGCGCCTGCAGGCGCGCGAGCAACTGCGCGGGCAAGTAGTCAGGCCCGGGCAGTTGGGCGGCCGATTCAAGCCGCTGACTGACCGGGATGTGGAGCGCATCCACGATACTGCGCTCTCCCTACTGGACGATATCGGCATGGCCAACCCAATTCCTGTACTGGTAGACAAAGCCTTGCATAGGGGATGCCGGGTGAACGACCATGGCCGGTTATGCTTTCCCCGGGCTCTGGTCGAGGACACTATCGCCACGTTGCCGCGCGACCTAGTTTTCTATGGGCGTGACCCCCGCCACGATATCGAGCACCAGGGCGCTCGCGTGCATTTCGGCGGATGCGGAAATGCAGTCCGCCTGTTGGATCCTGCTACCGGCCAATATAGACCCTCGACCCTGCGGGATGTATATGACTGTGGCCGGCTGGTGGATTCGCTTGAACATATCCACGAGTACTCGCGCTGGATGATAGCAACAGACCTGTCCCACGACATCCGAGAGGCCGACATCAATACCGCCTACGCCTCCTTAGCCGCTACGGAGAAAAACGTGTGTCTCGGCTTCGAGAGCGCGGAAAACGTCGACGCAGTATTGGAGATAGCGAGGCTTATAGCAGGTGGAGAAAAAAAGTTCCGCGAAAGACCATTCTGTCATGGTGGCGGATGCTGCGTTGTGTCGCCTCTCTCTTATAGTGAAGAGAACAGTCAGGTGTGCATCGCCTCAACCGCTTTTGGTGCCCCTGTCTGGATAGTGGTCGCGCCACAGGCAGGCACTACGGCGCCAGCCGCGCTGGCGGGAACCCTGGCGCTCTCCGTTGCCGAAGCTCTGGCCGGGGTACTTCTGGTTTCTCTTGTGGTTCCCGGCCATCCGGTGGATTTTGGCCCTTGGCCGTTTGTCTCCGACCTCCGGACGGGCGCGTTCTCCGGCGGCGGTGGTGAGGTGGGTATTTTAAACGCTGCGGCGGCGCAGATAGCCAATTACTATGATCTACCCTGCAGCGTCAGTGGCGGGATGACGGACGCGAAACTTCCGGACAACCAGGCTGGCTACGAAAAGGGTGTGAATGTCACCCTCGCGGCTCTGGCGGGCGCCAACTCGGTGGGAGAAGCGGCGGGAATGATGGGTAGTCTGATGGGTTGCTCGTACGAATCTGCTGTCATTGATAACGACATGATCGGCTGTGTACAGCGGGCCCTTCGCGGGATAGAGGTTACGGATGAAACGCTTTCGTTCGAGGTTGTCCGGGACGTAGTCCTAAACGGACCAGGGCATTTTCTAACGAATGATCAAACCCTCAATCTAATGGACACCGAGTATCTTCATCCGGAGATCGCGGACAGGTCTTCAATCGAGGATTGGGAGATGGCTGGATCGCCCGACATCCGCCAGCGTGCCGCAGCCCGGGTTCGGGAAATCCTGTCCAGCCATTATCCGAAGTACATCGACGGCGACGTTGACCAGCAAATCAGGGGTCTTTATCCGATTCGTCTTCCGGAAAGCGCCATGCGCCCTGACAGTGGGCGCTGGCCGCCACCGACATGAGGATTTGCGGAGCGGGAATGCGGCATCCAAGCCTTAGCTGGGCCAATCTGGGTACGACTGACATGAGTAAATCGAACCTGTTCGACTTGGTTGCCCGGTCCAGCGTCAAATGGTGATGGACAAAGAGTGGATCGGTGGCCTTCGGAGGGTGATGGTAGGGATCGCTTTGCATGATCTTCATGGAGGAGTAGCAATTCTCAAAGGCACAATCCGTCTAGCTAACTGCTCGAAAGATAAGCACGTCGAGCAAGATTATAAACGACACTGGTAGCCCTAATTGTTGAATAGGGGCGCTCATGAAACCTAAGTACTGGATCGAAAGCAGATTTGTTTGAAGGGTCGCCAGAAATCCAAAGATGCAATAGTTTCTCACAAACCACCTCGCTTGCCAGCAGCGACCGAACCAGAAATCGAACACATCCTACGAGAACACCTTGGATCTAATTTTGCCTCGAATGACTGAATGGGGATACACATGATTTCAGAGAATGAGGTCAAGGTTTTATCGCTCATAGAAGAACACCAATCAGGGATTATTGATTTTCTGCAGCAATTAATCCGTTATCGGACGATCACACCACCTGATAATGGGCGAGCAGAGAGCAACGATTATAGAGATCTGCAAAACTTCGTGGCAGATGCCTTACAAGGTATAGGCTGTTCCCTAGATGTGTGGGACGCAGATGCTTCAGAACTGGACATTTTTCCTGGATGTGGCGTCAAACCAGATCGTGATCTCAGTAACATGCCTGTACTCGCCGGCAAGCTCCCTGGTAGCGGCGGAGGGAACTCCCTAATCCTGAACGGTCATTATGATGTTGTTCCTGTTGGCCTTCTAGCGAATTGGCACTATGACCCATTTGAGGGCCAAATCGCGGATGGTAGGCTTTATGGCCGGGGTGCTTGCGACATGAAAAGCGGCATAGCCGCTATGATCCAAGCGTTGAGATTCATTCAGCAGTCCGGGATTGAACTAAAAGGTGATTTAATCATCCAAACCGTCCCAGATGAAGAAGCTTCCTGTATGGGCACACTATCTTGCTGCCAGCGAGGCTATACCGCTGATGCGGCCATTATCCCGGAACCAACAAATATGCAGTTGTTCATAGCGTTGAGGGGCAGCCTCTATGGCAAAATTACCGTCTACGGCCGAG
>DASCOB010000089.1:0-2016 GCA_036011785.1 Anaerolineales bacterium | reverse complement strand
TCTTCGGCGACTTCGTGAAAGCACCGGCGCAGGGCGGCCAATCCGAAGTCATCGGCCTGATTCACGATATCGTCATCGAGGACGATCCTTTTGTACGTCAGCTCATCGCCGCACCCGACCTGCCGGAAGCCTACATTCAGGACCAGCGCCAGAACCGGCAGGTTCCCATCGAGGTCAGCGTGCTGGCAATCGGATACCGCAACGGCGGCGCGGTGTTCCACGCGCTGCCACCGCAGCCTCCCGTGACGCTGGACTATATTCAATGCTGCCCGCCCGACGAAATTATCACCGTCACTGGCTCACATGACTATTTCGCCTTAATCATGAACGCCGCCGACGCACCCGCCGACCAGCTGCTGGCCGCCGCCCTGCAGCGCGCAGCCCGTGCGCGCCCGCCGGAGGAACGCGGTTTCTTCTTGCTGCAGGCCGGCAAAGAGCTGGCGCGGCTGCTCCCCCACGACCTTCCCAGATTGGACGCGCTTCTGCGCCGCATACAGGTGACCGCATGAACGCCGAATCCGAACTCGACCGCATATTCCCGCGTGACCGCACCGAACTGAGCGAGCAACGCCCGCGCCTCGGCGTTGTGGTGGGCGGCTCGCTCTCCAATGGTCTGGGCGTAAAACTGGACGCCGGTGACCTGCCGGGCGGGCTGATTGAGCAGCTCGCCGTAGGCCGATACGTGGTGGTGCAAGGCCTGACCGGTCGGCGCTTTTTCTGCATCGTCACCGACATCGCTCTCGAGAACACCAACCCGGCGCTCGAAGCCAGCCCGCCCGTGGAAAGCGACATTTTCCGCGCTGAGATTTACCGCAGCAGCCTTGCCTACGGGCGCGCCAGCGTGGCCCCCATGCTAGTACTTGAGCGTGACGCGGAGCAGCCGCGGCCGGTGAAAACTATCCCGGCGCATTTCTCCGTCGTCGCGCAAGCCAGCGAACAGGATGTGGCCAGCGTGTTCGGCGCGGAGGACGAGCACCACTTCCACATCGGCAGCCCGCTGGAGATGGAGGGCGTGCAGGTCAACATCAATCTGGACCGCTTCATCGAGCGCTCCTCCGGAGTGTTCGGGAAGAGCGGAACCGGAAAATCCTTCATCACGCGCACGCTGCTAGCGGGCATCGTTAAATCGGCCAAGGCCTCCTGCCTTATTTTCGACATGCATAACGATTACGGCTGGGCGGTGCGCGACGAGCGCGGGCGCGAGTACAAGGGACTGCAACAACTCTTTAACGCCGACCGCGTGAACGTCATCACGCTCGACCCGGAAACCTCGCAAGCGCGCGGCGACCGCCACGACGGCGCGCTGCGCATTCCCTATGACGCCGTTGAGCCGGAGGATGTGGCTATGCTAGCGGGCGTGCTCGCGCTCAGCGAGGTGCAGGTGAACGCGCTCTATTTTCTGCGCCGGCGTCTCGGCCGGCAATGGTTCCAAAAACTGCTCTCCGATGAGGATGTTGACCGCGAGGAACTGGACGAATACGTCGAGAAGGGCGAGCTCATCAAAGGCACGCTGGGTGCCATCCAGCGCAAATTCGAACTATTCCGGCGCATGGGCTTCCTGCAGCCATCAGTCAGCGAGGATCTGATCGAGACCCTTTTTCAAAAACTGAACAGCGGCGTAAGCATTGTGCTGCAGTTTGGTACATTTGGAGACAGCCTGCCCGCATATATGTTCGTGGCGAACTACCTCACACGCCGCATTCACCGCCGCTACGTGGCGGCGAAAAACAAAGCTTTCGGGCATAAGGGCGATGACCCGCGGCCACTCATGATCGTGATTGAAGAGGCACACAAATTTCTTGATCCGGAAATCGCGCAGCACACCATTTTCGGTGCAATCGCGCGTGAGCTGCGCAAATACAACGTCACGCTGCTGATTGTTGACCAGCGCCCCAGCGGCATCGACGACGAGGTGATGAGCCAGATAGGCACGCGCGTGACCTGCCTGCTCGATAACGAGGCCGACATCCGTGCCGTCTTCTCTGGCGTCAGCGGGGCGGGCGCGCTGCGCGAGGT
>DASCOB010000088.1:0-13384 GCA_036011785.1 Anaerolineales bacterium | reverse complement strand
GATGTGGTGGCGGGTGATGTGGTACCGAGTGATGTGGTACCGAGTGATGTGGTACCGAGTGATGTGGTACCGAGTGATGTGGTACCGAGTGATGTGGTACCGACTGACGTGGTACTGACTGATGTGGTGCCGACTGATGTGGTGCCGACTGAGGTGGTTAAAGCAGCAAAGACAATCTATGAGAGATTGGGCGAACTGGACGACCGGAATTCGCTAGAGAATTACGTAACGCTGTCGGGACGTGTCGACAAGTGGGCTTACGGGGCGCGGTATTTCCTTGAGAAGCCACTGCTGGGATTTGGATTTGGCACAGAAGATCGTCTTTTTGCTCATCATGGTGAGCCCCCTAACGATTACGTTTATTCCGGTAGGTATTTCCATAACTCCTTTTTGGGAATGGCATTGCAGCTTGGACTGGTCGGTGCTGCCCTGTTCTTCCTTCCTCTGGGGACAATGATCATTACAGAACACCGTCACCCCAATATAACGCAGTGCGGGCAGGCTCACGATGCTCTACTGGGGGTTGTGTTGGCAGGATTGACCAGTAGCGTTTTTTCGAGCTGGTTGTACTCAATGGGAAATGCGGGCGCCTATCCGTTTTGGATGTGCGTGATGTTGTTGATCCGGTTCAATGTGCAAGGGGGCGCACCAACACGGGCTTTCAGCAGGAGTGTCGATGCGTGAGCTTGACATCGTGGCGCGGGTATACTAGTTGTGAGTGCCTTAGGAAGCATCCCTTATCTACGACCAAGAAATAGTGTGATTTGTCTGGGCATTGAACTCAGGATCATTCTACATTAAGAGATCACGGTTCCCAAGGTACCAGACTAACAGTGTACCCGAGACGTGGAAACGTACGTGCTTTAGGCGGATTCATCTTGTCGGTAAGGTTTCTACACTATCGAATGCATGTCTGCCTTCTGCGATGGGTGGCGCCCAGGTAATCACTGACGCATCCATCGCAGATGACAATGCTATCCGCTTACGCGAGGCTTTGCAGAGCCTGTTACCTTATCTACATGATGCTGAGCATTAATGAACATTCCACTTACCCATGTAGTGATAACGGGATGTTGACAGCATTGATTCTTGTGGCAGGGCTCAGGATCAGTCAGCGACATCGAATGCTCGCGATGAAAGTAAGGGCCTCCCTTCAGCGGGGCGTCTCTCACCAGTGACTGCGCGCCGTCTTCTGGCACCGGTTGCCAACTACCAGGCGGTCTTGTTTCTGACGGTGTTGGTTGCGCTTGCTCTCAGGATGATCATACGTTTTGCGCTTGGCGAAGACTTTTTCTGGAGCAACAGCTACAGCGTGTATTATTGGCTGGCAACGGAATATGCGGAACAGAGAGCTGTGTGCAAATCCACTATGGAGGCCATAGAGGTTGTAGGTCGAAGTTGTGGTTATCTACCTCCGTTGTACTCGCTCTTTCTGACCCTTGTTTCCTCTGCAGGAATGGGTTATAAGCCAATAGTGGCTTCACAAGCCATCATAAGCACAGGAACAGTTGCCGTTGCTTATCTCGTTTCGCGAAGACTATTTGACAATACAACGGCCATCCTAACAGGGGTGTTAGTCTGTGTGTATCCGTATTATGTGCTGCACGATACTGCCCTGCAGGAGACCGGTGTGTTCACTTTTCTGGTAACTTTGTCGATGTTGTTGCTGATGTCGGTCCGGCACTCAAATTCTGGGTTTGCGGGCGTGCTGACAGGCGTAGTTCTGGGATTGGCGGTCTTGGTGAGGACAACTCTGCTACTATTTGTGCCCCTGGCTTTCGGATGGCTCTTGTATTCTATTCCTCATGCCCTGCGAAATCGGCTACGTATATTGTCTTGGCTTGCGTTATCCTTTGGTTTCACAATCAGTCCCTGGTTGGTGAGGAGTCAGGTGGCCGTGGGCGGCCCACTGATGAACAATCATGCTGGAGTTTACCTCTGGCTTACGAATAATCCACTAACTTTCTCTCACTATCCTCAAGAGAGCATGGATCTGAGCAGTATTGAAGCCTGGAATTCATTGACATCGGGCGAACTGCAGGAAATTGACACATTGTCATCAGAAAATGGTTGGCAGCTGGAAGGATGGTTCGCGCGAAAGGCCATTGAATATATTGCAGCTAACCCAGCACTCTTTGTGAGGGCTGTGGCCTTGAAGGTATGGACGGCGTTCTCATGGGTGCTAAACCCGAGAAAAGGCGGAATCTTTCAAACAATATACTTCTTTTCATATTCACCCATTTTGGTCTTGGGGTTGTTGGGAGTGCTAGAGACGCGCCATCGCTGGAAGGAGTTTGGCTTGATTTATATGCTGTTCATTTCCTTCTTGCTCGTAGTCGCGGTCTTTTTTGCGCACACCTCCCACCGGACACACCTTGACATTTTCCTGATCATCTTCTCAGCTCATTCAATTCGCACAATGCATGCAAGGCGCGCACGCTGGCTGCATCGGGTCCGTTTGCTCTTTCAGCGTCGGTCTGCAAATATGTGTTAGAGTGTTGATATGCGCATCCATTTTATAACCCAGTATTTCTACCCTGACTTGGCAGCCGGCGGGCCGGTGGTGAAGATCGGAGCCATAGCCGATAGACTGAGCGCACGCGGTCATACCGTCACGGTCATCACCGCTCAATCTACAATCCGATCACAGCACGGCGCACCCGAGAATGACACGCAGGAGGACGGCTCCCCCGTCACTGCCAACGGCTTGGCGAAGGTAATCCGCTTGCCGACTACTTTCAAGTATCGGGCCACCACGGTGCATCCCTCCGTTCTGGCTTGCGCCCGGCGCCAAGTGCCGCGCACCGATGTAATTCATCTTTTCGGGTACTACGATATGATGGGTCCGGCGGTGACGCGTGTTGCTCGCGCTGTGGGAGTCCCATACTTGTTGGAGCCAATGGGGATGTATGTGCCCATTTTGCGGAGCTTCGCCAAGAAGAGGTTGTATCACTGGTTGCTTGGTCGCCGCATGGTGAGCGGTGCAGCGCGCTTGATAGCCACTTCTCCGTTAGAGCGGAGCGAGTTGATGCAGGCCGGCATCCCGGCCGCGCGGCTGGTTGAAAGGCGAAACGGGGTTGATCTGGCTGAATTCACGCAAATGCCTCCACGGGGGAAGTTGCGGCGTCGGCTCGGTATTTCTGGTGACGAACAGGTAGTGCTCTACCTGGGCCGGTTGACGCCCAAGAAGAACCCCGACCTGTTGCTGCGCGCGTTTGCCGATCTGGACGTCTCCCGCAGGCGGTTGGTGATGGTGGGGCCGAGCAGCAATGACGGTTATGTACAGCATTTGCGGGACCTGGGGATCAACCTCGGAGTCGAAGAGCGCGTGGAGTTCACCGGACCGCTTTATGGTAATGAAAAACTAGAGGCTTTTTCTGATGCGGACTTGTTTGTGCTCCCCTCCCAGAGTGAGAATTTTGGCAATGCTGTGGCTGAAGCCGTGGCGGCGAAGGTGCCGGTGGTGGTGTCTAACCGCTGTGGCATCGCCCCAATCGTAAGTGACAAGGCTGGGCTGGTGGTGCCGCCCGAGCAGACTGCCGTCTCCCAAGCGATAGACCGGATTCTGAGCGACGATAACCTACATGAGAACTATCGGCGCAAGTGCTCCGCAGTAGCGAGAGAACTCTCATGGGACGGGCCGGTTCAGGAGATGGAAGCACTATATGAGCAGCTCATTCGGGAACCGGAAGGGCGTGCGCGAACCTTCCCGATGGTGGCGCCATTGCGGCCTACCGCCCACGGAGATGCAAAGCACATATTGCTGGTCTCCCAGTATTACATGCCATCTCGCCAATATGGCGGTCCTGTGGTAAAGCTGAAAGCGCTTGCCGAGACTCTGGCCTCGAAAGGCCATGCTGTCACCGTGCTGACCGCCGTACCACAGGTGGCAGACGCCAGACCGGTGCGCGAGATGGCTAATGGTGTCGTGGTGGTGTACCTACCATCGGTGGCACGTTACCGGGCGGTGACTATTAATCCCAGCGCGTGGCGGTTTTGCCGCCGACATATGCGGGAATTTGACGTGGTGCACCTGTTCGGGGTTTACGATTTGCTTGGCCCGATAGCGGCTCTTCATGCCGTTCTAGCTGGCCGCCCGTTTGTTCTGGAACCACTGGGAATGGCGCTGCCGATTCTTCGTAGCATCTCTAAGAAACGGTTATACCACTTTCTCGTTGGTCAACATATGTTCCGGAAAGCATCCAGGGTAATAGTAACTTCGCAATCAGAACATGATCAATTGGTAGATGGTCGGCTGGTGCCAGAGGAACGGCTGCTCTTGCGCCGGAACGGCGTAGATTTGTCTGAGTTTCTGCATATGCCCGAAAAAGGCTCCGCGCGAAAGGCGCTGGGATTGGACCCCAAAAGCAAGGTTGTGCTTTTCCTCGGGCGTCTCGCCCCGGTTAAAGGTCTGGACATGTTGCTGCGTGCGTTTGCACGGCTCAACCTCGCGGAAGCCCGGCTCGTGGTGGCCGGTCCGGACGAGGGTGACGGATACATGGCCGGATTGCTGCAGCTGGTCGAGAAACTCGGGTTGCGTGAGCGCGTGCAGTTTCCCGGCCCAATCTATGGCAAACAGAAGATTGGTTTGCTTGGAGATGCGGATGTTGTGGTTTTGCCGTCAGTCTTCGAGAGTTTTGGGAACGTGGCGGCCGAAGCTGTGGCCGCCGGCACACCGGTGGTGGTCACCAAAGATTGTGGGATTGCGCCTTTCATCCAGGACAGGGTGGGATTGGTGACTGACCACAAAGCCTCACTGGTGGCGGACGCCATGAACCAACTGCTTGTTGAACGCGAGTTGCATCAGACCTTCACCAAAAGGTGTGCCGACGTCGCTAGAGAATTTTCATGGGATGAACCTGTGATGCAGATGGAATCTCTGTACCATGCTCTGGACAATGGCGGGAACTGAGCCACCCGCTTTTCGTCATAGCCTCCAACCTGACCCTGATCGACTCGCACCCCCCTCAACGCTGCCGGGCAAACCGCAATAACTGACTGATGCACATTCTGGGAATCAACGCTTACCATGGCGGCGCCTCTGCCTGCATCATTCGAGACGGCCAACTGATTGCAGCCGCCGAGGAGGAGCGCTTCACGCGCGTGAAATACTGGGCGGGGTTTCCCACTCATGCCATCCGTTATTGCCTGAGCGCGGCCGGCATAACACCGCAGGATCTTGACCACGTCGGCATCTCGCGCAACCCAAGCGCAAACCTGATGAAGAAGGCTCTGTTTACTTTCGCGCGCCGCCCCAACCTGCATTTCGTGCGTGACCGGCTGAGCAACTCCCTGAGGGTGCGCGATCTCGAGTCGGTCTTCACTAAGCGCTTGGAAGTGGAGCCATCATCCCTTAAGGCTTACTTCCACAACGTGGAGCATCATCGCGCCCACATGGCCAGCGCATTCTACGTCTCGCCATTTGATGAGGCTGCCATTCTGTCGGTTGACGGCATGGGCGACTTCGTCAGCACCATGTGGGGAGTGGGGAAGGGCAGGCGGCTGGAGGTGGATGGCAGCATCAGTTTCCCACATTCGCTGGGTATCTTCTATAGTGCCGTCACACAGTGGCTCGGCTTCCCCAAATACGGTGACGAGGGCAAGGTGATGGGGCTGGCGCCATTCGGGGAACCGGTGTTCCTTGACCAGATGCGCGGGATTGTGCGCTTGCAGCGTGATGGCACATTCGAACTGGACCTGGATTACTTTGTGCACCATGCCGAAGGGGTCACCATGTCGTGGGACGACGCAGAGCCGAAACTCGGGATTCTCTTTTCAGAGCGTTTCGTGAGGGAATTCGGAGAACCACGTGTGCCGGGGACTGAAATCACCAAACGGCATCAGGACGTGGCGGCCTCATTGCAGGCTATGTTGGAAGAGGCCGAGCTTGCAATGGTGCGCAGGTTGCAGCGCGAGAGCGGCCAGAAAGCGCTGTGCATGGCGGGCGGAGTGGCCCTCAATAGCGCTTTCAACGGAAAGGTGCTTCCGGAAACAGATTTCTCAGACATCTACATCCACCCTGCGGCAGGGGACGCCGGAACTGCGCTCGGGGTGTGCTATTTCATCTACCATGATGTTCTTGGTCAGTCGCGCGCTTATGTGATGAACGGTGCTTATACGGGGCCGCAGTTCGCCAACGGGCACATTGAAACGGTGCTCAAGCAACACGGTGTGTCTTACGAGGCCCTTGACCAGCAAACCCTGGTGGAGCGCGCAGCTGATGTTCTAGCGAGGGGCGATGTTCTGGGATGGTTTCAGGGCCGCATGGAGTGGGGTCCGCGCGCCCTGGGAAACCGCAGTATCCTCGCCGACCCGCGGCGCGCCGACATGAAAGATGTCCTTAACGCGCGCATCAAACATAGAGAGAAGTTCCGCCCTTTTGCCCCGTCGATACTGCTGGAAACGGTCGGCGAGTACTTCGAACAGGACTACCCTGACCCCTTTATGGTCAAGGTGTACAATGTGCGCCCGGAAAAGCGGGCGGACATACCGGCTGTGACGCACGTCGATGGAAGCGGGCGGCTGCAGACGGTGGCTAAGGAACACGCGCCGCGATACTGGGCGCTAATCAATGAGTTTGGGAGTAAGACCGGGGTGCCGGTTGTGCTTAACACTTCATTCAACGAGAATGAGCCGATAGTGTGCAACCCGCGAGAGGCGATTGAGTGCTTTTTGAGAACGCGGATGGATGCATTGGCGATCGGCAACTATCTTATCACCAAACAGGATTAAACAAGGAGTCAACGTGTGAACTGGCAAGATAGCACAGTACTAGTGACTGGCGGCGCGTCGTTCATAGGCTCGCATCTGACGGATGCACTGGTGGAGCGTGGGGCGAGAGTGCGCGTGGTCGATAATCTGAGCAGCGGCCGACTGGCCAACATCCAGGGTCACGTGGACTCGGGGAAGGTCGAATTCATTCAGGCCGACCTAACCGAACCCGGCTTCGCGCAGCAGGCGGCCGCGGGAGTGCAGCTGGTCTTCCATCTGGCGGCCGACCACGGTGGGCGCGGTTATGTTGATCTGCATCAGGCGGCCTGCGCCACCAATCTGGCTCTCGATGGCATGCTGTTTCGCGCCTGTCACCAGGCCGGAATTGAAAAAGTGGTCTATGCCTCCTCGGGTTGCGTCTATCCCAACCACCTGCAGACTGATCCGGGGCAGGTCCTGTATCTCACAGAGGACTTGGTAGGCCCTCCTTGCGACGCCGACAACATGTATGGCTGGGCGAAGTTGATGGGCGAGCTGACTCTGCAGGCGTTTTTCCGGGACTGGGGCATGAAATCGGCCAGCTGCCGGTACTTCACTGTTTATGGGGAGCGCGGGCACGAGAACCATGCAGTGATAGCTATGATTGCGCGTGCCTTTATCGGCCAGAATCCTTACGTGGTCTGGGGTAACGGAGAACAAATCCGCAACTGGACGCATGTGGACGACATCGTGGCCGGGACGATTCTTGCGGCCGAGAAGATTGATGACGGCACTGCGATTAACCTTGGCACGATGGAGCGCACGCGCGTAATTGATGCCGTGCACGAGGTGATGCGTTGTAGCGGGCACGAGGCGGAGATCGAGCTGCATCCCGAAATGCCGACCGGCCCGATGAACCGCGTGGCCGACAACTCGCTCGGGAAGCAGCTGCTGGGATGGGAACCGGAAGTGCGTTTCATGGACGGTCTGCGCCGCACGATTGACTGGTACTTCTCCGCAAAAGATAGAGAGAGAGTGAGCGCCGTGCTCGAGGAGCGCCTGACCGAGCGCTGAACTGATGGCGCGAGTGTTAATGTTGACGCTGGTCTACGGGCCGGACACGGTCTCCACGGCCAACATGATGACCGACATCGCGCAGGGGCTGCAAGCCGCCGGGCACGAAGTCACCGTGTTGACTTCGGTTCCGCACTACAATCCCTCCGCGCAGGTACGTGCCGACGCGAGGTTCACCGCCAGCTGGTGGCGGCCCGTCACCGAATCGCGGGAGTACGGGGTGCGCGTGCTGCGCGTGTTCATGCCCCTGAAGCGTCACAAAGTGTGGGCGCGCGGGTTTGACTATCTGTTGTTTCAATTCCTGACCACCTGGCTGGGGCTTTTTCTTGTTAAGCGGCCCGATGTCGTGTTCGTTACCTCTCCACCAATTACACTGGGGTTGAGCGGCATCCTTCTGTCGCGGCTGCGCGGGGGCGCGTTCATCTACGACGTGCGCGAGCTCTGGCCGGACGTGCCGGTGCGCATGGGCCTGTTTCGGAACCCGCTGCTGGTGCGCTTTGTGTACGCGCTCGAGGCTTTCGTCTATCGGCAGGCGGCGGCGATATCCATGATCGCGCGTAGTTTTCAGGATACTCTCGTGAAGAGGGGAGTGCCGCGCGACAAGCTGCACTTCACGCCCAACTTCGTGGACGTTGACTTTATCCACCCAACGCGCAGGGAGAACGATTTCTCGCGCGAGCACGGTCTGAATGGCGCGTTCGTGGTGCTGTACGCCGGCAACGTCGGCCTGACGCAGGGGCTTGAGATTCTGATTGACGTGGCCGCAGACCTCTCGCCGGACGAACGGGTTCAATTCCTCGTGGTCGGCGATGGCGCCGGCAGGGCCGGATTGGAACGCGCGGTCGCCCGCTCCGGGTTGGCCAATTTCAGGATGCTGCCTTTTCAGTCGCCTCTCAGGGTCAATGAGATGTATGCTGCGGCGGATGTGTGCGTCGCCCCGCTGCTGCGGGGATTCTCGTACGATACGGTGCCCTCGAAGATTTACACCGCGATGGCTGCCGGCCGCGCCGTGGTGGCTTGCGCCGAGACCGATACAGAAACCGCCGCGCTGCTGTGTGAAGCTGCCGCTGGAACCTGTGTGACGCCCGAGTCGCGGCCTGCTCTGACCGAAGCCATCCGCGCGCTGCGGGTCGACCCTGAGACTGCGACCGAACTGGGCGCGGCTGGCAGAAAATGGATTGAGAACCACTATTCTCGCGCAGTGGTGGTGAGGGCTTATGACTGCATGGTACGAGATGTGTGCACTGCCCGGAATTGATCTTTTCCATATAGGCTGTGGTGAGATCTATGAGTTCAACCGATAAGATTGTCGGCCCTTTCAAACCTCACTGTGCAAACATGACGCAATTGCGACCCATTGCTGCGGACAGAATTTTCGCCATGGGGATAGTGATGGTCGGGTTTTATTTTCGGTTCGCAAATATCTTCGATCAGGCCCCTGTTTCTATCGATGACCACTATTACATCATTTGGCCAAAAGAGATGCTAACGGGGTCGGGATTTCCGGGCATAATGAAACCACTTTGGGTCACTATGATAGCAATGGGGAATCTGGTGATGGGCTATCGGACGTATGTGGCTTCGTTGCTGTCCGCCTTTTCTGGAACGTTGACAGTGGCCGTCACGTACAGGTTGACAAGCCGATTTCTCGGGCGATCGGCTGGACTTTATGCTGGGGTTCTGTCCGCTTCTCTTCTCACTTACATTCACCTCTCGCGCTGGTCTCAGGGTCACATGACGTCGATGTTGTTAACTCTATCCGCGGCTCTTTTGTATGAAGAGGGGGCCCGGAGCCCGTCTCGTAGGGCCATTTGCCTAGGACTTTCTGGCATGTTGGCCGGAGCTAGCTTATATGTCCACGCTATCTTTATGAGTATGGTCTCCTTGCTGCTCTTGTGGGCAATTGGGCATGCAGTCGCAAACCTAATGGAGCATCGTGATTTCAAAGAGGCGATGGTCGGGCCTATATGCCTTATCACTGGAATGGCACTTTCAATTATTACTCCAGAGGTGGTTGTTCGTGTCGTTAGAATTGGTGGCGTTCCCGCAGATTCGTGGTGGGGGGGGTTGTATGAAACCATCTTTAGGTTCCCGTCTTTGCGAGCTACCGGAAGCAGTTTCGACCCTCAAGCACTACTGGCATACTTGCACGTCTTCTCGGACAATGAAGGGAATATCATGGCGTTTGCGGTTGCAATTGGAACCGGTGTACTGGCTTTGCAGGTGTGGAGATCTCGGTCCGGTTCAGTGCTTCGGGGACTGAGCATATTAGTGATAACTTTCGGCTTTGTGGAATTGTCCACAGTCTTCAAAGGTGTTCAAATGGCCAAGTTTGTTGCGGGGTTCCTTCCGGGCATACCCCTTGTGTTAGGCTATCTTCTTATTAGGGTCGAGCGCGTAATCTTTTCTCTCCAGCCCACTAGATGGCCCGTGGGGCGCTCAGCGATGATCCGCGTGGCAGTAATTTGCGCGCTGGTTGCGGGATGGGGATACTGGCATGCTGAATCGAGAATCAAGTGGACAACCGGCCATAACGATGCGTACGTGCTTGTGCAGCGACTCCGTCCAGAACGCATCTTCTACTCAGGCGCCATATGGGATCTCCATTTCGGCGGCATGGTCAATGCGTTCCCGATTGTATCGGACGGATTTGAGATTCAAGAAAGTGCCTCTGGACGAGATATTCTAGTGGTCGAGGGAACATGTGAAGACAACCAACCGTCGACAGATAAGATAGCCGTGTTTCTGTCTAGGCGACTGCGCCTCTTCGCGGAGGTACCAGCCTTTGACTATACGGGGGATCACGACATTGATCCAACACGGGCAGAGTTGGGCGCGGGTGTTTGCCACAGAATTTATTCTTTTTAGAAACCACTGCCGCGTGGAGATGTCGGGGCTGGCACGCGAATTGAGTGTTCAATTGTGTGAACTCTCAATAGTGATTCCGGCACGCAACGCAGCTGGCAGCTTGTCACGTTTCCTTCCAGATGTGCTCTAGGTCGTTGAAACCTTGGGCTGCGATTCTGAAATTGTTGTCATGGATGATGGCTCAAGTGACGACACAGCCTATGTTACCGAGGGTATCGGGGCGAGACATCGTAGTCGTGACCCGCTCTGGGGCTTGTGAGAATAACCAACATCCGTCACATGATCTAGTCGGGTTCCAGTCAAGCGGACTACACCTGATAGCTTCCTTACCAGCTTTCGATGATACGGTGCGCCACGATATTGAGCCAACACGGGCAGAGTTAAGCAAAAGTATTTGCCACGCGGTATATTCTTTTTAGGTAGTCGAGCCGACTGGCTGTGGTTATGCGAATGAAATGCCACTGCTTCTTGAACCTTTTTGGGCTGGAGGATTGCCGGGTCACATCCACCATTTGCTTCGCTTCAATCCGTTGCTCCATTTCTCTCTAGAAGTGAACTGGCATGTGTTTGAACGGGACCTTCTCTGTTTTTCAAAGGACGAGTATCTGTGCCTAGGCACAGACTGCCCTAAACCAGTGAACCAAACATACGAGATTGTCATCCATGCGCAGATTTTCACTGCGACATTCGTAAATGCGGAAATTGGCCGGTTCCGCTGTTCTAGGGACAAATGATGTGGACTCATGCTAGAATTGCCAATCGATAATAAAGGCGGATCGCCAGGGCAAGAATAGTGAACCAGAAGAATGAGCAGGTAAAAGAGCGGTTTACGCTCTTGTCTAACCGTGCTATAGATGAGCAGCCCCCACAAGTTGTCACTGTTGGAACCTTAAACATTGGCCCTCGAGAAAAACAGTTGGTTCTAGAAGCTCTGGACAACAACCGTCTGTCCTATGGGCCGATGTCACAACGTTTTGAGGCTGAATTTGCCAATGCACACAATTGTCGCTTTGGAGTGATAAGTAATAGCGGCACTAGTGCACTGCAGATTGCCTTGCAGACGCTTAAAGAACTGCATGGATGGGAAGATGGTGATGAGGTCATAGTGCCTGCCGTGACCTTTGTGGCCACGGCGAACATTGTGCTTCACAACAGGATGAATCCAGTGCTGGTTGATGTGGAACCGGATTACTACGAGTTGAACCCTGAGTTGCTTGCAGAAAAAATGTCCCCACGGACCCGCGCAATCATACCAGTCCATTTGTTTGGCCATCCTGCAGATATGGACCCAATTCTCAATGTCGCTTCACGAGCCAGGCTGAAGGTTATCGAGGATTCTGCCCAAACGGCATTCGTTTCATATGGTGGCCGAATGGTGGGCAGCCTGGGAGACATTGGTTGCTTTTCGACCTATGTTGCACATCTTCTGAACACGGGGGTCGGTGGCCTCAGTATTGCCAATGATCCGGAGTATGCGATCCACATGCGGTCTCTCGTGAACCATGGCCGAGATTCTATTTACGTCAGCATCGATGATGACGACGACGTATCTGATGAGCAACTGCGTTTGATTGTCGCAAAGCGTTTCAAATTCACCAGTGTTGGGCACAGCTTTCGCGTCACGGAAATGGAGGCTGCGTTAGGGCTTGGACAGCTGGAGGGTTGGCACCATATGATTGCAGCCCGACGCGCGAATGCTGAGGCGTTGTCGCAAAAGCTGGCTCATTGGGAAGCTCAGCTGCAGCTCCCTAAAGTGCGTCCTGGTAGCACACATTCTTTTATGATGTTCCCAATTGTCCTGCGAGAGGAGCCAAAAACCGAATTAGCCAATTTTCTTGAGCGCAACGGAGTGGAAACGCGGGACATGCTTCCACTGACCAACCAACCCGTTTACGAACGCCTACTGGGTTGGCGCGAGATGGATTATCCGGTCGCAAAGTGGATAAACAATAATGGCTTGTACGTTGGATGTCATCAGGACCTGACCGATATTGATCTTGACTACATAGTGGAGCTTTTCGAGCGCTTCTTTCGACGCCGGCCGATGAGGGTGAGCGATGAGGCTTGCCTGTTCATTATATCTAGTAGCGGCAGAGCAGTAATGGAACGAGTGATCCAAGAGGTCCCTAGGGAGCTTTTTGCGAGGGTAATCGTTGTTGACACTGGTTTGGAGCAGGAGACGATAGTGTGGTTGAACGAGAATGATATACAAACATGGCGTCAGGACAAGTTCGATATCGTCTACCAGGTGGCTAATACCCAGGTCGAGATTGAAGAGGAAAACCTTGTGTTCTTCAATGCCGACGAGGGCCACAACCCACGAGACATAGGGCGTTTGCTGCTGATGCTCGAACGCGGGAATGATATGGTCATTGCATCTCGTTTTATGGTGGGCGGAGGTCGCTTTAGTAGTTCCAAGCAGGCTGGCCGGTATCGTAGCATCGGCAACCGGGTTTTCAACCTGTTAGCGAATATGTTTTTCTATGGAAATTTCACTGATTGCTTGACCCAATACCGCGCCGTAAAACGATCCAAGCTCGTGTCACTGAAACTGTCAGGAAAGAAGTTAGATATCTGCTATCGGCTGTCGATTCAGGCGCTGAAACAGGGTTGGCGTGTGGGTGAGATTCCCACAACGGAACTTGTCCGCCCTAGCCCTGGTTTGTACAAGGAAATCTTGTTGAGTATTGTTCCGGTAATGTGGACGCTATTGTCAGAGTCACTGCTAATAAGAGCCAGAAGCGATAGCGTA
>DASCOB010000087.1:0-10480 GCA_036011785.1 Anaerolineales bacterium | reverse complement strand
AGCGTCGCGCCGGGCAAGGTGATACGCCTGAGCACTTTGTTTAGATAGCGCTGCGTGGGCGCGCCTTTGGTCACGCCCGGCACTTGCGCACCAACGCGCTTCAAGTTCTCACCGTAATTTTGCTGCAGGAAGAGCACGTCGGTGTAAAAGAATGCAAAAAGCACCACCATTACAAAGTAAATAGTGATGTAGCCCCAGTTTTGCTGGTTTGCAAAGAGGTCATGCATGCCAAGCGCGATATTGCGCACCCACTGCGTCTGGCTGCTCGTAAAGAACTGCGCCAGGATGGCCGGAAAACTCAAGATGGCACTGGCGAAAATAATCGGTATCATGCCCGCCATATTTACCAGAAGTGGCAAAGACCCCCGCACCGGCATCGATTGTCTGCGCCCGATGCGTCGGCTCGGATACATCACCGGCACATTGCGCCGGCCCTGCGTCACCACCACGATGGCGAACACGGTGATGGCCACCAGCACAAGGAACAATGCTAGGCCCGCATAGCGCGTCTGTTCATCCGACCACAACTGACCGACGCTGTTCGGTAGACGGCTGACGATGCCGCTAAAAATAATCAGTGAAAGCCCTTGATTACGAATTCCGTATTCAGAGATTAATTCCCCCAACCAGATGGCAAACATGGTGCCACCAGTCATGGTAATCAGGGTAGTGATGGTCGGCAGAAGGTTCGCTCCAGAGAAACCAAAATGCGGCAGCACCGGCAATCCCGATGCCTGGAAGAGTCGAATCTGCCCAATTGCATTAAGCGAAGCCATCGGAATGGCCAAGTAATAAGTCCAGCGTTCGATGAACTGGCGTCCCTCGCGCGGGTCATCTTCCATGCGCTGTTTGAGCGCGGGAACAATCGGTACCATCAGCTGCAGAATAATCTGGGCGGTGATGTACGGGTACACGCCCATCGCCAGCACCGAAAAATTGGAGACAGTCCCGCCAGAAAGCAAATCAAACAAGTTGAGTAGGTTGCCTGTCCCGGTAGACGACCGCAAGATCTGCGCGATGGCGGCGCGATCCACTCCCGGCACCGGCACATGCGCAGCCAACCGGTAGAGCACTAGCAGCGCAACCGTTATAAGCAGCCGATTGCGTAGATCATGCGCCGCCCACAGACGACGCAGCGCAGCTCCCTTCATCGCACGGTCAGCCCTTCAATGTCATTCATTGGACCCCGCCTCCAACACTCCGGCAGAACCGCCGGCGGCATTAATCTTCTCCAGCGCGCCTTTCGAGAACCTGTGGGCCCGCACATTCACCGCCTTAGTGAGCTCGCCCCGACCAAGCACAACCACTGGCCCATCGCGTGCATCTTTCATAAAACCCGCCTGAGACAATGTCTCAGGATTAACTTCTGCACCTGCGTCAAATCGCGCTTCGATATCATCCACATTCACTTCCACATAGACCAGCCGGCGCAAATTCGTGAAACCGCGCTTAAAGGGAAGTTTGCGCACAAAGGGAAGGTTTCCACCCTCCCGATACAAACGCCCGCCGGATCCGGAACGCGCGCCCGCACCTTTTGTACCGCGCCCGGCCGTTTTACCTTGCCCGGCCGCAATGCCCCGACCCACGCGCTTTCGAGAACGCCGGGAACCATCCACAGGTTTAATTTCGTGAAGTTTCACGGTGAAGGTATGCTCCGACGCAACTCAGAGTCCTTCCTCTATTTCCACTAGGTGCGCCACTTTTGCCAGCATCCCGCGCAATTGAGGAGTGTCAACGTGCTGAACCGTGTGTCGCGGCCGCCGCAGCCCAAGCGCGCGCACAGTACCCCGGTGACGCCCACTGGTCCCCAGCGAGCTGCGCACCAGCGTAATTTGCACAGTCTTCTTCTTAGCTTTCCTGGCCATTCGCCCTCCTCGCCCAGAACGGCTGCACTTCCTCCAACTTCTTGCCCCTACGCCGCGCCTCTTCAGCCGGCTCCTTCATCTCACACAATCCCGCAAAAGTGGCCTGTACGACATTAAGAACATTTGCGCTACCCTGCGATTTGGTCAATACATCTTTTACGCCCGCGCACTCCAAAACTGCCCGCACCCCCCCGCCAGCGATAACGCCCGTACCAGGCGACGCCGGTTTCAGGAAAACTCTGGCGCCACCGATTTTGCCCACGTTTTCATGTGGCACGGTGGTACCGATCATGGGAATCTTACGCATGCTGTTGCGAGCCCTCTCGCTGGCTTTTCGCAGCGCATCAGGCACATTCTGGGCGCGCCCAACGCCCACGCCGACGCTGCCGCGGTTGTCTCCCACTACCATCACTGTGCGGAAACCAAATCGCCGGCCGCCCTTAATAACCTTGGCAACCCGGTTGATATCCACCACGCGCTCATCCAGTTCGTCTCGGTCGTCATCACGATGACCGCGGGACCCACCACGTCGCACCATGTCGTTCTCCTAAAACTCCAGCCCGCCTGCACGGGCCGCTTCCGCCAGGGCTTTGACCCGGCCATGATATCTGTGTCCGCCACGGTCAAAAACCACCTGGCGAATGCCTTTTTCCTGGGCCCGCCCGGCCACGACAGCGCCGACCGCTCGAGCCTTCTCTATCTGCCCGCCATCGCCGGCCTGCGCGGCGACCTCCGCCTCAAGCGTCGAGGCTTGCGCGAGCGTCTGACCATGCTCATCATCAATCAGTTGAGCCCGAATGTGGATTGAGCTGCGAAACACATTCAGACGCGGGCATTTTTCAGTACCGTGCACTTTACGGCGCACACGCCGATGTCGCCATTTGCGCGCCTCCGTGCGCGTCTTCGGCGTCATTACAGCTCGACCTTTGCGGCTTTCCCGGCTTTGCGACGGACAATCTCATCCTGATAGCGAATGCCTTTGCCTTTATAGGGCTCAGGCGGACGCCACCGCCGCACATCGGCTGCCACCTGTCCCACTAACTCTTTATCAATTCCTTTTACGGTCACACTGCGCACTTTATCATCGACTTCAAACTCAATGCCTTTGGGCGGGACAACCGTCACCGGGTGGGAAAAACCCAAGCTCAACACTAGGTCACGCCCTTGCAGCGCAGCGCGGTAGCCGACCCCTTCAATTCGCAATAGCTTCTCCCATCCATCGCTCACTCCAACTACCATGTTGCTTATGAGTGTTCGCGTGGTTCCGTGTAATGACCGGATTTTGGGCTCTTCAGAGGAACGCTCCACCAGCACCACATCGTCCTCCATGCGGATGCCAATTTCCATTCGGAACTGTCGTCGCAGCTCTCCTTTGGGCCCACTAACGCGCACATCCGCGCCCTCTATGTGCACAGCCACCTTTGGTGGAATGGGGATAGGTTTTCGCCCAACACGTGACATTGCGTTTTCCTAGCGCTACCAGACGTGGCAGAGCACCTCGCCACCCACACCAAGCCTGCGGGCACGGCGGCCGGTCATCACACCCTTCGAGGTCGACATTATCGAGATTCCCAACCCCGAAAGCACCCTCGGGGTCTTACGTCTAGCGGCGTACACCCGCCTGCCCGGCTTGCTGACCCGTTTTATACCGCTGATAATCGGACGGCGTTTACGCCGCTCGCCAACATATCGAATGCTTAATTCCAACGTACTGTGAGCGCCTCCATCTTCAACAACATCAAAACTCTCGATATAACCCTCATCCTGTAGAATGCGTGCGATTGCCGTCTTCAATTTGGAATTGGGCACGCTTGCTGACAAATGCCCCGCGATGACCGCAGTCCGGATGCGATTCAACATGTCTCCAACAGGATCGCTCATGCTCATAATAAGTTCCCGCAGCTCACCAGGATGATTTCACCACGCCAGGTATGTGGCCCTTCAGCGCAAACTCCCGAAAGCAGATGCGACACAAACCGAACCGACGCATATATCCTCGTGGCCTGCCGCAGCAGCCGCAGCGATTGCGCACCCGCGTGGGGTATTTTCGCCGCGTTTCGCGCGTGATGATGGATTTCTTGGCCATAATCAGTTCACCTTTTGCCGGAAGGGCATCCCCAGCAACGTCAACAGCATAAGCCCTTGTTCGTCGTCTGGCGCAGTGGTCACAAGAGTAATCTCCATTCCCCGCAACCTGTCTATTTTGTCATAATCAATTTCCGGAAAAGCGAGCTGGTCTCGCATCCCCAGTGTAAAATTTCCGCGCCCATCGAACCCGGTGGGCGGCAGCCCGCGAAAATCGCGCACACGAGGCAGAGTAATGTGCATCAATCGATCAAGGAATGCCCACATGCGCTCCCCGCGAAGTGTGACCTTGGCTCCAATTGCGTGACCCGCGCGGAGCTTATAATTGGCGATGCTTTTTCGAGCGCGCGTGATCACAGGTTGCTGCCCCGTGACCGTGGCCAGATCCCTCACAGCAGCATCGAGAGCCTTCCCATTATCAACCGCCTCGCCGAGACCCACATTCAGCACCACTTTGGTAACACACGGCGCCTGCATCAGGGTGGTGAAACCAAACTCTTTCACCAACGTCGGTACAACCTCGTCCCGGAACCAAATTTTCAAATCAGGCATTGTTAACTTAACACTATACGCACAAAGTTCATTTATCAACAGTTTCGCCGCATTTCTTGCATACGCGCCGTTTTTTGTCTCCGGCCCGGCGCCAGCCGACACGCACAGAAGCATCACACTTCGGGCATACCAGCATCACATTAGATACGTGCATCGGCGCCTCGAATTCAATAATCCCGGCTGACAAGGGTCGCTGCCCGCCCGTCTGCTGCTGTTTCTGGTGTTTCTTGCGCACGTTAGCGCCTTCCACAACAACGCGACGCCTACCCGGAATCAGGCGCAGCACTTCGGCACGCTTGCCGGCATCGTTGCCCGCGACAACTTCAACTGTGTCGCCTTTACGAATCTTCACAATGTTCGCTCCCACGGACCGTCTAAAGCACCTCCAGCGCCAACGAGAGAATCTTCAGGTACCCACGAGCACGCAGCTCCCGCGCCACCGGCCCGAAAATTCGGGTGCCCCTCGGGTTGTGCGTCTCCCCATCCAGCAGCACAGCGGCATTGTCATCAAAGCGGATTTGCGAGCCGTCCCGGCGCCGGAACTCTTTGGCCGTTCGCACCACCACAGCGCGCACCACCTCGCTCTTTTTCGCGCCACTGTTCGGGGTGGCAGATTTAATGGATGCAACCACAGTGTCACCCACACCCGCGTACCTGCGCCGGGTTCCACCCAGCACCCGAATAACCTGCAACTCTCGCGCGCCGGAGTTGTCAGCCACCTTAAGGCGTGACTCTTGTTGAATCATGACGCCCTTTCTACCGCCACGCTCACCGGCGAACCTGACGCGCTGACCAACACTGTTTCCAACGTCCAGCGTTTACGCTTGCTCACCGGCCGTGATTCTACAATGGCGACCTTGTCGCCAACCCTAGCCTGGTTATGCTCATCATGCGCCATGTAACGCGAAGCCACACGCATCACCTTGCTATAGAGCGGATGGATGGTAGTTCGGGTGACTTCCACCACCACCGTTTTATCCATCTCGTCCCTTGCCACCACGCCGGTCAGGCGACGCCTACGATTAGCCATAATTACCTCTCGGTTGCCTGCGCGGCAGCAGCATCGGCCAACACCTGCTCGCGTTGCACTGTCAACATGCGCGCGAGATCACGCCGAGTTTTGCGAAACTGCGAAGTATCGGTCGCCTGCCCGAACGCGGTCTGAAAACGGAGCTTAAACAACGCCTCGCGCGTGTCATCAATACGGCTTTGCAGCTCAGCAGGCGAAAATGTCCTGATTTCTGCGGCTTGCATGACCTATGCATCCCCTCCACCGATGTCAGTCCTGCGCCCAATCCGAACCTGGACTTTTATGGGCAACTTGTGACCCGCCAGCCGCAACGCTTCCCGCGCCACGTCCTCGGGCGCGCCGGCCAGCTCGAAGAGGATTTTCCCCGGCCGCACCACCGCTACCCAGTGGTCTACAGAACCCTTGCCTTTGCCCATCCGTGTTTCAGCCGCGCGTACAGTCACAGGCTTGTCGGGAAAGACGCGAATCCATACTTTGCCGCGCCGTTTCAGCGCCCGCACTATCGCTCGCCTGGCGGCCTCAATCTGCCTCTGGGTCAGCCATCCGGGTTCCATTGCCTGCAGGCCATATTCCCCAAAATGGATTGCAGAACCACGAGAGTCCTTGCCTCGCATACGGCCGCGCATCTGCTTGCGGTACTTGACGCGCTTCGGCATCAGCATGATATCAGGCTTCCTCCGTCCTTACCTACGCACTCACGTACACGTCGGCGGTGTCACCCGTCTGGTCGGGCAGCACTTCCCCTCGATAAACCCAGACTTTCACCCCAATCTTACCGTAGGTCGTGTTGGCCTCCGAGAGCCCGTAATCAATATCTGCCCGTAGCGTCTGCAGCGGCACGCGCCCATCCCGCATCCAATTGCGTCGCGACATTTCTATGCCACCCAGCCGCCCGGCTACCATGATTTTTATGCCCTGTGCGCCCTGACGCATTGCCTGGCCGACCGCTCTCTTCATCGCCCGGCTGTAACTGATGCGCCGTTCAAGCTGATTGGCCACATTGTCGGCAACCAGTTTCGCTTCCAGGTCCGGATGGGTGATTTCCTCGACATCGATTTTCACGGCAGTACCACACAGCGCCTCGAGACCGGCACGAATCTCCTTCACCTGCACGCCTTTGCGACCAATCACGATTCCCGGCTTCCCGGAGAAAATCACGACATGCACCTGATTTGGGAAGCGCTCAATCTCCACCCGGGAGATAGCAGCGCGTCGCCTACCATCGGTAATCAGTTTGCGGATAGCGATGTCTTGTCGTAATTGCTCCCTGTACTGCCTGCCGGTGGCGAACCAGCGGCCCTCCCATTCTTTTACCACCTTCAGCCGGAAACCAATCGGGTGAACTTTTCGACCCATTTATGCAGCCCTTCCCTCGCTAATCCTCAATCTGGCCAAGAGCGACCTTGATGTGCGCCGTGCGCCTCTTTATCGGCTTGAAGCGACCACGCGCTCCGAACCTACGCCAGCGCCGACTGGGACCTTCATCCACCATAATTGAATGGATGAACAGGTCCTCCCCTACCCACCCGAGGTTCGTCTCCGCCCCAGCAACAGCCGATTCTAACACCTTGGTAATGGTGCCGGCAGCTGCATTCGGCATAAATCGCAACCGCGTGAGCGCGTCAGACACTAACTCGCCACGTACCAAGTCTGCCACTAGCCGCGCTTTTTGCGCGGACCCCGGCAATCGTTTTGCGATCGCAACGGAAAATTGTTCGTCTTGCATACCTACCTCAATCGCCCCCTGAACGCACCATTGACCGCGGCAGATGGCCACGGAATGTGCGCGTCAGCGCGAATTCGCCCAGCTTGTGGCCGACCATATTCTCCGTGATATAAATGGGAACATGTCTGCGGCCATCGTGCACTGCAATTGTGTGCCCGACCATCTGGGGGAAGATTGTACTCGCCCGGCTCCACGTCCGCACCACAGTCTTATCACCGGCCTCGTTCATTGTCTCTATTCGCCGCAGCAGCTTCTCCTCAACAAAAGGGCCCTTCTTCAGTGAACGTGACATCGAACTCTCCCCTAGCCTCGGCGCGCCTTTCCGCGCCGCTTCAGAATGAATTTGCGTGACACTTTGTTCCGGCGCGTGCGCACACCGCGAGCCGGTTTTCCCCAGGGCGTTTTCGGGCCGGGCATGCCGACGCCCTGACGGCCCTCGCCCCCGCCATGGGGATGGTCGCGCGGGGACATTGCCGAGCCGCGCACAGTTGGCCTGATTCCACGATGGCGCTTACGACCAGCTTTCCCCAATTTGATGTTCTGGTGTTCAATGTTCCCTACCTCGCCAATCGTGGCCATGCAATTCTGGCGGATAAGCCGCACTTCTCCGGAGGGCAGCCGCACCTGCGCATACGCGCCTTCTTTGGCCAATAACTGCGCTGAAGAGCCCGCCGCCCGCACGATCTGGCCACCTTTACCCGACTGCAATTCCAAGTTATGTATCAACGTGCCGAGCGGCATTCGCGCCAGCGGCATACAGTTGCCTGGTCTAATCTCGGCGCGCGCCGCTGCCTTCACCTCGTCACCAATTCGCAAGCCAATCGGCGCCAGAATGTAACGCTTTTCTCCATCAGCGTAATGCAGAAGCGCGATGCGAGCACTCCTGTTGGGATCATATTCCACGCTCACCACCCGCGCGGGCACATCCAGCTTGTCCCGTTTGAAATCAACAGCCCGATAGCGCCGGCGATGCCCGCCACCACGATGCCGAACCGTGATTCTCCCTTGAGAATTGCGGCCACCTCTTTTGCGCAAATTACTAACCAGCCCCGGCTCTGGCCGCGACCGCGTGACCTCCTCGAACGCATGACCGGTCATCCCTCGCCGGCCCGGCGAAGTCGGTTTGAACTTCTTTACCGCCATTACTTCACGCCCTCGAACATCTCTATAGTCTCCCCCGATGCTAGCTTGACCAGTGCTTTCTTATATTGAGAGGAGCGCGTAGTCATTCGGCGCTGTTTGCGAGCGCGCTTCGCCGGCATAACCAGCGTGTTCACGCGAGCAACATTGACCTCAAACAAGGTCTCCACCGCCTCTTTTATCTGCGTTTTTGTAGCGTCGGCCGCCACTTCGAAAACATATTGCCCCAGTTTGTCATTCTGGAAACTGGATTTCTCAGTTACCAGCGGACAGCGCAATACGTCAAACACCGTCAGTGCCATGCTACACCTCCCGCCCCAGATGCGAACGGATCACCTGCAGAGATGCCAGCGGCAGTACGATGGCATCATGCCCCATCAAATCACGAATGTTCAGATATTCCGCGCGCAGAGTGCTCGCCGTGGAGAGATTGCGCACGGATTTTTCCACCGCCTCGTTTCCCTCGGCCAGCACCAGCAGAGAGCTGCCGGCGTCCGGCACCAGCGCTGCCAGCACAGCAGCCATTCTCTGGGTCTTCGGTACCTTTAGTTCCAGTTCATCCACAACCACTATTTGGGCCACCGCTGCTTTCGCAGAAAGCGCACACCGCAGCGCCGCCTTTCGCATCTGTCGCGGCATTCGCTTCCCATGACCGCGCACCACGGGCCCGTGCGCCTTGCCACCGCCAACCCATATGGGCGAGCGACGGGAGCCATGCCGCGCCCGTCCGGTACCCTTCTGCCGCCACGGTTTCGCGCCGCCACCCCGTTTCTCAGAGCGCGTCTTGGTCTTTCGCGTACCTTGGCGCGCGTTCGCCATTTGCCTCACAAGGGCTTGATGCATCAAGCCCGAATTCACGGCTACTTCGAAAATATCAGCCGGAAGCTCGACTGTGTCGACCTTCTCGCCATCCCGGTTTCTCACGTCAACTTTCACGGCATCTCTCTCTGTCAATGCACAACACTGTTGCGACCGCATCCCAAAGTGAATGCCTCATTGCTTCCGCACCGCGCGTATGAGCACGATCCCACCTTTCGGACCCGGAACGGCACCACGAACGCCAATCAGATTGCGATCTGCGTCCACAAGCGCCACTTTCAGGTTCTGCGCTGTCACGCGACCACCGCCCATCCTGCCGGCCATGCGCGTACCTTTGAGCACCCGCCCCGGCGTGGATGTGGCTCCGATTGAACCGGGCGAACGCTGCCGGTCAGACTGGCCGTGGGTCTGCGGGCCGCCACCGAAGCCGTGTCGCTTCATGCCGCCTTGGAAACCCTTGCCTTTGCTCATGCCCACAACGTCAACGCGATCACCTGTTGCAAAAACGTCCGCGGTCACCTTCTGTCCCTCCTCAAACTCCACTTCTCCCCGCACACGGAACTCGCGCAAAATACGCAGCCCCGGCAATTGGTTGCGGCGCAGATGCCCACGTCTCCCACCACTGATTCGCCGCGCACTAGTTTCCTCGAAACCGAGCTGCACGCCGCAATAGCCGTCCTTATCACGCGTTTTGACCTGGGTGACATAACACGGTCCGGATTCAATCAGGGTCACCGCAATGGCAGAGCCATCCACGGCAAACACCTGCGTCATTCCTAGCTTCCTGCCAATCAAACCCTTCATCACGGCTGCACGCTACCTATATCTTTATCTCAATATCAACACCGGCCGGAAGATTAAGCCGCATTAAGGTGTCAATTGTGTTCGAGTCAGGCTCAATCACATCAATAAGACGTTTGTGCGTGCGGATCTCAAAATGTTCTTGAGAATCTTTGTCAATAAAGGTGCTGCGCTGCACCGTGAACCGCTCCAGTCTCGTCGGCAGCGGAACCGGACCCACGACTCGCGCGCCGGTCCTTTCCGCAGTCGAAACGATGCGTCGTGCCGATTGATCAAGTACGCGGTGATCGTACGCCCGCAGGCGTATGCGAATCTTCTGGCTTGCCATGCTCTACTCTGTGATTTCGGTAATGACGCCGGCGCCAACGGTTAGGCCGCCCTCGCGGATGGCGAATTTAGAGCCTTTCTCCAGCGCAACGGGCGTTATCAGCTCCACGTCCATGTTCACGTTATCGCCTGGCA
>DASCOB010000086.1:0-7806 GCA_036011785.1 Anaerolineales bacterium | reverse complement strand
CGTTGCGACCGGAAATACGGCGTGTCGCCAACCGTGCGCAGTGTCCCGGTACTCTCCGGAGGCGTACCCACCGGCAGAAGCGGTTGATAGCGCCAGATGGAACCGTCCGGATCCGAACTGATGCTCTTCGGGGAATGTGCAGCGCGAAGGGCCTCATAATCCAGAACTACATCCAAGTTTCCACCATCCCGCGCGCATACGTAGGCACCAATATCATCCCGACTTGTGGCAGCACAAACGGAGCATCGGAATTGGAATTGCGTCATAGAGGGATTAAAGCTCAGCGTCCACGGCGCGCGCAGGCCGAGAGTGTTTCCTAGGGATCTGCATCGGCAGCGCGTTCCGGCGCACCCCGTCATATTGAAAGAGTGCATTCGCCACTGCGGCGGCAGTCGGCACAAGCCCGATCTCGCCAACTCCTTTTGCACCGTAGGGCCCGTGAGGGTCAGGCACTTCCACGGCGATTATCTCAACCTCAGGCATTTCCTTCGCGCGCAAGATTCCACATTTCCGCAATCGGGTGCTTTTGGGCCGCCCATTTGCCATCGGTAGATCCTCGCTGATCGCATAGCCAAGACCCATGTGGACAGCGCCCTCCAGCTGCCCTTCAAACAGGGTCGGGTTGAAGACCTTGCCTGCATCGTGGGCTGCCACTACTTTTTTTAGCTGCCCCCGCTCATCGAGCACCACCAACTGCGTGGCATAGCTATATGAGTAGTGCGTCACCGTGCTTTCATTCTGATCGCCAGGCTCCGAGGTCCAATCCACCTTCCATTCCCCTTGGTATTCCCTGCCCACCAGTCCCGAAAGCGGATGGGATGCAAGGTCTCGCTTTAGGGCGCGCGTGGCGTCAATGATGGCATTGCACATTAACGAGGTCGCCCGCGATGCCGTGGTCATGCCAGCGTACTGCTCGGATACCGTATCAACGCGCACTTCAACAACGTCCGGATCAATTCCGGTCTCATGACAGAGCGCCTGCAGCGCCATGGTATTGACACCCTGTCCCATCTCTGTCCACCCATGATCAATAATCACCCGGTCGGGGGCTGCGATTGTCACTCGTACTCGAGACAGCTCCGGCATGCCATTCCCGATACCCGTGTTCTTAATGCCGCATGCCAGGCCGACACAATCGTTCAGCATGTACTCATCCCGCACAGCCCTTAGTGTCTCACGCACCCCAGCCCCTCCTTCAATCACCTGCCCGGTCGCAGTCATCCCGCCTTCAGTAAGCGCGTTGTCGTAGCGGAATTGCCAACAGTCGAAGCCACCCTGATCACACAAATCATCGATGCAGGATTCTAGCCCGAAGGTCGCCTGGTTGACGCCGAAACCGCGCATTGCGCCGGATGGAATGTTGTTCGTGTACACTGCCGTGCTTTCTACGTCCACCACAGGCACGTGATACGCCCCGGTAGCATGACCGGCACAGCGCTCCATCACTTTCATGCCCACCGATGCATACGCTCCAGTATCTCCAACAAACTTGGCCTTGACGAAAGTAAGCTTTCCCATCGAATCACACCCGACGCTATAATCCATCCACACTGGATGCCGTTTCGGGTGCATATTTATGCTCTCAACACGATTCAATCCCACCTTCACAGGTGCGCGCATAGTGTGTGCCATGAGGGCTGCGTGACCCTGCACGGAAAGGTCCTCCTTGCCACCGAACCCGCCACCATTGGGTACCAAAACCACGCGCACGCGCTTCTCCGGCAATGCTAGCAGAGCAGCGATTTGACTGCGATCCTCGTAGACGCCCTGCCCCTGCGAAAAGATTCCCACACCCTTCTCGTCGGGGTAGGCCACAGCACACTCGGGCTCCATGAAGCCGTGTTCGATGCGCTGAGTCTGGAAAGTGCCCTGACTAATGTAGGTCGAATCTTTTTCAGCAGCAGCCATGTCGCCGCGGCCGGTTCTAGACACTCCGAGCACATTTCCATCGCTGCCAGGATGAACCGAATCGCAATCCGACTGCATCGCCCGGTACGGGTCAGTGACAGCGGGGAGTACCTCGTAATCCACCTCGACCAACCCCACCGCCGCACGCGCGGTTCTATTGCTTTCGGCGATCACTCCGGCAAGCACATCGCCTATGTAACGCGTGGTTTCTCCCTCGGCGATCATCAGCGGCCAGTCTTTTCGAATCAGGCCGAGCATGCGCTCTCCTGGCACATCTTCTGCAGTGAGAACGCGCAACACACCGGGTAGGGCCCGAGCCGCGCTGGCATCAATCCGTAGCACGCGTGCCCGCGGATGGTCACTGAACTTCAACGCTCCGTGCAGCAATCCATCAACGTGAATGTCATCAGTGTACTCATGTTTCCCCAAAACCAAATCGGCAGCCGCATATTTTGGGTGCGCCATCCCGATATGGCCGACAGTTTCCTTTATGGGAATCTCGGCTTCTTCCCTTATTGCCTTTGCCGCAGATTTAACTGCATCCACAATCTTCTTGTACCCAGTACAACGACACAGATTCGGGGTCAACGCTTTGGTGATCTCAGACCGGCTCGGATCAGCATTTCGACCAATAAGAGCATTTGCCTGCATCACAAAACCGGGAATGCAGAACCCGCACTGCACTCCGCCCGCATTCACAAACGCGTTCGCGAACACGCGCTGCCGGTATTCACCCAAACCTTCGATGGTAGTAACTCGTCCAGCGGCCACTTTCTTCATAGGAATGACGCAAGCAAGTACAGCTTTTTCGTTCAATTGCACTGTACAAGAGCCGCAGGCCGCCTGAGGAGAGCATCCATTTTTTGCCGAAACAATACCGCATTGCACACGAAGATACGTTAGCAATGGAAGTTCCGGGTCGCCGTTGTAGTTGACCGGCTGGCCATTAAACAAGAATTCCATGCTCTGTCCTCCTAACCCGATCTATGAGAGTCCATCCTCAACGCCCGCCATCAGCAGCCCTAGCTTCTCAGGTGTAGCCTCCTGGCGCGGCACAATGCTCATTGTTTTTCCTTCGTACATTCCTGCAATGCGTTCCGAGAGCGCCATAATTTCGTCCAAATCTCCGGAAATCAGCAGCGTAGCCGTGCCACTCTTCCGTGAATCTAGCAGCCGCTTGTGAATGTATTCGCTTGCACCAATATCAACCCCTCTGGTCGGCTGCGCCGCCACTAGCACCGACGGGTTTCGGGAAAGTTCCCGCGCCAGTATCAACTTCTGCATGTTGCCACCGGAGAGGTTACGCGCCGGCGTTTCCGTAGATGGGGTTCTCACGTCGAAATCCCGGACACAGTCTGCTGCGATTGTGGTGATCTTAGGAAAATCCAGAACCCGTTTCGCGAGTATGGCAGCAGGTGATGCTGGCGTAGAATAAGATTGTCAGAGACGGCAAATTCCTTGACTGCCCCATCTCTCATGCGTTCTTCCGGAATATACGACATTCCCTGTTCCATCAGCGCGGCGGGAGCCGATTTGGTGACATCCTGACCATGCAGCATCACTTGCCCACCGGTAGCAGAGCGTAGTCCGGTGATGATCTCTGCAAGTTCGCACTGCCCATTACCAGAAACACCAGCCACGCCCAAGATTTCTCCCTCCCGCACCTCCAGGTCGACACCCGTCGAAGCCGAAGTACCACGCTCTTCATCGCGTACAAACCCAGGACCGTCAGGCATGCTGCACCAAGCGAGGCCAACGCCGCAAGAAACGGCATCAAGAATTCCAAGGCGCGGCCCCTAGGTAATTCTTAGATTCTAGCAACTTGGTTTCTCCATAATTGTGAACACGATGTCAGCCCTCGCGGACATATGATAGCACGTCTACATCCAGATTATGTTGTGGCGGATGATGTTCTTTACGATTCCGGCGCTGGGAACTACACGGACCCTCTCTCTACGTCCAGATGAGTGTAAGCGCCAGTTCGGAGGTGGCATGCAGAGAGATGTTCGGGATTCTCGGCGACGGGGAGCATCCCGGGCGCCTCCCGCGTGCAAATATCCTGGGCAATTGGGCACCGGGGATGGAAGCGACACCCGGATGGGGGATTGATAGGGCTGGGCACATCTCCCTGGAGGATGATTTGTTCGCGCCTGAGGTCGGGATCCGGAATCGGGATGGCCGACATCAGCGCTCGAGTGTACGGGTGTTTAGGGCTGTCGTACAGTTCAATCCGATCGGCGATTTCTAGGATCTTGCCCAGGTACATGACAGCCACACGGTCACTAATGTGTTCCACCACGCCCATGTTGTGAGCGATGAACAGGTACGTTAGCCCTAAGTCCTTCTGAAGCTCGCGGAGTAGATTGAGCACTTGAGCCTGGATAGACACATCAAGCGCAGACACCGGTTCGTCACATACAATAAGTTTTGGCTTGAGAATCAAAGCCCGAGCGATGCCAATCCGTTGGCGCTGGCCCCCAGAGAACTCGTGCGGAAAGCGCCGGGCATGATAACTCTCCAGCCCTACCATTTCCATTATCTCCAGCGCACGCTGGCGACGCCCGCGCGGGCTGTCAACGCCGTGAATACGCAGCCCTTCAGAAATGCTGTCTCCGATCGGCGTGCGCGGGTCAAGCGCCGAGAATGGATCCTGAAAAATAATCTGCATTTGTCGGCGCAAAGGCTTGAGCTCCCGCTCGGAAAGTCGCGTCACGTCTTCACCTTCAAACAGAATATGCCCGTCCGTCGGTTCAACAAGTTTCAAGATGAGCCGCCCAAGGGTTGTTTTGCCGCACCCCGATTCGCCCACCAAGCCCAGTGTTTCGCCTCGTCGTATGACAAGTGAGACGCCATCCACCGCCTGGATCCAACCCTGAATGCGCTTGAAGACGCCTCCCTTGACAGGAAAGTGCTTCACCAGGTTCTTGATTTCGATGAGGGTATTTCCGTTCTTGGAGATTTTATGTGGCGGTTCAGTCATCTGTGTAGTCATAGTTATCGCCAGTCATTCGTGGTCAAATCAATATAACCAGCAGCGCGCTGTATGACCGGAGGATACCCGCGTAAGACGTGGCCTTTCCTGTGTGCAAATATCCAGCGCTCGATCGTGTCGCGCTTTGCAACGGGGCGCGAACCGACAGCCTTGCGGCAAATCAATAAGATTCGGCACGTTACCCGGAATGACTTCAAGCTCCTCTTTCGTCTGCCCTAAGACAGGCACTGATCCGATCAATCCCTGCGTATAGGGGTGGTGGGGATTGCGGAATAGCGCGCGGATATCCGTCTCTTCGACAATCTCGCCCGCGTACATCACAGCCACGCGGCTCGCCATTTCGGCGACCACACCAAGGTCGTGGGTGATCAAGATGATCGCGGTGCCAAATTCACTTTGTAACCCGCGCATGAGGTCGAGAATTTGGGCCTGAATCGTCACATCGAGCGCCGTCGTCGGTTCATCAGCGATGAGCAACTCAGGCGAGCATGCCAGCGCCATAGCAATCATCACGCGCTGCGCCATGCCTCCCGACATTTCGTGCGGGTAAGCAACCGCGCGGCGTTCTGGTTCTGGGATGCCCACTTTGCGTAACATCTCCACTGCCCGCCCCCTTCCCTCGGTGCGCTTGATATTGCGGTGTATTTCGAGTACTTCGGAGACCTGCAGTCCCACCGGGTAGACCGGGTTGAGGGACGACGTTGGTTGTTGGAATATCATCGACACGCGGTCGCCCCGAATCTTGGTCATTTGCGATCTCGATTTATTAAGCAGATTCTCACCGTCAAAGATAATGCGCCCCGATTCAATTTCACCCGGATGAGCAATCAGCCGCATGATCGACAGCGAAGTGACGCTCTTGCCGCATCCGGATTCGCCCACCAACCCAACAATCTCGCCCGCATTGACGTGGAAGTCGACCCCATCCACAGCCTTGACGATACCGTCGCGAGTGTGGAAATATGTGCGCAACTCCTGTATTTCTAGAATGCGCTTGCCGTCAGTACGCACAGAGCCTCCTAGTCGTGCAATCTTGGATCAAGAGCGTCGCGCAGGCCGTCGCCTAAGAGATTGAATCCCAGCACCGTCACCATAATGGCCAGGCCCGGGAAGAACACCAAGTGTGGGGCACTGAACACCTGGTTGCGCTCGGAGCCAAGCATGGTTCCCCACTCGGGCGTGGGTGGTTGGGCGCCCAAGCCTAGGAATGAAAGGGCAGCGGCATCCAATATGGCAGTAGCTAGGCCCAGCGTCGCCTGAACGACAAGCGGCGTCAGGGCATTGGGCAGAACGCGTGTGAGCAATATGTGCCGCGTACTTCCCCCTAAGGATCTGGAGGCTGCTACGAAGTCCAGTTCCTTGACAGTGAGTACACTGGCGCGCATGACGCGCGCGTATGCCGGAATGGTGACGATGGCAATCGCGAGCATTGCATTGATCAACCCTGGGCCCAGAACCGCGACAATCGCGATTGCCAGAAGCAACGCCGGAAACCCCATCAAGACATCCATTGCGCGCATGATTACGTTGTCGCCCCAGCCGCCAAAATATCCGGCCACCGCTCCTAAAGACGTGCCAACCACAATCGCAAACGACACGGTGCTCAGGCCAACGATAAGACTCCAGCGAGCGCCATACACCACTCGGCTAAACTCGTCGCGTACATTGCCGTCGACCCCCATCAGGTGTTGGGGCTGTTCTCTCGGGCAGCCCAGGAAATGGATGCAAGGCGCGATGCGCTTGCGTATATCTTCTTTGCCAATGAGTACTTCTAAGGGGTCATATGGCGCAATCAAAGGCGCCGCAAGGGCGGTCAACAATAGGAGCCCGACGATGACCATACCCGCGATTGCAGAAAGGCGCCGGACGAGGCGCTGCAGTGTCGTTCTCCACAGTGAAGTTGGGCTTCCTAGAAGCCCTTCTGCCTGCCGGGATGTGAAATAGCGGAAAGCCTCTCGCATCATTCTAGGTTCTTTTTTCTTCAGTCAAGACGGATGCGTGGATCCAGAAAAGCGTAGGACAGGTCCACGATCAGATTCACCGCCACGTACGAGATGGAAATCACTACCGTGAAGCCTTGAATAATCGGATAGTCGCGGGCGGTGATGGCTTCAAACAGCATGCGCCCAACGCCCGCCAGCCCAAAAATTGTTTCGGTCAACACAGCACCCCCCAGCAAGGCGCCGAGTTGTAATCCGACAATGGTGACGACCGGTAGCAAGGCATTCCTGAGGCCATGTTTCACCACCACCTGGCGGCGGCTGGCCCCTTTGGCTTTCGCAGTGCGCACGTAGTCTGTACCAAGCACATCCAACAGGCTGGAACGGGTCATACGGGCAATGATCGCCAAAGGGATCGTGCTTAGGGCCACGGCCGGCAGGATCAGGTGCTTGATGGCATCCCGCATCACCTCCCAGTTGCCGGTGATGATTGAATTGAAAATGAAGAAATTGGAGAAGAATTCGACCACATTGAACCGGGCTGTGCCCTCTTCCACGGTCCAGCCATAGACTTCGTAGAACGGTGTAGCCGAGAGGCCCGCGGTCAGACGTCCTGAGGGGGGCAGCCAGAACGGTGTGTCTTTAAGCAGCAAGGCGAACACGTACGCCAACATCAGGCCTAACCAGAACACCGGCATGGATACACCGACGTTAGCGCCTATCATCGTGGCCACATCTATGGGTGTATTGTGTCGTGTGGCCGACACAATCCCAGCAGGTATCCCGATTACCAGGGCAATCAGCAGTCCAGCCAAAGCAAGTTCTATCGTCATCGGCAGTCGTTCGACCATGATCAGCATCACCGGGCGGCTAAAGCGGATGGATTCGCCAAAATTGCCCTTGAGGATGTTCCCAACGTATATCGTGAGCTGGACTAGTACAGGTTTGTCCAAGCCATGATCACGG
>DASCOB010000085.1:0-12202 GCA_036011785.1 Anaerolineales bacterium | reverse complement strand
CCAATGTCCCGCGTCTCTTCCACTTGGTTCTGTGCGCGTCGTCGTCGCCAGATCTCACTGCTCACGACGAATACTACTACCAAGCCGTTCAAAGCTGTAATTAGTGCTGATGGTACTTGTACCACGCGCTGCATCTTGTTCGCTCCTACCAGCAGGGCGCCGAACAATGCTGCAGCTGGGATTGTCCCTAGAGGGTGCAATTGCCCGAAAAGGGCTGCCACAATCCCATCAAATCCAGCTCCACTGGTAAAACCTAATGCCGACCCATCCGTGAACATTCGATGGTGCAAGCCTAAGATTTGTATCGCCCCACCTAGTCCAGCAAATGCACCGCTTAAGGTTAGCGAGAGCACGAGATAATTCTTAACATTGATGCCAGCATAGCGTGAAGCGTGTGGGTTGAGTCCCACGGCCCGGATGCGATACCCTAACGTAGTGCGCCACAGAAAGATATATACAAGAATGGCCAGCACCACGGCTATGGCCGCTCCCAAGTGTAAGCGAGTAGGCGCCATGCGCGGCAAGTCAAGAGCATGAGCCATACGGGCGGTTTCCGGAATTTTGGTAGCGGCTTTTGACTGAGCGGGATCGAGCAATGGTCCCCGTAAAAGATAATTTATCCCCTGTACCGCGATCTGGTTCATCATGATTGTGCTGAGAATTTCATTCACGTTGAAGTAGGCTTTCAGCGTTCCCGGTATAGCGCCCCAGATTGCTCCGGCTATGAATCCTGCAGCCATGCAGAGCGGTATTGCCATCCATGCAGAGGCTTCAGGAAGAGCCAGCCCGACAAACGTCGCGCTGATGGCTCCCGTCAGGATTTGGCCCTCTCCACCAATATTGATCATGCCACCCCGGAAAGCAATGCATATTCCTAACCCCACCAGCAACAAGGGGGTAGCCTTCACCAACGACTCAGCGACCGCATTATTGCTGCCAAACGCACCTTTGACCAGAGCCACAAATGCCTCTGACGGACTAGCGCCAAGAGTCCATATTACAACCGCACCAATTGCCAGCGCGGCCAACGCCGCAAGAAACGGCATCAAGAATTCCAAGGCGCGGCCTAGATAATTCCTAGATGCTAGCAACCTGGTTTCTCCATAATTATGAACACGACGTCAACCCACGGACACTTATGATAGCACGTCTAGTCCCAGATTATGTTGTGGCGGATGGCGATCTTTACGATTCCGGCGCTGGAAACTACACGGACACTCTTTCTACGTCCAGATGAGTGTGAGCCCCAGTTCGGAGGAGGCATGATAGAGGTGCAGGGACGAAACTAAAGCAAATAAAGACGGTTGGAGCAAGGAATATCATCAATAAATGGGTCGTGCGTGCTCTTGGGAGCGTTTCGCGGGGGTTAATCACCCCGCACACGTTCCGGCATTACTTCGTTACCGTAGTATTACGTGGCTCAGGCGGTAATTTGAAGTTGGCGCAGGAGCTTGCCAGGCATAAGAACATCGCCATTACGCAGAGATATGCGCATCTGGCCGATGATGACCTAGACCGGGGCTATCATGAGATTTTCAATGACTAGTCGCAATGAGCCCCCTGCCCTGCCAGTGCAAAGAGTTAGCGTGCAGTTTCGACAATTCTAGCCAGACGCTCCTTTTCAGGTACGCCCTTCATGAGGTCTACCAGTTTCTTGGTGGAAATACCTCGCTGTCAACCTTCCGTTCGTCAGCCACTAGGCGTTTCACGAACCACATCACTGGGCTGGAAGCGCGGTTTGCGGGGGAAGGGGCATATGGAGTGGGAGAGACAACGGGGCAACCTATTTCTCTTTGCGGTACTCTGCAGCGATAACGCCAGCATCCGAAGGATCATAGAAGATCAACATGTCTCCAGAGATGCGAAACTCATACTCTTTAATTCTCCCCATTCCATCATAAAGTTGGAGTGAATTGTCATCTATAATTTCGTAGTAAAACACCAGAAATTCATCATGACCCTCTAACAAAACAACTGTGCCATCATCCAAAAACTCGTACAAGAGAGAAGCTGGAGACTCGTCCCTCCACTTGCCGACAATGGGCTGCGTTGCACCACATCCTGAGCCAAGAGATGCCAGTGACACAAGGACGCAGGTTAGGATAATGAATTTCTTTCTTATATTAACCGTATCAAGGCCCCTGATAGACAAACTGCCGCTAGTTACAGGCGTCCCGAAGACCTGCTATGACCCGCTCAGGGTTGAGGGGAATGCGATCAAACCATACTCCCACGGCATCGTGCACGGCACTAACAATGGCCGGCGCCAATGGCACAACGCCAATTTCCCCAACGCCGCGCGCGCCGAAAGGCCCCACCGGATCTGATTGGTGCACAAACACACATTTTATATTTGGCGTTACATCCAATGTCGTTGGGATGAGATAGGTACTTAACCGGTCGGTCTTGACATATCCACCCTCTGAGACCATATTCTCGGACAGGGCCCAGCCCTGGGCCTGTATCATACCGCCCTGCAACTGACCAATAACTTGCTGCGGGTTTATTGCACGGCCAGCATCGTGGGCAGCGACAACGTTGAGAATTTCAATCTCTCCGGTCTCAAGGTCAACCTCTACTTCAACTGCCTGCGTTCCGTAGGCGTAGCTAATTGAGTTGACGCAGGCTCCGGTTTCAGGGTCAGGCTTGGTAGTGGCAGGCGCATTCCAGCGGCCACCCCCTACGGCGGGACGTTCTTCAAGGCTCCATTGATGCAAAGCCTGCTCCGCTGCCTGCTTAACCGCATTACCGGCAAACATGGTGAGGCGAGATGCGGACGCGGGGCCCGAATCGCCGATGTCAGCAGTGTCGCTCGTAACCATCCTCACTCGATCCAATGGGATGTTCAATACTTCCGCTGCAATCTGGGCCAGCACCGAATGAGCTCCCTGCCCTACGTCGGGTGCGGCGGTGTGTACCTCAGCCCAGTCAATCTCGGCGCCGCCATGCAATGCTACCCGGGCCTCACTTCCCTCCGGGAATCCCCAGCCAAAGCCTGTGTTTTTCATCGCCGCGGCTATACCAATACCACGTCGCTTGTGTGGCTCATTAGCCTCTACGGTAGGCATTTCCCAACCATTTCCCTGCTGCCGGCTGGCTCCTATCTCCCGCGCACAGGCCTCAATCAGCTCTCGCAAGCTGACCCCAGCGGGTATCTCTGACTGTGTGGCCAAAATAGCTCCGTCACGGACGCAATTACGTAAGCGTATCGTAATCGAATCAAGGCCAAGCTCTTCAGCAATATGCTCGACTTGCAGCTCGGCGGCAAAAGTGGCCTGCGGCGAGCCAAATCCGCGGAAAGCACCGCCGGGCACGTTATTAGTATGGACTGCATAACCATCCACGCTGACGTTGGGAATTTCGTAAGCACCTATAGCCGAATAGAGAAAGTTTGTTAGAACGTCACCGCTGGTGTAATTATAGGCACCCGCATCCGAGATGACCTCCACTTTCGCTGCGAGCAGTGTGCCATCACGTCGAGCCCCCCATTTATGACGGGCAATGATGGCGTGCCGCTTACCGTGGCCAACAATCGATTCTTCTCGACTCCAGGTGATTTTTACAGCACGCCGGAGTTTCCAGGCTGCCAGGGCAAGAGCGATCTGAACAGAAATATCCTCACGTCCACCAAAAGCACCTCCAATTGCCCCATAGATTACGCGGACGGCATCTTTCGGAATGTCAAGAGCCTTGGCAATTTGGCGTAGGTCGTCGTGCGTACACTGCCCGGATGTCCGAACTGCGACTCGACCCTGCTCATCAATATAACCTAGCCCTGCCTCAGGCTCCAGGTAGGCGTGTTCCTGCATCGGTGTAAAGTATTCCCGCTCCACAACGAGGTCAGCCTGGGCCAGAGCTGCGTCTGCATCGCCGCGCCGCAAGCGGACGGTGTGGCAAAGATTGCCGGGTTTATCGTTATGAACCAACGCGGCCCCTTCCACCATGGCTTTCAGGGGGTCGTCCAGTACAGGCTGGTCTTCATACACGACTTTTACCAGCTCGGCCGCCGCAGCCGCCTGTTCGCGCGTGTCGGCCACTACAGCGCACACTTGATCACCCACAAAACGCACCTTTTTATCACAGAACACCTGCTGGTCGGGTGTTATCAGACCACGCCGGTTCACCGGCACATCATCCGCGGTGAAGATTGCCGCCACACCGGCAGCGTTATTAGCCGCCATTGTATCAATTGAGCGGATATAAGCGTGAGGTCGTCCAGCAAAGAGCAATTTCATGTGCAGCATGTCAGCCACAGCCACATCACTGGCATATTTGGCCTGTCCGGTCACCTTCGCCCAAGCGTCCTTGCGAAGGACCGCTTGGGTAACCGTTCGTAATTCACCCACGGTTCATCTCTTCCGCAGCAAGTTGTACCGCTTCAACAATCTTCGCGTACCCGGTACAACGGCACAAGTTACCCCCCAAGGCCTGGCGGATTTCGCTTTCAGTAGGCTCAGGTGCGCATTCAAGCAAGGCCACCGACAACATGATTAATCCGGGGCCGCAGAAACCGCATTGCACCGCACCTGCCTCCACAAAGTGTCTTTGCACTGGATGCAGTTGGTCGTCTCCGGCGAGTCCTTCGATGGTTAACACCTCACGTCCAATGGCTTGCCCGGCTAACACCAAACACGCGTTGACCGGCTGACCATCCAACATAATCGTGCAGGCCCCGCACTCGCCTTCGCTGCAACCGTCTTTTGCACCCGTCAGCCCCAAATCGTCACGCAATAGGTACAACAGCGTTTTATGAGCAGCAGTTTCAACACAATACTGCTGGCCATTGACCATCAAATCAACAGAAATTGCGTTCACTACATGTCTCCAAATTCACTGACAATCACCTTCTGTCGGCAAGCGTTTGCAATCCGCGCCGCACCAGGACTTTCACCCCATGACGCCGGTAGTTCGCAGAGCCCCGCACATCGTCTATGGGCGAACATTCCTGCACAGCGGTATTTGCAGCTTCTTCTATGACGCTATCGGTAAGTTGCCGCCTCATCAATAATGATTCGGTTTTGTGACAACGAATGGCAGTCGGTGCCACCGCACCCAGCGCAACGCGTACGTCTTCCACCATGTTTTCCAGACCAAGTTGCAATACCACTGCGACACTCACGACAGAGACAGCCATGCCTCGTCGATTGCCTAATCTGAGGAAAGTTGATTTCGCTGCGGCAGGCAACCCCCCAAAGCTAATCTGACGGATCACCTCATTAGGAGCAACAGCGGTCTCACCGGGGCCTTGCAATAGACGAGCCAGCGGTATTGCACGCTCTCCGTCAGTGCTGACCAGAGTTACTTCAGCCTTCAGGGTCAACAGTGGTGGGTGCATATCACCCGCCGGAGAAGCATTTGCAATGTTGCCGCCCACCGTGCCTCGGTTTCGCGTCTGTATTCCCCCGACTAAACCGGCTGCTTCGACGAGCACAGATGCTCCTGTTTGTAACAGCGGTGAGTGCATCAGGGTGGTGTAATTGGTCAATGCGCCGATGGCTATCGTGCCGTTATGCTGTTCTACATAGCTAAGATTGTCCAGGCGGCTCAAGTCAATTAGACGGCCAGTCTGAAAGCGCCCATCGCGCATTTGCGGAATCACGTCGGTACCCCCGGCGACCAGCTTGCCGCCGGTTTCCGCCAGCATCTGACATGCCTCTTCCAATGTTTGTGGGGAATCGAAGGTAAATCCTTGCATTACTCCCCCCCCTTCCTGATTTCGGGACAATGAGTGTGAATCTATTTTGCCAAATACAAATGGTAAGGCGACATCAAACCGAGGTGTGCCAGCGCACATTAGTGCGTGTTTCAGTCAACACTTGCCCCTTTCGGATAACATAACGCCGGTCGCCCCGACGGCGCAGCGCGTCAACAGCAGAAACAGCGTCTAACACAACCAAATTGGCCTCAGCACCCAATTGCACTCCATAATTGATTAACCGAAAATTCTTCGCCGCATTGTAGCGCGGCATGTCAAATGCCGCCTGGATTTCCGTAGGTGAGCTCAGATGCGCGGCGTGGGCGGTGATAAGGGCAACCTCTAACGGATCCATATTCCCAAAGGAATAAAACATGTTTTGCAGGTCATCCTGCCCGCACGACACATTGACTCCCGCGTCCAGCAATTCCCGCACGCGGGCAATGCCGCGCCGCTTGGGGTGACTATCTCCGCGCCCTTCCAGCATCAAATTAATGGGGGCCATCGTAATGACATTAATCTTAGCCCGGGCCACTTTTTCTATCACCCGCTCGGCCAGAGCATCATTCCAGGCCGACATAGCACAACAGTGTCCGGCGGTTACGCGTCCCTGCCAGCCGTTTTCGATCGTCTGCTCTGCCAAAAGCTCCAAGCTGTGCCAATACGGGTCGTCGGTTTCATCAATGTGCATATCAATATCGGTATCATAGGCTTTCGCAATTTCGAAAGCGATTTCGATATGCCGCGCGGCAGTGTCCATATCGCTCTCGGCGTGGGGCATACCACCTACCACGTCCGCCCCTTGTTCCATAGCCCGCCACATCAGTTCTATCACTTCTTGGTCGCGCGCCATGCCCATTTGCGGGAAAGCAATCAGTTGAATATCGATCAAGTCCTTGAACTTTTCGCGCACCGCAACGTTTCCTTCTAGAAGGCGCAATTGGCCAGTACGATCAACATCCACATGGCTGCGAAACCATTGCACGCCATTGGCAATCGCGGCGCGCAAGGCTGCCGATGCGCGCTCAACAATGTCTTCGATGGGCATCTCGTGCTTGATTTTTCCGTACACCTCGATGGCTTCTTTCAGGGTGCCGCTATGATTTAGCGCGCCGTCCCAAAGTAGCGCGTTTTCCAGATGAAAATGCGGTTCAATAAGAGCCGGCGAGATAATCCCTCCCTCGGCGTCAATCTCCTGCTCAAGCGGAGGTAAGCCCTCGCCTTCGATGGCCGTAATCAGGCCCGCGGCGATGCCCACTTCAATGGGTTCACCGGTCGAATCCAATTTTGCGTTGCGAATCAGCAGGTCCATTTATTGGCTCACTTCTCACCACCCCGGTAGTACGGCACGACGAAGGCGCCGGGAAACTCGGCTCGCCGCGATACGCTGATGAGTACCAAGATAGTGACAATATATGGCAACATTAGCAGCAGTTCGGACGCAATCGGCACGCGCAGCGTTTGCAGGCTGATCTGCAATGCTGAGGCAAAGCCGAACACCAACGCGCCCAGCAAGGCACGCACGGGGTCCCATTTTGAAAATACGACGACGGCAATAGCGATGAAGCCGCGGCCAGCCGTCATCTGAGTCCAGAACAGGCCCAAACTGCCCAACACCAGATAGCCGCCGCCCAGGCCGGCCAGGGCGCCGCCGATGATCACGCTCAGGTAACGGGTGAGACTCACATTGACGCCGCGTGTGTCCGCCGCATCCGGGCTCTCTCCAACTGCCCGAATCGCCAGGCCAAAGTGTGTTCTATAGAGAAGCAGGGCGGCAATCGGTACCAGAATCAGCGCTAGGTACACCAACGCGTTATGTTCAAACAACACCGGCCCCAGCCCAGGCAGGTCGCTCAGCAAAGGGATGGGCACTGTGGGAAATATATCCAGCGTAGGAGGAGTGCTGCGCAGCCCAAACGCCAGGCGGAACATTAATGTTGATAGCCCGCTCCCTAAAATGGTAATGCCCAGTCCGGCGACGACCTGATTGGCCTTGACAGTGATACTTATAAAACCCATCAGCAAGCCGAATATAACGCCGGTCACCATCGCAGCGAGCACACCTATCCACAAGTTGCCGGTCCAGTACGCGCCCAGAAAACCGCCTAACGCACCCATCAACATAGTGCCTTCCAGGCCCAGGTTGAGGATGCCAGCGCGTTCAGTAAAGACTTCGCCCACCGCCGTTAGCAAAATAGGCGTTGCCAGCCGAACCGAGGCCGCCAGCACGCCTGTGACGAATGCGACTGTTATCAGGTCAATGTTCACGATGGTCTTCCCCGGAAGATAAATGAGCGCGCCAATATCAACAGAATAATGATACCTTGAATAACATCAACCAACGCGAAGGGAACACCGGCGTTGCGTTCCATGGCGTTGCCGCCAACCACAAGAGCGGCGAACAAAAACGCAGAAACCGCCATGCCGATAGGATGAAGTTCCCCCAAAAGAGCTACCACCACGGCCAGCGATCCCATTCCGACAGAAATGGCTTCTATGAGGCGTAAATGGATACCGAAAATCTCCCCCCATCCGGCAATGCCTGCGATCCCGCCGCTGATGACTGTGACTAAGATGATGTTGCTCTTAACGTTCAGGCCAACGTGCCTGGCTACGCGGCGGCTGGCGCCCACAATTTCCGTACGGAAACCTTGAGCGCTGCGCCAGTAGAACAGGGCGCCAGCCACTAACAGCAGGGCGACAATGAAGGCAATGTTCAACCGGCCACCCTGCAGGAGCCGCGGCAATTCCAGAGATTCCCGGATCAAAGGCGATTGAGGGAAGTTGAATCCTTCCGGATCCATCAGGGGTCCGTTCACCAAATAGGCCAAAAAATAGACAGCGATGAAATTCAGCATCGAAGTCGTGATTACTTCATTGGCATTGAAATACGCCTTCAACGCGCCGGCAATTCCACTCCAGATCGCCCCGCCAATGATGGCCGCGATGATGGTGAGCGGGGCCAGAAAACCAAGCGGCAGCGCTCCGAATGTAAGCGCGGCCCAAGTCGACGCGATTGCTCCTAAAATGAGTTGTCCTTCTGCGCCAATATTCCACACGCCGCAGCGAAACGAAACAGATACCGAAATGGCCAATATGAGAAACGGCGTCATTTTGACCAGGGTCTCCGTGAAGCGGTTTCCCGTGCCAAATGCACCGCTCAGGAGACCTTTGTAAGCGGCTATTGGATCGCGCCCGCTAACCAGGAGTAGTAGTCCGCTTATTAGCAACGCCAGCAGCAACGAGAAGGCTGCCGGATAAAGTCGCGCCCAGATATTTTTCCAAGGCACTTGGTTTTCGCTATCCGCATTTGCAGTCACCGCCTATCCCCCAGGTCCGATTGTGGTGTGCCACCCATCATCAGACCAATCTTTTCCAAATCTGTCTCTTCAAGGGGTAAGGCGCCCATGTTCTGGCCATCGAACATTACCAAGATCCGATCACTCAAGGACAACAACTCGTCCAAGTCGCCGCTGATGAGCAAAATCGCAGCGCCGCGTGCTCTCTCATCGGCCAGCTTTTGGTGGATGTAGGCCGCCGCGCCGATATCCAATCCTCGAGTGGGTTTGTTGGCGATAATCAACGCGGGGGACTGGCTTAACTCGCGCGCCAGAACAAGTTTCTGCTGATTGCCGCCTGAAAGCGTGCTTGCCGCCACATGAGGACCGGGCGTCATTACGTCGAAGGTTTCGATTAGCTCTTGCGCGAAGGTGACAATAGAAGAAACGTTCAGCAATCCTCTGTGAGCAAAGGGCTTGCGTCGAAAGATTTTTAGCACCGCGTTGCGTGATACGTCAAAATTGAGAATAAGACCCTCCGCCTGCCGGTCTTCGGTTATAACAGCTACGTTGTGTTCGATATAGTCACGAGGCGCCCAGTCTGTTGATTCTTCACGGGCGACCCACACCTGCCCTCGGTCAAACCGGCGCTGTCCGGTGATGGCTTCAGCTAATTCGCGCTGGCCATTGCCATCCACACCCGCGATACCCAGGATTTTGCCAGGCTGGATGTTGAAATTCATGCCGCGAACCGCTAGTAGACCCCGGTCGTCCCTAACGTGCAAATCGCGGACGGTTAGGGCCGCCTGAGTTTCGGCCGTTTCCTTGTCGTGATGGGCCGGGCCGCCTTCTTCGCCGGCGCCGACCAGCGCCATAGTAAAAGCACTTTCAGTCCTCTTTAAATCGGAAGGCTTACGGCCAATCATTTCGCGCGCAAGCTGATTCTTGCTAGTATCACTCGTCAGCGAAGTAAAGACCTTGCGCCCCGCCCGCAGTACAGTAACCTGATCGGTTACCTTGATCACTTCATCCAATTTGTGGCTGATAAAAACCACTGTCTTGCCCTGCTCAACCATTCCGCGTAGCGCCACGGCCAACTCATCCGCCTCCTGCGGAGTTAACACCGCGGTCGGCTCATCCAGGATCAGTATCTTCGCGTCCCGGTAGAGGCTATTCAGGATTTCGACTCGTTGCTGCTCGCCCACCGAAAGCTCCTCGACCCGCGCTAGTGGATCGATTCTTATAGAGTATTGTTCGGCTACCTCGGCTACCCCGCAAGCAGCGGTTTTTAAGTTCAAAAGAGGCGATCCATCGTCTAACCCGAGGATAATATTCTCAGTCACAGTGAAAGGGCGCACCAGCCGGTAATGTTGGTGTACCATGCCAATCCCCAAAGCAATCGCGGCGGTGGGTGAGTTAATAACCACGGACTGGCCGTTTACCGAAATCTCACCATCATCGGGTGTGTACAGGCCAAACAAGATATTCATCAGAGTCGTCTTGCCCGCGCCGTTCTCACCAAGGAGGCCGTGAACCTGGCCGGCGCAAAATTCCAAGTCAATGCGATCGTTTGCCAACACGCCTGGAAATCGTTTAGTAATGCCTTTCATCTGTACAAGGATTTCAGGAGCCATAATAATATCCACGCGGAGCCGCGCCTAAGGTTCAGGCGCGTAATTTCAGCACAACCAGTGACCGTCGAGGTTTGGGAGCGGGGGCAGATTATCGATCTGCCCCCGCATTTGCTTACAGCTAAGGGCGCATCCCGGCAATCACTCCTCCAGGCTGATAGCGTCCAGGTCGCCCAGATCCAGCGAGCCATCGATAAAGCCCTGGCGGGCTTCATCTATCTTCTCCTGAATCTCAGGCGCGATTAGATCAGACAACGCATCATTCCAGACCAGTTGCTGGCCGTCATTACCAAAGTCGATCCAGTAGTGCTTGTCGCCATAGACACTGCCCCGACTCTCTTCAATCATCTGAACGAACATCGGCCCCCAGGCATAGACGTTGCTGACAACAGTGATTTCCGGCTCGATGTCGTTCTGGTCCGCGGTGTTGCCCATGCACGTCACACCCTGTTCCGCACAAGCGTTAAGGGTGGCAATGCCAATGCCGTCACCGCTCTGCCAAAGCACATCGGCCTCGGCAGTGATCATGTTGAGCGCCGCTTCCTTGGCTCCAGACAAGTCGTTGAAGTCGCCAATGAAGGAGTTGAGCACGGTGACGTCAGGGTTCGCCGCCTCAGCCCCCAGCATGAAAGCGACATGGCCACGATGAATCTCCGATACATCCAACCCGCCAATGACGCCAACAATGTTGCTCTCGGTCAGCATCCCGGCGAGGATGCCCATGACGTAACCGCCCTGTTCCAACTTGACGTCATACACCCCAACGTTGGGCGCGAGTTTGAAGCCCGTCCCGAGCGCAAAGTGTACATCGGGATAGTCCTCGGACACTTTGATGATAGGCTCCTGGAACTGGAAGCCATGACCTACGACCAGGTTGTATCCCTGCTGGGCATAGTCGAGCAGGGCCGGTTCAATGTCGGCCACGTCATATACCTGCTCAACCACGGTCACTTCGATGTCGCCGCCCGCATTCTCTTGGGCCCACAGCATGCCTTCATAGGCCGCCTGATTCCAAGAAACATCATCCGCGCGGCCCGGCAGGATCAAGGCAACTCGGTAGGTCCCTTCAGCTGCTCCCGCTGCCTCACCAGGTACCTCACCTGAAACACCCTCTACCCAGTAGTCCATCCCCAGCATGGAACCATCATCCAGGCAGTCGCCCTCAGCAACAACCAGGCTTCCATTGGCACCGACGACAGGACCACAGAACACGTCCCAGTCACCTGAGACGATCGCCGCACTCTTTTCATCAACTAATGCAGCAGTGTCAGCTGATACACGGCCTGAAAGCGGCGCCAGCGCAACTACACCCTCTGGCATTCCGCCCCAGTAAGACTCCGAACCGTCATACGTGCCCGCCATCACCTGCTCGGCGATCTCAACGTACTTCACACCCCAGTTCCAGATTGGGCTTGTCAGTACCGTGTCTCCCACAAACTGCGCCATGTCAGAGTCATAACCGATCGAAAGCGCACCAGCATCCGCAGCCGCCTTCTGTGGCTCTGTTGTATCCTGATGCTGCGCAATGATGTCCGCTCCAGCGGCAAGCAATGCATCCGCTGCTTCCTTTTCCTCCGGAGGTCCGAACCAGGTGTTGG
>DASCOB010000084.1:0-2051 GCA_036011785.1 Anaerolineales bacterium | reverse complement strand
CCCGGTGTCCCCTCTGCGCTGGCTGCTGCCGCGCGGGAGTCGGGGGTCGGACCGGGGGGCACGCTGGTCGTCCGTGGAAAATATGATCATGTCAACTTCATCCATCATCCGGATCCCACCGTGGTGCGCGTGCTGGAGGTGGTGCCTCCCGAGCCACCGAAACTGTACGATCTGGCGCGACAGGTGCTGCGTTACGCAACGCTTCCGCCGATAGAGCTTGAGCTGGAGTGCATCGATTTGAGAGAGCAGGCTGCGCGCGCGCGCGTAGCGGCGTTTCTCGTGCCGTGCCGGGCCGGCGGTCTCGAAGGATTGCCCGCGCCGGTGCTCTTCTTGGATGAGCGCCCGCAGAGGCGGGAGGACTGGCTTCTGATTGGCTGCGAACGCAGCCTGCAATTCCACCGCCATTACTATGGAGATGAGCCGCCCCGCATCGAGATGTGTCCGCGCCGGCTTACCGGGGCGCGTCACGACCCGACGCTGCTAAAATGTTGCTTGCTGGAAAATGAAATCGAAATGGATGGAAGCATCGCCGTCACGCCGTGGGGTGCGGATGTGGCACACGTTGAGTCGGCGTTACGTAAACTGACCGTGGCGCATGCAGAGGAGGTGCAATGACCCAGGCCTGGCACGAAGTTTTCAAGGAATTAAACCCGCGCACGCGCAAACCGCGTGAGACCGGCATCAGCATGATATTCGACAAATGCCATGGGCCCAATGCCGTCGGGGATCATCTGCATCTTTTTGGCGAGTACGTGGATCACTGGAAACTTAGCTTCGGCACATCGGCGTTGCTGGATGAGAGCATCCTGCGCGAGAAAATAGCGGCCATGCGCGCCCACGATATCACTGTCTATCCGGGCGGCACCCTGACCGAAGTGGCGATGGCGCGCGATGTTTGCCGCGATTACATGCGCCGCGCCTGCACGCTCGGTTTCAATGCTGTGGAGATCTCCGATGGAACGATTGGCATGACGCGTTCTGTGCGCAATGATGCCATCAGCTTCGCGCGGGAACTAGGCCTGACTGTGATTGCGGAGGTCGGAAAAAAGGACCGTGAACGCCAACCACCTGTGCAGGTGTTGGCGGAGCAGGCAGTGCAGGATTTCGAGGCCGGTGCGGATTGGGTCACAGTGGAAGCGCGCGAATCGGGGCGGGGCATTGGCGTTTTCAACCCGGACGGTACTGTGTCGGAACGGGATGTTGACACGATAGAGCGGGTGCTGGGCGACCAGTTGCAACGCGTCATCTGGGAAGCGCCGCTGCGGAAGCAGCGGGAGTATTTCATCCTGCGATTTGGCCCCAACGTCTGCCTGGGCAATATCGCTCCCCGCGACATGCTCGGTGTGGAGGCCATGCGCGCCGGGCTGCGGTTTGAGACTTTCCGCAAGGTGGTTGCAGACATGGAGAGCGGGGCGCGAGGGTAGCGTGCGCCTTTCCGAACCCGCCGCGCCGGAGTTGGTACACTCGGCGTATGCGCGTGAGTTGGCCGACATAAAGCTGCTTTACGAAGGTATCAGCTGCGCTGACTTGGCGCACATCCTCGGGTTGTTTGATGCAGATGTGATTCCGGCCGAGGCGGGCGGACAACTGTTGAGTGCGCTGCTGGCCATGCACCCGGAACCTCCGCTTGATTTTGTGCGCGACCCGGCCAGCGGTGATGTCTACTCCAATCGCGAGGCCTATCTATCCATGCTGACGCCGCACGGCGGCTTTCTGGCAGCCGGCCGCGCGCGCCGGGAGGCGACCACAATCGGGTTTCGGCTGGCGGTGCGCGGACGGCTGCTGCGACTGGCGGCAGCGCTCATCCGGTGTGCACGCTCAATGTTGGAAGCCACCGAGACGCATTCCGCCACGCTTTTCCCGGATTACACTTATTTGCAGACCGCGCAGCCGACAACGTTTGGGCACTACTTGCTCACATTCGCGTATCCTGTACTGCGCGACCTTGAACGGCTGCGGGCAGCCTATGGGCGCACGAATGTCAGCCCGGCCGGGTGCGGAAGCGTGAACGGAAGCCGGCTTTCGCTTGAAAGGGAGCGGCTGGCTGAGCG
>DASCOB010000083.1:0-10653 GCA_036011785.1 Anaerolineales bacterium | reverse complement strand
CGGCCTCCTGGTTTGGCGCGACTTCAAAGGCGTGAGTGACCCAAACAGGTTGACCCCCTAAATCAAGTTCGTACACGCGCTCGTCGCGCTGTTCATCCTCCAACACCATCTGAATGCCGGGATAATCGATGACGCGGGAAGTGAGCACAAAACGCACATTGAGAAGTTGCCACCAACGCACTTCGGGCACTTTTTCGATAAATCGATGGTAGTGTGCAAGTGAGAGCGGGCCGTTGCCGGTTACGTCCCTGAGCTGAAAGAACTTGCCCGCGTTGCCGCCACCGGGAAGCAAGCCTTCGCTGCTCACGCGCCAGAGACCACTGTTCCGGCTCAGGAAATCTGCCGCCGGCGTCTGTGCAAAGAAGCCGCCCGGCGGAGGCTTCTGCAGCATAATGCCGTAATTTGCGTGAAACAGGTCAATCGCTGTCAGCGCCAGCAGCACCGGAAAGACCCAGCGCGGCCACCACTCTCGCCAGGTCAGGCGAGAAAACCCGTAGCCCGCCAGAACAATTAGGGCAAAACTGACCACGAAAGCGGCGCGTTCCTGCCCGCGAAACAGCGCCGCCCTCGGTGCAAGCGCGTAAAGCAGCGGATACAGAAAGCCGTGCCGTCCCAGAGAAAGCAAGATCGCCACCGTGGCCGCGAATGCCCAAAAACGAACTTTCGCCCGAACAACAGAGAGACCTATAAGGGCTAAGCTGAGCGGGACGATGCCGACATATAGTGGCGACCACTCCCCGGCGTTCGGGCGCAAAAGCCCCCACAAGGCACTCAGCCCGAAACCACCCGAAAGCTGCTCATAGGGGAGTTGGGCGCGCGGCGACAAAGCGGCTAGCTGGATGCTCGGGAGCCACTGGGCTGCACTCAGACCGAGGGCGACGCCGCCGGTCAGCAGTGCTGCGACCAGCACGAATTGCCGCCCCTCTCGGCATGCGACGACGCGCATGAGCGCATATCCGCCGACCACCAGGGCGATGTACAGTGAAGTTTGCGGGTGCCCGGCCAGCAGGCTGCACCCTAGCGCAACTCCGGCCAGGGCGGCCAGTCGTAGAGAGCGCCGTTGGAGCGCCAGTTCAAGCAGCCACAGCGCGGCCGGCAGCCACAGGACAGCCTCCAAGATTGTGAGTTGCAGCAGCGGGTAAGATGTCAGAAAGCCACTAAGGCTGAACGCCACACCGGCCAGCAGGCCAGCGTCGCTACGGCTCGTCAGCTGCCGAACCAGCAGATACGTAAAGACCCCCGCCAACCCTAGGTGAAAGAGTGCTTCAATTTCCAGTGCAAAAAACGGAAGATTGTCGGGGAAGAGGATTTGCCATAAACCCAATGGATAAAAAGTAGCGTGCAGGCTTTCGGCAATGGCGGGGTAACCGCTGAACGTGTGCACGTCCCACAGGGGTAGGCGGCCGGCGCGCAACTCGCGCGCGACAAAAACCCGAAACAGATAATGCTGCTCGACAAAGTCACCGTGGGAGAATACGCGCCGGTGATGGCTGCTTGGCCACCACACCTGCCAGAAAAGCAGAAACGGCAGCCCCAGCAGCAGCAGACCCGCTGCAGCGGATTTGGCTACGCCTGGCCACGGCACGGATCGCTTTATATTGTGCCCGCCAGACGCAGAGCCGCAACCCATAGGATTAGCTGTACGGCCAGCGTGGTCGCCCAGAGTAAATGCGCGCCCACACGCAGTGTATTTTGACGCGCAAGGCCAAAGCCGGTGAGAGTGTTCAGCAGCCAGATTAATGCTCCCAGTAGCGGCAAGTAGAATAGGCCCTGCGGGGGACCGCGCCGGTCAGCGACGCTCTCGTGCGTGAAGTGCAGTGGGATCTCGGATGGCAGTTGCGGCACTATGCGGGCGACAAAGGCGAACAGTAGAAGGCCCCCCAGCAGGGAAACGCCTAGCAGCCCCAGACCGACACCGTGCCGACCCCACCCGTCGGTATTGGTCGGAGGTACCGCTTCAGGCATTACGCGGGAGCGCGCGGGCCGCCGCACCACGCCCGGATGCAGCCATCACTCTTGAACGTGTTCTAGCCATTCGGCCGAGCGCTCTCCCTCGCCATTGACCGTTTCGAAGAATGCCTGCTGCAACGCTTGGGTTACCGGCCCGCGCTGTCCAATCCCGATGGTTCGATGGTCCACCGCTCGCACCGGCGTCACTTCAGCCGCAGTGCCGCACACGAAGAGCTCGTCCGCGATATAGAGCTGGTCACGCGAAATGAGCTCCTCGGTGACCACGTAGCCGGCGTCACGCGCCAGGGTGATGACCGAATCGCGGGTGATGCCTTCGAGAATGGTGGCGCGGGGTGGAGTGCGTATCTCGGCGCCGCGGACAATGAACAGGTTCTCCCCCGAGCATTCCGAGACGTAGCCTTGCGTGTCGAGCATGATGGCCTCGTCATAACCTGAGCGCAACGCCAGGGTTTTCGCCATCACCGAATTGACATAATTGCCGGAGATTTTCGCTTTGGTCATGCTAGCGTTTATGTGGTGACGGGTGAAAGATGAGACCATCATGTGCACTCCGGTCTCCAGCGCTTCCTCGCCGAGATAAGCGCCCCATTCCCACGTGGCAATCCCGATTCTGGATTCGGCCGCATCCAAGTTCAGTCCAAGTGGTCCATCCAGATAAATCAGCGGGCGGATGTAACAACTCTTGAATCCGTTGGCGCATATGGTTTCAAGTGTGGCCTCGCGCAGTTCCTGTAGCGTATAAGGGAAGTTGCGGATCCCAAATATCAACGCGGAATCAAGCAGACGTTGCAGATGTTCGCTCAGGCGGAAGACGGCCGCGCCACCGGAGGTTTCATAACAGCGGATGCCCTCGAATACGCCCAGCCCGTAATGCATAGTCGGGCTGAGAAAAGGCACGTTCGCCTGTTCGAATGGCACCAGCTCTCCGTTTAGCCAGACGTAATCTGCTTTCATGCCGAGGTTCCTCCACGCATTTGCGCAATTATTCGCGTTCCGTGCGCATGATTATACAACCACCCAATCGGAATCCCAAATCAATTTTCGGTGCGGGCAAGCGTTAACGATACAGCCCCGCCGGGTGGGGCGGGGCTGTGGAATCTTTCTGTGTGTGATCCGGCAACGGTCAGGCTTCGGTGAATTCGCCTTCCACCACGTCTTCGTCATCACCGGCTGCGCCCTCGGTCGCGCCGCCTCCGTTGGAAGCGTCTTCCTGCTGCGCGCTTGCAGCCGCCTGCTGGCTAAGCGCATAGGTCGCCTGCTGCAGGGCCTGCGTGAGCTCGCGCAGGTGATTGGCGTCGTCTCCCTGCGCCGCCTCGCGCAGCTCCGTTACCTGCTGCTCGATTGCGGCGCGGTCGTCGTCGCCCAGGTTCTCGCCCAGCTCGGTGAGCGCTTTCTCCGCTCCGTGGGCAGCACTGTCGGCTTCGTTGCGCGCCTCGACCAGTTCTTTCCGTTTTCGGTCATCGGCCTCGTGCTTGCTCGCGTCATTGACCATGTTGTCGATTTCGGATTGCTCCAGATTGGTGCTGGCCGTGATGGTTATCTGCTGCTGCGCGCCGGTGGCTTTGTCCTGCGCGGTCACTTTCATGATGCCATTGTGGTCGATATCGAAGGTGACTTCAATCTGCGGCATACCGCGCGGCGCGGCCGGGATACCTTCCAGCCGGAAGCGACCCAGACTCATGTTGTCCACCGCCATGGCGCGCTCGCCCTGCAGCACGTGGATATCGACGGCTGTCTGGCTATCCGCGGCTGTGGAAAAAACCTCCGACTTACCCGCCGGCACGGTGGTGTTGCGCTCTATCAGCGGGGTCATCACCTCGCCGAGAGTCTCAATTCCGAGCGTCAGCGGGGTCACATCCAGCAGCAGCACGTCTTTTACTTCGCCGCCAAGAACGCCGCCCTGAATGGCCGCGCCGATCGCAACGACCTCGTCCGGGTTCACGCCTTTGTGGGGTGATTTTCCGGTCAGTTGCTCGGCCAGCTCTTGCACCATGGGCATGCGCGTGGAGCCGCCCACCAGCACAACTTGATCTATTTCGCCAGGAGAGACGTCGGCATCTTTGAGCGCGCTCTCGAACGGGCCGCGTATGCGTTCCACCAGATCCTGGGTCAGTTGCTCGAATGTGCTGCGGCTCAAATTAAGCTGCAGGTGTTTGGGGCCGTCGGCGTCAGCGGTGATGAAGGGCAGGTTCAACTCGGTCTGCTTCACCGAGCTCAACTCAATCTTCGCTTTCTCCGCGCCCTCGCGCAGGCGCTGCAGCGCCTGGCGGTCGCTGCGCAGATCGATGCCCTGCTCTTTCTTGAACTCGTCCGCGGCCCAGTTGACTATTGCCTGATCCCAGTCATCGCCGCCGAGATGGGTGTCGCCATGCGTGGCTTCCACCTCCACCACGCCTTCGCCCACTTCCAGAACGGAGACATCGAATGTGCCGCCGCCAAGATCGAAGACGAGGATTTTCTCGTCCGCGCGCGATTCCAGCCCGTAAGCCAGCGCCGCGGCGGTGGGTTCGTTGATGATGCGCATCACTTCCAGCCCGGCGATTTTGCCCGCGTCTTTGGTGGCCTGCCGCTGGCTGTCGTTGAAATAAGCCGGCACGGTGATGACCGCCTGCGCCACCGGCGTGCCCAGGTAGGCCTCGGCGTCCGATTTCAGTTTGCCCAGAATCATGGCCGATATTTCCTGCGGGGTGTAGGTCTTTCCGGTCTGCGGTATCTTCACACGCGCGTCTTCTTTGGGGCCGGCCACCACTTCATAGGGCACCATGCCGGTCTCTGTGGTCACCTCGTCAGCCCGGTGTCCCATGAAACGCTTGATGGAATAGATTGTGTTCTGGGGATTGGTCACTGCCTGTCGCTTCGCGGTCTGGCCAACCAGCCGTTCTCCATTCTTGTTAAACGCCACGACGGAGGGCAAAGTGCGGTTGCCCTCGCTGGTGTTGATGACGGTCGGGTCGCCGCCTTCCATCACCGCCACTACCGAATTGGTCGTCCCAAGGTCAATTCCGATTATTTTTGACATCTTGCTGCCTCCAGCCATTCATTAGATTGCCGCGCCGGTTTTCCGGCGCAGATACCCTATCTTAGGCGGTTCACGTTGGAGGAACGTTAGAGTAATCTATGGCCTGCATCAATATTCCGCCGCGCTGTGGGGCAGGCGCTTTTGGGTTATACTAAACTGCCGTGTACGCTTATCGCGCCGCCGTCACGCGGGTGGTCGATGGCAACACCATTTATGTTGACGTGGACATGGGCTTCGACTTGCGCCAGAAAATGAAGCTGCGCCTTGCCGGGCTGCCCGCAAAGGACTTTGTGGAGGCGGCGCTGCCTGCCGGCAATCCGGTGGTGATGACAACCCACAAACTGGGCAAGTTTGGGCCTTACGTCGCTGACGTTTGTTACCTTCCGGGCGAAAGTGATGCGCAAGAAATCTCTGCAAACGGGAAGCATTTGAATCAGCAACTGCTGGATGAAGGGCTGGCGGAGCGTGTGGATTATGACTGACGTGCGCTCTGCGCCATTCGGGTTGCGGCGAGCATCTGAGTGATGGACGCCCCAAAATACTCCATCGTGGCGCCGGTGTTCAACGAGGCCGAATCACTGCCCGAGTTTCACCGGCGCATGCGTGTGGTGATGGATGGACTGGACGGTGCGGCCGAGCTGCTGCTGGTGGATGACGGCAGCTCTGACGGCTCGTTGCAGATGATGCTCGAACTGCAGGCCACAGACACCGCCGTGCGCGTGCTCAGCTTCTCGCGCAATTTCGGACACCAAGTTGCCATCACCGCCGGGATGGATTTCGCGCGCGGGGAAGCTGTGGTGGTGATAGACACTGATTTGCAGGACCCGCCTGAGGTCATTCCGGACCTAGTGGCGGAGTGGCAGCGTGGCGCAGAACTGGTGCTGGCGGTGCGCGCCACCCGCAGGGGCGAGACTTGGTTTAAGCGCGCCACCGCCGCTCTCTTCTATCGCCTGATTGATCGTCTGACCGATCTGCACATCCCCAAGGACAGCGGCGATTTTCGACTGATGGATCGCAAAGTTGTGGACGCCCTCCAGCAGGTGCGCGAACGCCATCGCTTTATGCGCGGCCTCTCAGTCTGGGTGGGCTTCAAGCGCGCTGAGGTGGAATATCCGCGCGAGGAACGCTTTGCCGGGCGCAGTAAATATCCACTGCGGAGCATGCTGCGCTTTGCCACGGATGGCATCACCAGCTTTTCGCACGTGCCGCTGCAGCTGGCCATGACGCTCGGATTCCTTTTCGCCGGCGTAGCGCTGCTGGGAATCCCAGCTATCGTGGCGATGCGTTTTTCGGGCAGCCGTGAGTTTTTCGGGCAGGCCACCACGCTGGTGAGTGTGCTGTTTCTGGGCGGGGTGCAATTGATTTGCCTGGGCATCGTTGGCGAATATCTGGGACGAATATACAACGAAGTGAAAAGACGCCCGCTCTACTTGATTTCCGGAAAATGGGGTTTTGAGGGCGAGCGCGAAGAATGACCCCGGCGTCCGGCTGCCAGTCCCGCTAAGCGAGCATGCCTGACCGTATCCGTCTGCTCCATTTCGCCGACCTGCATGTCGGCGTGGAGAATTATGGCCGCCTTGATGCGCGCACCGGTACATCCTCGCGCGTGCGTGATTTTCTCGACCGCATGGATGAGGTGGTTGACTACGCTCTGGATCATCGGGCGGATGCGGCTATTTTTTCCGGCGACGCCTTCAAGCAGCGCGACCCCGACCCCACGCAGCAACGAGAATTCGCCTCGCGCCTGAAGCGCCTCGCGGACAAGATGCCGGTGCTTTTGCTGGTCGGAAATCACGATTTGCCGGGGATGGCCTCCAAGGCCACCAGCCTGGACATATTCGGCGCGCTGGATGTTCCCAATGTGATCGTGGGCGGCGAGCCCGCCGGCCAGGTGGTGGAAACACGCCGCGGGCCGTTCTTCCTCGCGTGGATGCCGTACCCAATGCGCAACCGGCTGCTGACGCAGGAGCAACATCGCGGCAAATCGGTTGAAGAGTTGGACCGGGCACTGCGCACGGCAGTCGCCACGCTTGTTGAGGGCCTCGCTCGCCAAGCCGCGGAACACGAGATGCCGCGCGTGCTCAGCGGGCATTTCTCTGTGGCGGAGGCCAAACTGGGCTCTGAGCGCAGCGTCATGCTCGGGCGCGACGTGGCTGTGTATAACTCGGCGCTGGCGCATCGCGCCTGGGATTACGTCGCCCTCGGCCACATTCACAAACATCAGGACGTCAACGCGGGCGCATATCCGAGCGTGGTCTATTCGGGCAGCCTGGAGCGCATCGATTTCGGGGAGGAGAAAGAGCCGAAAGGATTCTGCTGGGTGCAATTGGCGCGGGGCAAAACCGAGTGGCAATTCGTTCCGGTGGGCGCGCGTCCCTTCCTAACTGTACGCGTGGACGCGCGCGAGCGCGACGACGCCACTGCGGCGGTGGTGCAGGCCATCGAAAAGCGCGACATTGACGGGGTGGTGGTGCGAGTGATAATACAGCTGAAGGCCGAACAAACGCCAGCGCTGCGCGATGCAGAAATCGCCGCCGCGCTGGCGCCGGCGTACAGCCACACGCTGGCGCGCGAAGTGGAGCACGAGGCGCGCACGCGCATCGGTGGACTGGCAGCCGAGACGCTCACCCCGACCGAGCTGCTGGAGCGCTACTTCGCGGACAAAGGATATGAGCCCGAGCGCGTGCAGCCGCTTCTGGCCGCGGCCGACGGCATTTTTCAGGGCAGCGACGAGTAAACATTCCGTCTTTCCCGCGCGGGAAATTCCATGATTCCGGTCACTTTAGAGATCACCAATTTTTTGCCTTATAAGAATCCCGACCCGCTTGATTTTAGCGGCATCCACGTAGCATGTCTCGCAGGCGAAAACGGGGCCGGCAAATCGGCGCTGCTGGAAGCCATGGTCTGGGCGCTGTGGGGTCGGGCGCGCGATGGTAAGCGCAGCGACGACGAACTGATTCACTTCGGCGAGAGCGAAATGCGCGTGGCCTTCACCTTTGATCTTTCCGGGCAACGCTATCAGGTGATGCGGCAGCGCAAAAGCGGCAAGCGCGGGCAAAGCCTGCTGGAATTGCAGCTCTACGATGCGGACACCGAGAGCTGGCGCGGTCTCTCCGAAGCCGGAATCCGCCAGACGCAGCGCAAAATCGACGCACTGCTGCGCATCGATTACGAGACTTTCATGAATTCGGCTTTTATCGCTCAGGGCCGCGCGGACGAATTCACGGTCAAATCGGCGGGCGACCGCAAGGCGGTGCTGGCAAGCATTCTTGGCCTCGAGCAGTGGACGCTTTTCGAGCAGCGCGCCCGCGACCGCGGTGTTGCCCTGACCGAGGATGTGCGCGTATTAGAACGCGAAATTGTCGCAATCGATACGGAGTTGCAGTGCCGCGCTGAATATGAGCAGGAACTTTCCGACGCGGAATCCGGCCTCAATCATGTGTTGGAACAGTTGCGCGCGGCCGAGAAAGATATGGCTGATGTGGAGCAGGCCCGCCAGGGGCTGGCGCATGCGCGCCGCAGCACGGATGACCTGAACGACCGGTTGAAACAGGGCGAAAGTGAATTGGCCGATGCGGAAAAGGAACTGGCGGCGGCACAGACCAAGGGCGACCACGAGGCGCTTTGGGTCGAGCAAGCTGCGGCCCAAACTGAATTGGAGGCGCTGGATGAGCGCGAATACGAGCGGAAACAATTGGACGCTGACCGCGCGGAATCTGCCGAGACCGCCGCGCGGCTGCAGGGTGAGAACGAGATGCTAATTGCGGAGGCCGAACCGCTAAAGCAGCGTATTGCCGCGCTGCAGGCGGCCACGGAACCCAAGTGCCCTACCTGCGGGCAGGCGCTGAATGAGGGTGCGCGCGCGCAACTGCTGACAGATTTACAGGGAGATCTGGACGCGCGCCGCGTGCGCTACGCCGAGCAACGTGAGCAGCACCAGAAACAGGCAGTGCAGTTAAAGGTGCTTGACAAGAGCCTGGCCGAATTGGAAAAAGTCCTGAAGCAGAAGCCCGGGTTGCAGCGTAAACTGGCCGAACTGGGTTTGGCGGCGGCGAGCGCGGCCGCGGCGCACGCGGCGCTTGCGGGGCTGCAGAAGCGCCGACAGCGTTGGCAGGATACGCTGGCGCAAGACCGCGCGCAGCTGCAGCAGTTGCAACTCGAAGCGCGCAAGCATGAATTGCAAATGCAGGCGGCCGATAAGCGCCAGCAGGCGCTGGAGCGATTGCGCATCGAACATCGCGTTGCCACAGAGCACGTCGGCAGCGCGCGCCAGAAACTGGCTGCGCTGGACGGGCTGGCACAGCGGCGCGAATCCCGGAGTGCCAAGCGGGATTCGCTGGCCGAGCGCATCGGCGTTTATGAGGAATTACGCGTCGCGTTCGGAAAGCAGGGTGTTCCCGCCATGATTATCGAAGCGGCCGTGCCTGAGGTCGAAGAGAGTGCGAACACTCTGCTGGGCAGAATGACGGGTGGGCGTATGAGCGTGCGTTTCGACACTCAACGCGAACTGAAATCGGGGGTGCTACGCGAGACGCTGGACATCAAAATAGCCGACGAACTGGGTACGCGCAATTACGAGCTATACAGCGGTGGCGAGGCTTTTCGGGTCAACTTTGCCATTCGCATCGCGCTCAGTAAACTGCTGGCGCGGCGGGCGGGTGCACAGCTGCAGACGGTGATAATCGACGAGGGTTTCGGTACGCAAGATGCGCGCGGCCGCGAGCGCCTGCTCGAAGCCATCAACGCGATTCAGGGCGACTTTGAGCGCGTGCTAGTTATTACGCACATTGAGGAACTGAAGGAAGCCTTCCCGACACGCATAAACGTGGTTAAGACGGCCGCAGGCTCGACTCTATCGTTGGGCTGAGGGAATCCGATTGGGGCCGGCGCACAGGCCCCTGCCGCCGGGCCGAAAGCCCGTGGCTGGAATTACGCCGCGGTCGCGTCCACCGTCTCTTCGGCTGGCGCCGGTTCCGTCTCTGTGTCCGGCTCGGGGGCTGCTTCCCGAGTGAATTCCAGACCGTTCTCCTCGCCGGCATCCACGAGAACTTTGTCCCCATCGGCAAAATCCCCGCGCAGCATCTTCACCGAGAGCGGCGATTCCACGTGTTTCTGCAGTGCGCGTTTCAGTGGTCGTGCGCCGAAGGCAGGGTCATAACCCTGTTTCGCCAGCCAGGTGCGCGCCGCGGGCGTCAGCTCCACTGAAAGCCCGTATTCGGCCAGGCGCTGCTCGATTTCCTGCATCTGCAAATCGACGATTTCTTCCATGTCCTCGGGAGAGAGCTGCGAGAAAATGACAATTTCATCGATGCGGTTCAGGAATTCGGGCCGGAAAGTCTTCTTGAGTGCCTTTTCAATCTTCTCCTCGTTTTCGGCCTCTGCGCCGTCTTTCTGCGAGAGGAAACCGAGCGAGCCGCCGCTGGTGACGAACTCAGTGCCAAGGTTCGAGGTCATTATCAGTACCGTGTTGCGGAAATCAACCACGCGGCCCTGGCCGTCGGTCAGGCGGCCATCGTCCAGAATTTGCAACAGCGCGTTCCACACCTCCGGGTGCGCCTTTTCGATTTCATCAAAGAGCACCACGCGGTACGGACGCCGACGCACGGCCTCGGTCAGTTGGCCGCCTTCCTCGTAGCCCACGTATCCGGGCGGGGCTCCGAAAA
>DASCOB010000082.1:0-2998 GCA_036011785.1 Anaerolineales bacterium | reverse complement strand
GCGCTGGCGAAAAGAATGAGTTGCTCGGAGAGGCGACTGAGATGCACGCCAAGCATGGTCGCCGAGTAGAGAAAATCGGCGGCGAAATCACGGTCGGAGACGGCGTCGAGGCTGTTCTGAGAAACCGCGCTGAAACCGAGCGCGCTGGCGAGAGCGGCGCGGTCAACCGGAAACGTGCTGCCGGCGAGTGCGCCCGAGCCGAGCGGCAGGGTGGCGGCCCGTTCGCGGGCCTGCGCAAACCGCTGCCTATCCCGCGCCAGCGGCCAGAAGTGCCCGAGCGCCCAGTGACCCCAGCTGATGGGTTGTGCCGGCTGCAGGTGGGTGTAGCCCGGCATGGCCGTGTTCAGATCGCCACTTGCGCTGGCTATCAAGGCGTGTTGCAGCCCGGAGATGTGCTCGCTCAGGCAGTCGCAAGCGCGCATCACCCACAGGCGGAAATCGGTGGCGACCTGATCGTTGCGGCTGCGCCCGGTGTGCAGCTTGCCGCCCAGCGGGCCAGCGATTTCCGTAAGGCGGCGCTCGACGGCGGTGTGGATGTCTTCGTCCAGTTCGTGGAAGTCGAACGCGCCCGCGTCGAACTCGGCGCGCACCTGCTCCAGCCCGGCCACGATGCTCTCCGCCTCAGCGCCCGTGAGTACCCCGGCAGCCTGCAGCCCACGCGCCCAGGCGATGCTGGCTGTGATGTCCTCGGCGTACAGGCGCTTATCGAAATTCAGACTGGCGTTGAAGCGCTGCGCCAGCGCGTCGGTGTCTTTTTTGAATCGACCACCCCACAATGGCATGATGTCGCTCCCTCAGGTGCGGTAATCGGCGTTGATGCTCACGTACTCGCGCGTCAGGTCGCCGGTCCACACGGTGGTCTCCGCGCCCCCGCAGCCCAAATCTAAATGCACGTTGAGATCGGAACCTGCGCAAATCTGCGCCGCGTCGCTTTCCTGATAATCGCAGGGCGTGCCGCGCGCCACCAATTGTAAAGTCTCATGCTCGCTGGCGCTAATCCAGAGCGCCGCGCGCTGCAGCTCGAAGCGAACCCCGGCCCGCCCGGCCGCCGCAATGATGCGGCCCCAGTTTGGGTCGCTGCCGGCGAAAGCAGTCTTGACCAGCGGCGAGGTCGCGATAGTGTTGGCCACCCGGTGCGCGTCGGCCTTTGTTCGTGCGCCACTTACGCGTATGCTGACGAACTTGGTCACCCCCTCGCCGTCCCGCACGACCAGATGCGCCAACCCGGTGGCGAGGTGGGTCAGTGCCGCGGAGAAGGCCGCCCGGGCTGCCCCGCGGGAGCACGAAAGCCCGCTTACGCCGTTGGCCAGCAGCAGTACAGTGTCGCTAGTGCTGGTGTCGCCATCAATGGAAATGCGGTTAAAACTCTTGTCAACGGCGGATTTCAGCAACGCGCGCAGGCTTTTCGCCGGAACCACTGCGTCGGTGGTCAGGAATGCGAGCATAGTGGCCATGTTCGGGTGAATCATGCCCGAGCCTTTGGCAATTCCGCCGATGGTGACGTTTCCGTCCGGCAGCTCGAATCGTACCGCCAGATGCTTGGGCCGCGTGTCAGTGGTCATGATGGCCCTTGCGGCGGCCGGGCCGCCGTCAGGCTGCCGGTCCGCGGCCGCGGCGGTCAATCCGGCGCTGATTTTGGCCATCGGCAGTTGCACCCCGATGACCCCGGTTGAAAGCACCAGAACCTGCTCTGGGCGGCAGCGCAGCGCCGTGGCCACCAGCGATTGCATACGGCGCGCGTTTTGCAGCCCGGGAGCGCCGGTGCAGGCGTTGGCGATCCCTGAGTTCGTGGCTATCGCGCGCACGCGCTCGCTGTTTGCTGCCAGCGTCTCACGGTTGAGTGTGACCGGAGCGCCCACCACCTGATTGCGCGTGAACATACCCGCGACGGTGCAATCGCGCTCCGAATGCAGCAGCATCAGGTCGGGCCGGCCGGATTCTTTCAGACCGCAGGTGGCCACCCCGGTGGTGAACCCATCCGGCGTGGTGACGCTTCCGTGCTCAAGCATTTCCATGGAGCGCGCTCAATCCCGCTTGAATTTGGTGTAATCTGGCGCGGCGAAGCGTTTCTTGCCGCCTTCGCTGTGCTCAATCATGGCTCTAACCTTCATCGGCAGGCCGAACAGATTGATGAAACCAAGAGCGTCCTTCTGGTCGTAGACATCCTCCTGCCCGAAGGTGGCGAAATCCTCGCGGTAAAGGCTGTTGGCGCTGTGGCGACTCAGCCCGTTGACGCTGCCTTTGTGCAAGCGCAGGCGCACCCAACCGGTGAGCGGACGCTGCGTTTCGGTGATGAAGGCCTGCAGCGCTTCGCGCAGGTTGTGGTACCACTGGCCAAAATAAACCATCTCCGCGTATTTTAGCGCCACCTGTTCCTTGAAATGTGCGCTATCACGGTCCAGGCAGAGCGATTCCAGTTCGCGATGGGCGACATAAAGGATTGTGCCGCCGGGCGTCTCGTAAACCCCGCGCGACTTCATGCCGACAAGACGGTTCTCGACCATGTCCACGCGTCCAACGCCGTGCTTCGCTCCAAGCGCATTGAGCGCTTCGATGAGGGCGGCCGGCGTGAGCTGCTCGCCGTTCACCGCCACCGGCGCTCCGGCTTCGAACGCTATCTCGACTTGCTCGGGCTGGTCGGGCGCTTGTTCCGGCGCGACCGTCCATTGGTACATATCTTCTTGCGGCGCATTGGCCGGATTCTCGAGTGGGCCGCCCTCATGCGAAAGATGCCATAGATTGCGGTCACGGCTGTAGATTTGTTTCTCGGTGGCTTCCACAGGCACGTTGTGGGTGCGCGCGTATTCCAGCGCGTCCTCGCGTGAGCGGATGTCCCATTCGCGCCAGGGGGAAATCACTTGCAGGGTGGGGTTGAGCGCCTTAAAAGTCAGCTCAAAACGCACCTGATCATTTCCTTTTCCAGTCGCGCCGTGAGCCACAGCGTCCGCGCCCTCGTCCTCGGCAATCTGCACCTGCCATTTGGCAATCAGCGGCCGCG
>DASCOB010000081.1:0-11179 GCA_036011785.1 Anaerolineales bacterium | reverse complement strand
CATCTTCGGCGGCGTGTCTGGCGCGCTCCTGCGCCTCGTGCCATCCGGCCTCGCCCCGCTCTTTCAACTCAATCCCTTTTTCGCGCATCTGCGCGCGAGTCTCCTCTCCGCTCTGCGGGGCCAGTATCAGCGCGACGGCTGCGCCCACAAGCCCGCCGAGGACGAATCCGGAAAGGAACGCCCCAAAATCACCGTTGTTGTCTGCCATGCTTCACTCCTTTCGACTGTCCTTCAGCATTACTTTCCGCCCCGGCCCCGCTCGGGCCAGAGCATTTTCAAAAAGCGCATCGTGCCCGCCAGCGCACCGCTCAACTTCACGACCGGCGCGGCCACGTTTTCGCTCACCAGCCGTGCGGTGCCGTGCAGCGCACCTATTGTATCACTCGCCTGCTCCAGAATCGGTTTGATTTCGTGGCGCAGCAAGTGCAGCAACCGCGCCAGCTGCACCGCGACCACAATCAGCGCCACGCCGACTACTAATATCTCCACCGCGAATGCGATGATGACCAGGTCGCGCAGCATGCGCGTCAGGCCCGGATTGCGCAGCAGGAAAACCCCTAGCAGCGCCAGACCCGCTACCAACAGCAGCACGATTACGCCTAGAATGGCGGGGAGTTTCCATGCCGATGAGCCGTTTGTGCCGTTTTCGGACGCGGAGGTATCTGCTGTCTCAGCCATCAGCGCGATTATAGGCTATCCGTGGCGAATCTGGAAGTTGCGCTTTGTCGCTACCGTCCGGCGGCAGGTTCACGCGCGGCTAGCCAGTGCGCCAGCAGCAGCGCCAGAGCGGAACCGAACGTGGCCATGCCGGCGTTGAGTGGTCCGATGGCGTAAATACGCGCCTGCACCATCGGGCTCAGGTTATGGCCGATGATAAAGCCCACCCAGCTGGCGGCCAGATAGAGCAGCATTCGGCGCGCGCCGCCGCCCCGGAACAGGTGGAAGAGCGCCCCGTACAATGTCGGTAAAATGATGGCGAGCAGATACGCGGGCGTGGTCATGACTGAATTACCCCACCACCGAGGCAGACTTCATCATTGTAGAACACTGCCGCCTGCCCGGGCGTGATGTCGCGCAGCGGTCTCTCGAATTCCACATTCACTTTGTCCGCGCCAACCGGGGTGATGCCGGCCGGGGCCGGTCTGGCGCGGTAGCGGATTTGCACCCCGGCGCGCAGCACGCTGCCCGGCGGCTCCCCGCTTATCCAGTTGACATTTCTGGCGCGCAGACGGTTTTTTCCCAGTTCGGCGCGGCCGCCCACCACCAGCGTGTTTGCCTCGTGCTTGGTGGCAAGCACGTACAGCGGTTCGGTCGCGGCGATGCCGATGCCCTTGCGTTGGCCAATGGTGTAAAGTGGCAGGCCGCGGTGTTCGCCCATGCGCTCTCCCTGCCGGTTGACAATCGGGCCTGGTCGAAGCGCTTCCGGCGCATGCTCGCGCACATAGCGCCGGTAGTCTTTGTCGGCGAGGAAGCAAAGGTCCTGACTTTCGGGGCGCTGCGCCACCGGCAGTCCGAAGCGTTGCGCCAGTGATCGTGTTTCAGTTTTGGTGTAAGCGCCAAGCGGAAAAAGAGTGCGCGCCAGCTCGCGCTGGGCGAGCATGTTGAGCGCATACGATTGGTCTTTGCTCGCGTCAACCCCGCGCAGCAATTGATGCTGTGCGCCCTTCTTGCGCACGCGCGCATAATGCCCGCTTGCCAGATGCGTGGCACCCATTCGCATCGCTTTATTGAGAAGGAAGCCCCAGCGGATGTGTCGATTGCATTCGAGGCACGGGTTGGGCGTCACGCCAGAAGTGTACCCGCCGAGAAAGAACTCGACCACTGCGTGATGGAAGTCCGCGCGTGCGTCGAGCACATAAAAGGGGATGTCGAGCAGCGCCGCCACCTGCCGCGCCCGCTCTACCGCGTCCGGCGTGCAACAGCGGTTGTGGCCGTTCCCGTTCTGGCCGGGTTCGCCCCACAGGCGAAGCATCAGCCCGAATACCGCGTGGCCCTGCTCGCGCAGCAGCGCGGCTGCGACCGAGCTATCCACTCCGCCGCTCATCGCCACCGCCACGCGCTGCCCCTCAATCACCCGCCGCCCTCATTCGTTCGATGATATCGGGAAGCACCGAGAGCGTGTGTTCAATGTCATCACTCTCGGTATGCCGGCCGACGCTCAGGCGCAATGAACCCAGCGCCCAACGCGGGGACAGCCCGAGCGCGCGCAGCACAGTGGAAGGCTTCGGGCTGCCGATTTTGCAGGCGGAGCCGGAGCTGGCGGCCACCCCGGCCAGATCGAGATGCATGAGCAGCTCGTTGCCGTCGATACCGGCGAACACGAAGCTGGCGCTGTTAGGCAGCCGGCGGGCGGGGTGACCGGTCAAACGTGAGTGTGGCACCGAGCGCAGCACTGCGCTGATCAAACTGTCGCGTTGCGATTGCATATTGCAGCAATCCTTTTTCCGGAGTTCCGCGGTGAGCTGCAGCGCGGCGGCCATGCCCACAATCAGAGGCACGTTGTGCGTGCCGGCACGCCGCCCGGCCTCCTGGCTACCGCCGGTTTGCATGGGCTGTAGCGTCGTGCCACGCCGCGTGTAGAGCAGACCCACTCCCTTCGGTCCATAAAACTTGTGCGCGCCCAGAGAGAGCATGTCCACGCCTAGCGCTTCTACGTCCAGCGGCAGTTGGCTGCCCGCCTGCACCGCATCGGTATGGAAGAGCGCCCCCTTCTCGTGCACCGCGCGCGCCAGCGCTGCGATGGGCGCTATGACGCCGATTTCGTTGTTGGCGTACATGATTGAAACCAGCACCGTGTCGGCACGAAGCGCGGCGGAAAGGTCTTCGGTGGAGGTCAAGCCTTGTTCGTCCACCGGTAGTTCGGTTAACTCAAAACCGTGGCGCTCGCGCAACTGCCAGGCGGTGTTAATCACGGCCGGGTGCTCCACCGCCGAGACGATGAGATGATTGCCGCGCCCGGCCGCGCGCGCTGCTAGCGCCGCGCCGCGCAGCGCAAGATTATCGCTCTCGCTGCCGCACGCGGTAAAAATGATTTCGTCGGCGCTGCAGTTGAGCACGCCCGCAATTTGCTCTCGTGCCGAACTGAGCGCGTGTTCAGCGCGCTGCCCCCAGCGGTGCACCGAGACCGGGTTGCCGTATTCTTGCGCGAAGTACGGAAGCATCGCGGCAACAACCTCGGGCTCCACCGGTGTGGTAGCGGCGTGGTCCAGATAGATTGGTTTTGTCATGCAGCTAAGAACGTGCGTCCGGAACTAGAGTTGAAACCCCTGGCGGGCGGGCACCACTTTGCGCTCCAGATTCTCCACGAATTCAAGTAACCGGTTCTCGAGAGCATCCCACTCCTCGCTGCTCAGAATCTCCTGCACCACGTCTGTGTCTTTGGCCATGCCGGCAGTGAGAATCTGCGAGCAATCCCCGTAGAGCGTGTACCATGCATCTGTCGGTTTAATGCCAAGTTTGGTGATGCCGGGCACAAACTCGCGCACCACGAACTCGAAGTACTCCTGCTCGAGGTCCGGTTTTATGTCCCAGCTAAGGATAAGCTTGACCATGCTCGCTGGCGGTGGCGTCGCCCGCCAGAGCCGCTAGCCGCCCTTCGGCTCCAGCACTACCACCTGCGTCCCCTCCGGAAGGTTGGACTTGGCTACCTTCAGGCTTTGCTCGGGCGGCACCTTGCTGAGGCCCATTTCTTTTAGAAAACGGCTGAGCGGGTCCAGTTTCGGTTTTGTTTTGCTCGTTCTGAAGTGCATCGGCACCACGATAGACGGCTCAATAAGGCTGATCATCTCAGCGGCCTGAGCCGCATTCAACCCCTTCCCGCCGCCGACCGGGACCAGCAGCACGTCTACTGTGCCCAGCGCCTCCACCTGCGGCTGTGAAGGGATGGCGCTCAAGTCTCCCAAATGGCAGACACTGGCGGAATCGTACTCGATCACGTAGGCGGTGTTTTCTGGCGGCGGCTCAGCGCCATTTTCTGGCGCCCCCGCCGAGGTGCGTACCCCGGTGATGAATGCGCCCCCGATTTCATATTCGCCCGGACCGGTGATGGCGCGCGCGCCCTTGACTATGGAGAGATTGCTGTGCCCGGGCGCGTCGTGGCTCACAGTGACCACATCCGCTTTCAGGCGCGGGGGCGCGAAACCGATGCTTTTGTCAAACGGGTCGGTGACGATTGCTGCGGCGTTGCGCTCCATCATCCGAAAACATGAATGCCCGTACCATGCGATTTCCACGAGTTGACCCTCCGCCAATGATTATACCATCGTGGCGTCGGGCGGTTTGCGCACAGAAACCGGTATAATGCCCGCAGACCGTACGCGCGCGTCCTGACATGACCAGTTCAACTCGGTTTTCGCCTGTGCTTTCTGACGATGACCTGAATCTTTTCGCGCAGGGCAATCACACTCGCCTATACGAGAAGCTGGGCGCTCACCCGCTCCGACATCAGGGTGTGGAGGGCGTGGGTTTCGCCGTATGGGCGCCCAATGCGCGCTGCGTCAGCGTGGTCGGTGATTTCAATCAGTGGGATGGAGGTAGCCACCCCATGCGCGTGCGCGGCGCTTCCGGAATCTGGGAGCTGTTTGTGCCCGCGCTGCGTGCCGGGGAGTTGTACAAATACGAAATCATTGGAGCAGACGGTTGCCATCCGGTGCTGAAAGCTGACCCACATGGTTTCGCCTGCGAATTGCGGCCGCAAACCGCTTCAGTGGTGTGCGCGCTGCCGGGCTTCCATTGGGGCGACTATGAGTGGATGGCAGCGCGCCCTGAGAGGCAGTCTCCCACCGCACCAATCTCGGTGTACGAATTGCACCCGGGTTCGTGGTGGCGCGCGGCAGACGGCAGTCCGTTCAGTTATCGTGAGCTGGCGCCGAAACTGGTGCAGTATGTACTTCAACTTGGCTTCACCCATGTGGAATTGCTGCCGGTCACCGAGCATCCCCTTGACGGCTCGTGGGGCTATCAGACGCTCGGTTATTTCGCACCCACCAGTCGGCACGGATGTCCGCATGATTTCATGGCGTTCGTGAACAGTCTGCATTGCGCCGGCATTGGTGTCATCCTCGATTGGGTGCCCGCGCACTTCCCGCGCGATGAACACGGGTTGAGCTTATTCGATGGCACTCATCTTTACGAGAATGCTGACCCACGCCGTGGTGCGCACCCGGACTGGGGCACGCTTATTTTCGATTACGGCCGTCGCGAGGTGGTTCAATTCTTGCTTAATTCGGCCCTGTTCTGGCTGGAAAAGTACCATATAGACGGGCTGCGCGTAGACGCGGTCTCTTCGATGCTTTACCTCGATTATTCGCGAAAAGAGGGTGAGTGGCTGCCTAATGAGCAGGGCGGGCGCGAGAATCTGGAAGCGGTCGCGTTTATGCGCCGCTTCAACCAGCTGGTGCACGAGCGCCATGCGGGCACGCTGACAATCGCGGAAGAATCCACCACCTGGCCGAAGGTCACCGGCCCGCTTTCCGAAGGCGGCTTGGGGTTCGACCTGAAATGGAATCTCGGCTGGATGCACGACACGCTCGAATTTTTCGGCAGGGAGCCGGCGCACCGGCGTCACCATTACGACCAGCTTACTTTCGCGCTTCTCCACGCGTTCAACGAGAGCTTTATGCTCCCTTTTTCGCACGATGAAGTGGTGCATGGGAAAGGCTCACTACTGGCGCGCATGCCCGGCACCCGCCGGCAGCAGTTCGCAAATTTACGCTTGCTTTTTGCATATATGTACACCCATCCGGGAAAGAAAATGCTCTTCATGGGTAATGAGTTCGGACAGGCGCGCGAATGGGATCATGACAACGCGTTGGACTGGGAACGGGCTGCGGCCGGCCCGCACCGGCAGCTGCAACGGCTGCTGGGCGACCTAAATCGGTTGTATCGCGCACAGCCCGCGCTGCACGAACTGGATAGCGAATCGGGCGGCTTTGAATGGATTCGCTTTCAGGGCGCGGAATCGGGTATGCTGGCGTTCATGCGCCGCGCCCGCGACTCCGGCGATTGGCTGCTGGCGGCCTTTAATTTCACACGGACGTCGCAGGATGACCATTGCATTGGCGTGCCACAGGCCGGGCGCTACCGTGAGCTTCTCAATACTGATGCGGATATTTATGGCGGCTCCGATCTTTGCAATCTCGGGGCGGTTACGACTACAGCGGTGGTATGCGATGGCCACCCGCAGTCGCTGGTGCTCACGCTGCCGCCGCTGGGTGCGGTCGTGCTAAAAGCGGAACCGGCCTGAGGAATGAACGGCGGCGCCCCGGCTCATCCTCGCGTGGCGACTCGCCCCATGATGCGGCTGGCTGCGGGCGACATGCGCATGCTGCTGGGGGTGGCGCTGCTGCTGGCAGCTTGTTCGGGTGCCGGGCAACCAACCGCCCCGGCGTTGCCCACCTTCGTGCCACCGGGGATGAGTGAAAACCCGCTCGCGCTGGGTGCGGCGGGCACGCCTGCTCCGGGTGGCCCGCAATTGGGCGCGATTTCCAATTACCATTTTGACGTGGCACTGGATTATGCCGGCCATCGGGTGCAGGTATCGCAGCTGGTGGAGGTAATCAACCCCGGCCCGGACATGTGGACTGAGCTAGTCTTCTTTTTGCCGGGCGACCTGCAGACAGCGCGATTTACTGTGAGTACGGTGCGCCTGCAAGAACAGGTTGAAACCGCTGGCACGCAGCTTCGCTTCACTCCCGACGGCTTTCTCACCCTCCGGCTTCCGCAAGGGCTGAACCCACATGAATCGCGGCTGGTGAGCATCACCTATGGGCTGGAGGCCGCTGAGGTCGAGTTGGCCACCCGCCGGCCTGCGGGCGATGTGGGCTACGGGGAGGACGTGCTCCAGTTCATCAACTGGTATCCCCGGCTGGTTCCTTATCATCCCGGGCGCGGCTGGGAGCGCTGGGCGTCGACAGATGTGGGTCCCCCGCTGCTGGCCGAGGTGGCCGATTACCAGATGCAGGTACGCGCGCCGGATGGGATTGTGGTTGCCAGTGGTGGCCCGGTGGAGCGCCGGGGCAATGAATGGCAGTTCCAGATGCAGAACGCGCGCAGCATCGCTTTTAGCGCCAGCCCGGACTACGAACTGAAAACCCGCACCGAAGCCGGGGTGACCATCTACGTTTTCCATCTACGCGAGCATGCCTTCGCGGCTGAGGCCGTGCTTGAGGCCGCCACACGCGCGCTGGTACTCTTCAACGACCAGTTCGGGCACTATCCGTACCGCAGCTTGGTCATAGCGCAGGATGTCTACCTCTCCAGCGTGACCGCCGGTGGATTGATGCTGCACAGCGGTCAGGGATTCGAGGATTACGCCGGCCAGCCCGACACGCTGCTGATGGCGTTGCTGCCGTTGACGATGGCCCACATTTGGTGGGGGCAGGTGGTTGGCTACAATCCCATCGCTGAGCCCTGGCTGGGGGCCTCGCTCGCCATGTACTCGGAATATTTGTACCTTGAGCGTTACCATCCGGATATGAAAGATTGGTACTGGCGCGACCGCATCGACTACTGGCAGCCGGAGGGTGCGCTGAATCTGACAGCTTATGACCTTGAGAGTACGGAGGGGTTGCTGCAAAACACCTACCGCGTGGGCGCGCGTTTCCTCCATGAACTGCGCACCGGAATGGGGCCGGCAGCCTTCCGGCGTTTCACGCGCGACCTTTTCCGCAATGGCGCTTTCAAATTGGTGAACGGGGGCGATTTCTTCAACACGCTGCGGCGCTACGCGGACGAATACCCACAACTGGTCATCGCGCGCTATTTTGATGAGACAGTGACCATGCCCACCCTGCCGCCCCCGCTTACCCTGCGGCCCACGCCCGGGCCGCCGCTCATCGCCACCCCGACGCAGCGCATCCACGTGGTGCAACCAGACGAGACGTTGATTGGCATTTCAATTCAGTACGAGGTGCCGATACAGATGATTATTGACCGCAACCACATCACCGACCGCGCCACGATCCAAGTGGGCAGCAAACTGGTTATTCCGTATCCGTAACTATCGCCCTCTCCGGCAGCGGGGCCCCTGTTCCGGCATTATGCTTGCGCGCACATGCTGCCACAGCTCCGGGCTGGCGGCTGCCAGCAGCGGGAAGTGCGGGTGCGAGTGATCCTCCGCGCACGTCAGAGGGAAGGGCGCGGAGCCGTCCAGCGTGTCGATTGCCCCCCCGGCCTCCTCAATCAGCAGCCATGCAGCCGCGAGGTCCCACAGTTTCGGCTCGGAGACGATGCTGTAGAGCGCTTGCCCGCGCGCTACCAAGGATAGCTCGTAGATCGTGGAGCCAAACGTACGCCGTTTTGCGGGCAGCCGCGGCCAATACCGCTGCTCCGCGCCGGCGCTGCAGGTGAAGATTGAGTGACGCGCAATTTCGGCGGGCCTGCGCGCGGAAATCGTGCGACCGTCTTCGAACGCGCTCGCACCCGCGCACGCGTGGCAGAGCATGTCGAGCACTGGAAAGTACAGCACCGCCACGGCCGGCCTCCCGCGTTCCAACAGCGCGATGGACACCCCCCAGAGCGAAAGGCCCTGGCTGAAGTTAGTGCTTCCGTCCAGCGGGTCAATCACCCAGACATCGGCGTTCTCTTTGTGGTGAGAATGGTTCATTTCCTCACTGATAATCAGGTCATCCGGAAAGTTAGCTTCAATCTCCGCGCAGATGAAGGCGTCCACGGCGATGTCGGCTTGCGTCAGTGTGGTGCCGTCCTCTTTGGTTCGCGCCTCGGTGTTGCCGAACCAGTCCAGCAGGCGCTTTCCGGCCGCGCGCGCCAGTTTCACTGCAAACGGCAGCGTGGAGTGTTCCAAAGCGCTGCTACGGGGCGCTGTGGTTTCTGGGGTCATTTGCGATAGCGCCCGGATTCAGATGGACCGGCCATGGCCACGCCGATGGGTTGCAGCGTGTGCAAAATGCGTAGGGTGGGGGCGTGGTGCTTTATCACCTGCGGTAGCCGGCGATAGCAGTGGGGCGATTCATCCGTGCCCGCGCCGCGCAGCTCGACGCCCTGTTCAGCAACCCAGTCTAGCATCATCTGGTGTGAAACCTTTCCACCGTGGCGTTTGCCCTTGTGGCGTCTGCCGGCTGCTTGCGTGCGCGACATGATGCGCCCGGCGCCGTGAATGGTGCTGTAGAGCGCGCGTTTGCTTTCGCGCGAGTCCACTCCCTCGACAATCACAGAGATATCGCCCATGCTGCCGCCGATGAAGCTGCGCTGCCCGGGGTAAGCCGGGGTTGCGCCTTTGCGCACCACCCAGAGGTCCGCGCCCCGGTGCCGCTCGCACCAGGCGAAGTTGTGGTGATTGTGCACCTCTTTCAGGATTTCTGCGCCCAGCAAACGGGCCACGCGCTGGCACACCCAATCCCTTCCGGCGTAGGCGTATTCCCCCGCCAGTTTCATGGCGCGCAAGTAATCCCCGCCAAGATTTCCGTTCACCGGCAGTACCACCGGAAAGACGTCATTCGGTTTGCCGCCGCCTTCCTTAATGAAATGAGTGGCCACCCTGTGCCCGAAACCGCGCGAACCGAAGTGCACCCCCACCCACACTCGCTCTGCTTCATCCACGAAAAGGTCAACATAGTGGTTTCCGCTGCCGATGCTGCCGAGTTGCGCCGCGGCCAGGCTCTTCAGCGCCGCCAGCGGCTTGAGCCGCCAGGTGTGCTCTTCGAAGAGCGCGTGGTCGACCGGTTCTTTGCTCTTGTGTCCGATCCCGAACGCCAGTGTCTCCCAGATGTCGGTCATTATCATGCTGATGTTCGCGCGCGCTTCAGCCGCGGGCAGGTCCAGCCGCACGGCTTTGTTTCCGCAGGCGATGTCGTAGCCGACGCCGGAGGGAGAGACCGCGTTCTGATAGGCCAGCACGCCGCCGATGGGCTGTGCGTAGCCGAGGTGATGGTCTGCCATCAGCGCGGCTGTCACCGCGCGGTCATGCTGCAAGCAATTGCGCATCTGCGCAAGCGCGTTCTCCTGCAGGTTGCCCCAGACCGGGATGCCGTCATGCAGCTGGAAAGGCATCGCCGTTTAACCCGGAAACTGGAGCGTGGCCGACGCGTTCACAGTCAGTTCGCGGGCAGCCGGGTGGCGCTTCCAGAGAAAATGCGCGCGCCGGTGTCGTCAAAACCCACCGCCTCGGCCACGCGGATGGAGGCCTGGTTGTCCCCGGCGGTGACATAGAGGGGCTGCACGTCCTTGGTCAAGATTTCATTCGCCAAAGCCGAAACCACGGAGCGCCCCCAGCCGCGGCCACGCGCTTCCGGCGCTGTGGAAACAGAGATTTCGGCGAAGTGCGGCGAGCGCCAGATCACTGCGGCGGTAGAAAGCGCGCGCTGCTCAGAGCGAATCTCGAAGCGGGGCATGCCGTTTTGCCCAGCGCCGGGCTGCACTAGCGCGTTAATTACTGGCCGGAAGCGCTTTGACTCAAGGCAATACACGCGCAGCCTCTCCGCAGCGCTCACCTCTAGATCGCGAAAAGCTACCGCTTCTAGTTCGGGCGGCAGCAGCAGATAGTACGGCCTGCCGGCTATCAACCCGCTCTGAAAGAGCGCGCCGGCGGTCTGCTCAGATGGAGCTCGGGCGGTCACAGTCGGAGTGAAAAGGTCCATCCCGGTCTGTGCCCTCACTAGGAATCCGTCCGCTTGCCCGGCTGCGTCGTTGTGCAAAAAGAGACGAGTGCGTGCCGGGTCGTGGTGCAGTGCGTAATAAGTCGCAATCGCGTCAGCGGGAGAGTGCGCGCTCAGCAGGGTCTGCACGCACGCCCGTTTGGTGGCGAGATCGGGCATGGCGAGGCGAGTATAACACGCTTAAAGTAAGCCGCCGCCGGTAGGCGGCGGACAGAGGCCGGGGAGGGGATCTGTGGTTGGTGTGGTCGGTTGCCCTAGAAGCCCGGTTCTAGAACAACCAGTCTAATGCAGTTGTTGTTGACCTCTTCGCCTGACGCGCGACCGGTCGGCGGCTTGATTGCAGCCATCGTAGCATCTCCTTCCACAACGCGACAAGTGACATTCATCACCTTGTTTCCGGACGCAAATCATGGCCGGATACCTGGCGTTTCTAGGGCGTGCTCCTGTTGAGCATGCGCGGGTAGGGGCTGGTTTCGCGGATATGCTCAATGCCACAGATCCAGGCGACGGTGCGCTCCACGCCGAGGCCAAACCCGGAATGGGGCACGCTGCCATATTTGCGTAAA
>DASCOB010000080.1:0-3555 GCA_036011785.1 Anaerolineales bacterium | reverse complement strand
ATGGGTCGTGAAGGTTGATTCCGCCCCACATACGACGTACGCCGGCGATGATCTCGTTGTCAAAGATCATCTGGGTGTATGAGATAGTGGATCCGGCATCGGTTGAACCAACGCCATAAATAATTGACGCATTTTGCTGAAGGAGCGGGATGACGGTGTTAACCTTCTCGAAGCCAGCTTGAATATCCAACTCTTTAGCGTCTGAAGAGAGTCCCCCGCACATGGAAGGGATGCCGTAGTAACGCGCCATGACGGCTGCGCCGCCATTAATCATCCCTCGTTCCGGGGCTCCCAATGGCAGCAATCCGGTGCGCATATCGAGTACCGCGGAAACACTGCCGTACAGAAGAGGTGTTCCAGGGTGGAGTATTTGTAGCACCACGATCCAGGCCAGAATATCAGTATTGATGACGATCAATTCGCCTAAAAGTGTCGCTGGCGCAGATGCCCCTCCCATTGCCATGGTCAGTAAGGTGATGGGTACGCCATACTCGGCCCATTTGAGCATGCAACGCACATTTTCGGGTGTAAAGTAACCGGGACTAATGGGGCAGTAAAGCGTAGCGAAATTCGGCCTAGCACGGAACGCCTGTTCCCCACCGGAGACGGCGAACAGCATTTCAGCAGCGGCTGCCACATGTTCAGGAGAAAGGGTGCGATGGACGACGGGTTTTGCAGTATTGCGTAACAACTCTGCTATTTCCACCAAATCGGCGAATTCACCCTGATCAGTGGCTGTCACTGTGGGACGGACGACATCTACGTGGGGGAGGGCGTCCTGAATGGTGACCAACTGGCGGACGTCATTCCGTGTGGCCGATCGATGTTCCCCGGAGTCGAGGTCAAACACATTTACGGGGGTCCCTGCTCCCATGAAACGGGGGCCCGCCCCGAATTGATCCAGAACTTCCCCTGACCGGGCATAAAGTTTGACATCCTTGGGAAGGGTTCTCAAAGCTTCATCCAGAAGAGCAGGTGTAATACGCACCATCTGGGTCTGCGTGTCTACGGGAAAACCGGCGTGGTCAAGGCGTGTTAGAACTTTCCCCTCCGGCACGCAAAACCCAACTTCTGTGAGGATTTCCACCGATTTTTCGTGCACAAGATTCGCGATGGTTACAGGTTGACTTTCGTTTGCCATGGAATGTTCCTTTTTTAGTCTGGCGCTTATGAGACAACTGAGACCGATTGCAGGCAAACCAATCGAAAATGGCAGCCCTTTTGCGCTAATGCAAAGGGAGGTGACGCTGTCAATATCACCCAGTCGCTGCAGGGTTTGCCGAAAGTTCTGAGCTAATCATATCATCTGCACCCATTGCTCTGTGCAGGTTGAGTTTGTTCTGGATCTGCGGGTTAGCGGGAATCACCGGGAGGAATGCGATTGCCACTGACCGATGATGCGCTGCAACTGGTCAAGGCCGTCAGTCAGGGCCGCGGGTCCGGGCTGAAGAATTTCGGATGACTTGATCTCGTACAGATTGCCCGTCGAGACAGCCGGAATCGTATCCCACCCGAGACGCGCTGCAACCTTTTCGGCACGGAACTTCTTGCCACACCACGAACCGATGATGATGTCCGGTGCCCGCTGAATGACTTCGGCGGAATCCGCGATGATCCTGCTCTTGCTATCTGGGTGGGACGCCAGCTCTGGGAAAACATCCTCGCCACCTGCAATCTCGATCAACTCCGAGACCCAGCGGATTGCTGAGATCTGTGGTTCATCCCATTCCTCGAAGTAAACCCTCGGCCGGTAGGCGCTATTGTCTGTCCGTCTGCGGATTTCGAGGATCCTGTTTTCATACTCGCGCGCCAGTTGTTCGGCCGGCTCACCCGCACCCACCATCCCGCCCAGTGTTCGGATCATCTTGAGGATCCCGGCAACAGAACGGTGATTGAACACCAGCATTGTGATCCCCCGGCGGATTAGATCGGCCGCAATATCGGCCTGCAGATCTGAAAAGCCGAGGACAAGGTCCGGATTCAGCGCGAGTATCCGATCAATCTTTGCGCTGGTGAACGCCGACACCTTTGGTTTTTCGTTTCTTGCCCGCCACGGTCGAACGGTAAATCCTGAAATTCCGACGATTATGTCCTCTTCACCTAGCAGGTAAAGTGTCTCCGTGGTCTCCTCAGTCAGGCAGACTACCCGCTCTGGATGACCCGCGCTCATACTTAATTCATGTCCATTGATGGCAACATTCGGGTCGGTGTCAGAGATGCCGACCTGCACTAGTTACCCACCCCTGCGGGTCAGCAAGCAGCGTCCCCGAAGCCACCGGGTCTAAAAGGGATGATGCGCGGCAAATTTGGGAGGCTTGTCGGGACGACAAGCCCTGGCAGTCCCTAACCCCCCGACGGGTACCCGATTTCAAGGGTCAACAATCTAATGAGCCAAATCAAGGGTGCAGCCCAGAAAAGGATCGCTTCGAGCCAGGCCAAAACGGGATGCCATCCACGCCGCAGCAGCGCGGAAAGGGGCCAGGCAATTACGAAAACGGCTGCACCCCACAAAACAGCGATGGCGAGGATTGGCATCCAACCGGTATTATCAGGGCGTCCAGCCGCAACAAGCTGCAGGATGGTTATGGTGACAACAGCCATGAGGGAGCATTTAGCAGCGTATCGCCTTGAAGGGTTGCGAGTATTCATAACGTCCGAACTATACACTAGGCGGGCAAGACTGACGTAAGCTACTCCAGGTCAATTTCTTGCTCGTGTTTCCGTATTTTCTGGTTGGCTATGCTGAAATTGTATGCGCTCACGATCACAAGCACTGCTGCTGGTATAATCCAGAGCGGATTGAAATCCTCGCGAACAGAGAACTGATAAATACCCCAGATTCCAACTAGGAAAAACAGAACTGCGCGGCGCCGCTTTGGTAAGTAACGTTCGGGCTCAGCGGGATTCATATCCACCGCTGCCAATTCTTGCTTTTCGTCCATCAAACCTCCTCGGTTTTCAGCACTGCATGCGCACTTGGAATCACTCTATCGGCGTGAAGTCAGCCATGAATGCTCATCATAAAGGTAGCGATGCCCAATACTAAAGTTGCAACGACAAGTGCCACCGCTGCACGTGTGAGGCAACTTCCCTTTCCGTCTGCGTATCCTCTAGAGGGTCGTCGAATTCGATTCGACTTGCCTCAGCATAATTTGTGAATACTGCAACTTGTTCAGTGGAGTGTGACATGGTTATCTACTGTTCATTCGGTGGAGTTCGAGTGTGCTCACTACTATACACTCGCCCCCCGCGGGGCAGCAAAACATCTCCTACTACATCCGCCTTTGGCGAATCGGTTACATGTAAATCCGCGCTCCGGCCCCGGCGCCGCGATGCTGGGTGAGCTGCCAGACCTAGGGAGCGCCTCTCTCGATGGGATTGTTCTCGTCTGAACTCCACTCGAGCCAGCCCCCATCGTAGACGGCGACTTGCTCCCAGCCCATTATATGTGCGTAAAAGAACGTCTCACTCGCCCGCCACCCGGTGCCGCAAAAGAAGGCAGCCCGCTTTTCCGGTGTGATGCCCGCATCCCTCCACTTGGCCTCGATCTCGGGA
>DASCOB010000079.1:0-12383 GCA_036011785.1 Anaerolineales bacterium | reverse complement strand
ACCGGCCCGCCGCGAGACATGTGCATCATCGGCCAGTGGTCGCGGAAGGAGCTGTGAATCTGCCACTTGCCATGAGGCGTGATAAAGCGGAACACTTTGGACTTGGGCTCCGCCATGTCCGGCCGGATATCGCCAATGGCCACCATATCCAGGGGCGGTTTGTAGGTGGGCAGTCCTTCACCCAACTCCCGAATCGCCTGGTGGTCGAAGTACATCTCGATCCTGCCGGTCAGGGTGTGCCAGGGTTTCAGCCGTTCCACGTTCAGCGTCCAGGGGGCAAAGGTTCGCTGCTTGCCCGTCTCGGGATCAGAGAGGATGGAGCACCATAGAGGCGAGGTGTGCATGCGCCGCGGCTGGGATGCCAGGTCTTTATAGTGTACTCGGCGTCCCTTCACCGGCTCCACCAAATCCTTAAGGGGCAGGCCCACCTTCTTCTCCATCTCCTCGAAGAACATGTGGGCCAGCCGGCCGTTGAGTTCCGGGGAGACCTGGCAGATCAGTTCGCAGAATTGTTCCGACCGCTCAGCGTAGACCCGACCGTTTTTGACCGTGAGCATCTCGTTGTTCTTCAGCTCCTCCTCCACAATGGGGGTCAGGTCCGTATAGTGGCCTTTGGAGCCGTAGTGGTCAATCCGCGGCCCCAGGGAGACCATCCGGTCGTAAACCTGGGTGTAGTCTCGCTCCACAACAGTGATGTGGGGGAAGTACTTGCCCGGGGTCATATCCCCATCCCCTTTCTTCCAGTCCTTCACCTCGCCCAGAGGCTGGCCCAGCTGGTCCGGACTGTCCATCCACAGGGGCTTTAGTACGATGTCCTTTACCGGCTCCGGGAAGTGTTTCTCGGCCAGTTTGGAGAACTTCTTGGCAATGAGCTTGAAAGCCTCCCAGTCGTTCTTGGTCTCCCAGGGCGGCTCGGTGGCCGGCTGGAGGGGGTGTATGAAGGTGTGCATATCGCCCATGGTGATGTCGTACTTCTCGTACCAAAAGGCGGCCGGGAGGACCACATCAGAGTAATTGGCGGTGGTGTCCATGCGAAAGTTCAGGTTCACGAGCAGATCCAGTTTGCCGGCGGGAGCCTGCTCGGGGTCGAACTCGATCTCATCCACCAGCCCTTTGGCCGGCTCGTCTTCGTACAGGGTGTTGTGATGGGTACCCAGGAAATGGTTCAGAGCTAGTTCGTGCCCCCGCATACTGGTGCCAATAAGATTGCCGCGCCACACGGTCAACACTTTCAGCCGGTTATCAGGGCGGTCAACGTGGGGCAGGGCAAAGTCCAACTCCTCATCTTTGAACTGCTGCAGCACCCATTCCTTTACCTCTTCGTCCGTTTTGCAGCCTGCCCGGATGGCCTCCTGGTAGACTTCAAGAGGGTTCTTGCCGTCAAACTGCGGGAAGAAGGGCAGCCAGCCCAACCGCACGGCCAGGGCGTTCATATCAGCGGCGTGGTTGTATTCAGGGCACTTCTCCGCATCCACAGCCCATTGGGTGTCCAGGGGCATCCCGTCGTAGCGCCACTGGCCGGTGTGGAAATACCACAGGGAAGTGGTGTTCATCAGGCGGGCCGGGCCGGTCCAGTCAGCGGCGCCGCTCAGATATTTGAAGGGGGTATGCAGCCGGGTGTGTTGGGTGCCCACGTAGTGGTTGAAGTTACCCCCGTTACGGCCATGGCAGCCGCAGAGGCCCAGCATCACCGCCATACTGCGGTAGTACATGGAAGCGCCGTGATACCAGTGCTGGACACCAGGCCCGGTGATAATCAGGGACTTGCCCTGGGTCTTCTCGGCGTTCTCGGCGAACTCCCGGGCCACCTGGATGACGAGATCGCGACTGACCCCTGAAATCGGTTCCTGCCAGGCGGGGGTAAAGGGCTTGGGGTCGTTGTAGTCCTCGGGATAGTCCCCTTCCAGCCCTCTGGAGATCCCGGTACCGCCCATAAGCAGGTCAAAGGCGGTGGTCACCAATACCTGTTGACCATCACTGGTGGTGACCACTTTTGCCGGCACCTCCCGCAAGATCTCCTCTGCCCGTCCGTCTTTGCCGTTGCTCTTCCCTAGCCAGATGTTGAAGGTGTCGGTGAAGTCACTGAAAGAGACCGTCACTCTTTGCTCTTCTTTACCCAGCACGGTGATGAGGGGGTCAAATTCTTCTCCGGTGACCGCGTTCTTCAGTTCCAGGTTCCAGTTGCCGGTGGGTTCCTCCTCCCAGCGGAAGCCGATGGTGCCCGTGGGCAGGTGCGATTTGCCCTGGGCGTCCATCATAATCATTTTCCATTCCGCGTTCTCCTGATCGGCATATTCGGCCAGGTCGGATGCCCGCAGGAACCGCCCCTGGTGGAACTTCTTGCCGTCGGAGTCGGGCTCCAGGATCACCATGAAGGGCAGGTTGGTGTAACGCTTGATGTAGTCGGTGAAGTAGGGCACCTCCCGGTCGGCGTAGAACTCCTTCAAGATGACGTGGATGCAGGCCTGGAGGTAAGCCCCGTCGCTGCCGGGTACGACCGGTACCCACAGGTCGGCATACTTGGACACGTCGGAATAGTTGGGGGACATCACCACCACCTTCGTGCCCCGGTATTTTGCCTCAGGCAGGAAGTGACAGTCGGCGGTACGGGTCTGGTTGAGGTTGCTGCCGATGACTAGCCAGTAGGTGCCTAGATACCAGTCGGAACTCTCACAATTCTCCGTCTGGTCGCCGAACATGGTGGCCTCCATGTGGGGCAGGTCGTGATACCACTCGTAGTAACTACAGTATATCCCGCCCAACAGGTTGTTGTAACGGTGTCCCGAGATAAAACTCAACAGGCTCATGGCGGGAATGGGCGAAAAGGAGGTGACGTGGTCGGGGCCGTATTTCTTGATGGTGTAGATTTGGGACCCGGCGACCAGTTCCGTGGCTTCGTCCCAGGTGACCCGCTTCCAGCCGCCCTTGCCCCGGGCGGACTTGTATGCCTTGGCCCGCTCATCGTCCTCCGCAACGGCCGCCCATGCTTCCACGGAGTCTTTGCCCGCCTTCCGCTCCTGCTGGTAGGAGTCCCACAGGACCTTGCGGATATAGGGGTATTTTGGTCTCAGGGGACTGTAGGGATACCAGGAAGCGGTCGCCCCCCTCTGGCATCCTCGCGGCTCCACGTTGGGAATGTCGGGGTCGATCTGCGGGTAGTCTACCTTCTGGAGCTCCCAGCAGATTAGCCCGTCCTTGACGAAGACCTCCCAACTACAGGCCATGGAGCAGTTGACGCCATGGCTGGTACGTACTGTGTAGTCATAGGACCACCGGCGGCGATAAAAATCCTCCCATGATCGGGACTCGTCGGTAACGTTGAACCATTTGCTTTTCATATCCTCACCTCCACTTGTTTCTTACCCACACCAAGCCCCAGAGCCGTAAGGGCCAACAGGACAACGACGGCAGCGACCAGGGTAGGTACATAGAGAGCCGGCAATCCCACCGGCGTCGTCGCGGCGGACGTGTCAGTCGTTTGCAGATAGGCGATCAGCGTATCTACCTGCTGATCCGTCATGCCCAGGTTGGGCATAGGGACGTTGTTGAACTCCTGCAGCTGTTGCGTGCCGATGGGATCCCCTTCGGCGAGCATTTTATCCGGTTCCTTGATCCAGCGCGCCAGCCAATCCCGCTCGCGCCGCGCGGTCACTCCCTGCAGGTCCGGCCCCACCACTATGCCGCTTCCGATGGTATGGCAGGCCACACATATTTCCTGAAATAGAACCTGACCTTCTCTGGCCGATTGGGCGGAGGGCTCCGAGTAAGGCACAAGAATGGACGGCTGCGCATCGACGGGCGCTGCTATCTCCTGCACCACATCTGTACCTTGAGAGCCTACGCTGGTCATGATGCCAGCGCGAATCACCACACCGCGAGTTACCAAGCCGAGAAGTATGAACGCGCCTATAAAGAGGATCAAGTCACGGGGCGTAACGGGGCGTTGATCCCATGCAAGCTGGGGTTCTTCGCTCATTGTTGGTTATCTCCTTCTTAAATGTGTTTGCATTTTTATAACGGAGCTGATGGTTCTCTCCGTGCCGGCAATTCAGCAATCACTGTCAACAGGTCTGAACTGCGAGCGCTGAGGCGCTGACTGGTAATTACCTGTACGTGATTGGCGCTGAGATTTGCATGGATAATTGGTAGGTCGGGCTGCGCAGTGAGCAATTCGCCCAGAGTTGTTTTTGTGGTATCCCCCAGAATCATATCAGCCAGAATGATCACGTCGGGCTGCAATTGGTCAAGGGCTTCCTGAGCCTCCGGAAACGTTTCGGCCCGTCCAACGATATCAATGTCATCCACGGCGGCTGCGAGTAAATGGATCAGACCTTCCGCGTAAACAGAACGGCCGAGCAGAAAGACTCGACGCCTACCCACAAAACCCGTTAGCCTTCAAAAGCTGGGGAATTCATTGTTATAAATGGTACAAACTCTTTGGGTAATAGTCATCATCCTTCGACACAAAAAGGGATGAAAAAAAGAGCGATTCGCACGAATCGCTCCAATAAAGGACTAATCCTTTATGAAAGGTGAGGCATGTTCCACCCGCCTCGATCATGTTTTGGGGTTCACATCTTCCGTTCACCTTGCTGCAGCCGGTCGCGCACCGCGTAAGCAGCCGCCTGACGACGGTTGGGAACGTGGAGCTTGCCCAGGATGCTGCGTACGTGGCTTTTGACTGTGTTCAGACTGATGTTGAGCGTCGTAGAAATTTGGGCATTGCGATCGCCTTCAGCCACGAGCGCCAACACTTCCTGCTCTCTAGGGGTTAACGGTTCACCAGGTTGATTGGAAGACAAGCGGCTTGTCGCCTGCTTGCTCAGCCGGGCAAACTCTAACAGGATGCGGCCTGCCAACGCCGGCGAGAGGGCCGCCTCACCGCTCAACGCGCCGCGCAAGTAGGCCAGAAACTCGGGCGCGCCCGTGTCTTTGAGTAGGTAGCCCTGCGCGCCGGCCTTGATAGCTTCGAAGAGTTTCTCGTCCTCTTCCACGACTGTCAGAATGACAACGATTGTCTCTGGAAGTTCCTGCTTGACGAGAGTCGTCGCTTCCAATCCATTGGACACAGGCATCATCAAATCCATCAGGATCAGGTCGGGCTGGAGGCGGCGGGCCATCTGAACGGCTTCCAGACCATCGCCGGCTTCGCCCACCACTTCCATGTCCGACTGGGCTGCGAGCAACGAGGCAATACCATCTCGAAACAAATCGTGATTATCCACCAGCATCACGCGCGCTTTGCTCATGCGGCCACCTTTTCAGTTGTCTGAGACACTAAGTCTAGTGGGTAATATACGCTCACCCGGGCGCCAGCTCCCGGCGTCGATTGAATCACGGCATACCCACCGCTGCGTTCAGCGCGCGTGCGCATGATCTCCAAGCCCCAGTGATTGGGAGAGTCGACCAACGCAGCCGGATCGAATCCCAATCCATTATCGACAATGGAGAACACGGCCTCGGCGTTGTGAGTTTCCACTGCCAGGGTCGCCTGGGTGGCGCGGGCGTGCCTCCGGACGTTTGTTAGAGCTTCCTTCACGATTTGAACAACCTGGACCTGCGCCTCGGGGCTTACCTGCAATGCACGCCGGTCGCGAGCAACGAATTCGACCGGCAGTCCCGCCACCTGCTCAAACTCCACAGCTGCTTTTGCCAGACGGGTTTCAAATTCAGCGGTCGTTCGGCGCGGGGCGCGCAGTCCGCTCAAGGCCCCCCGCACATGAGCATAGGCAGATTCAACAGCCTCTCGGAAGCCGTCCACGCTTCGCAACGCCGCGATTGTTTCGCCAGCTTCCAATTGCGCTTCAAGTTGATCAGCGCGCAGATTCAGGAATCCCAAAGTCTGCGCCAACCCATCATGCATTTCAGTCGAAATACGTTCCCGTTCGCCAAGAATAGCGAGCTTTTCGGATAGTTCGTGCAGGCGAGCATTTTCCAGGGCAATGCCAGCGGTGTTAGCCAGCAGGGTCAACACTTGCTTTTCTGCAGCGCCGAAAGTTCGCCGCGAGCGGTCGGCCACACACAGCGCGCCGACGATTTTGTCGCTGGCGCGGAGCGGCGCAGCCATTTGGCAGGGTTGGAAGCCCGGTTGTAGTATCTGGCAGCCACAGCCATTAACACAATCGGTCGTTTGCCCCTCAAGTACAACATCACGCGCTATTCCCTCGGTTACGAGTTGCGCCCTTTCTTTGACGACGCCATTCGGGCCGAAGAAGGCCGCTGCTCTCAATTCCTGGCTTTCGTCATCCAGTAGACAAAGCACGCCAACTTCGGAGTCGAGCAGCTCACCAGCTTTCTGGACAACTGTGTTAAGCACCTCGTCAAGTTTACGCTGTGCGTTGATCTCGGCGCTCACATCCAACAGCGTAGCCAGTTCGCGGGTACGGGCTGCCACGCGCGTTTCCAACTTGGCGGCCCAGCGCTCCAATTTGTGGCGGGACTCGGCCAGCTTGCTGCGGGTAACGTCTAGGCTGTGGGTCAACTTGCCGATTTCATCCTCACCGCTCGGAACAATCGGCGTGGTCAGGTCGTCGTCGGCCATACGGCGAGCGGCGGTCTCCAGCGCGCGTACCGGCTGCACGATGTTACGCCAGGTAATCCAATAACCAGTAGCCAGCAGCAAGACGGCGCCGCCGAAAAAGGTTGCCAAGATGAGGCGCAAGTAGGCAACCCTCCGCTCTGATGCGGCTTCAAACAACCGCACGGACCTGTCCACATTTGCTAGCAATGTGAGCGAGCCGGTTTCGATTTGGGCAACGACGGAGCTGGTGAGCGGTGAAGCGGGGGATATCGACAACAGGGCGTCTACGTTGCGTTTGAAAAACGTCCAATCAGACCGCACCGATTCCAACTTGGCTCGCACGCCCGGGTCGGCAGCAGCTGGCAGTATCACGAACTGACCATCCAAGTAGGGGGCCGAGCCGCCATCCAGCAGCGCAGCCAGAGTTTGGTCGAACGTGTTGGCTGCCTCCCGCAGGGCTACGACGTTGACGGAGTCTGTGCCCGCCTCGGCGTACTTTTCTGTTTCCAGGGCGTAGCGACCCATCTCCTGGATGAGCATGCGCTGTCGCCCGGCCAGGTTGATCACCACAGCGTCGGTTTCCAGGGCGCGCAGGGAAACTGTAGTGACCGCTGCCGAGCCGAGAACCAACATCAGAAACGCAACCAATATTGTCCTGATGCGAGCAGAAATTCCGTGAGGTATGGACTGTCCTTTCCGTTTTTTCATCTAACTATTGATTATAATGACCGCTCGCCGTTTAGCGTCCCTATCCGGGTGCAATTGCCGACAGGACAAGCTGCCCGCAGCGGATCAGCAAGCATGGCCTGCTTCAAAGGGAAACCGGGTCTGCAGTCATCCAGAGTCGCACCAACTCATTTGCAGACATAAGCTTCTCCTTGTCTGATAATACAAGTAGCCATGGGTGGCCCGCTATTATACTACCGTGCCGGCACGCTCGATGCCAGCGACATAAATCACATCGTTTGCAAACGAATGTCAGGCTTAGGCGGGCCTCTGGCAAGATTCTTGCTGCACTATTAGCACGCTGCACGTCGGCTCGAACACTTAGCCAACAAGTGACGCCACAGCACAGAGGCAATAATATGCTCCGACAACGGTGGTTTCTTGCGGTTTCTTGCGCACTGGCGGTTGCCTGCGCTCCACTCACCAACTTGATGGCGCCCGCACCTACCGCTGTGCCCACGCCAATCCCCACGCCCACTCCGGCCCCCGACCCGTGCAGCGCAGAGGCCATGCGCAAACTGGAGGATAAAGTCAAGTCGTTGGCGGAGCGTTATATGGAAACCTCCAAAAAAGAGGGAAGCTGGTTGCCCTTGCTGCCAGATTTGATGGCCCTGCGGCAGGACGTGAAGCAGTTCTTAAATCTCCCGCGCTGTGCTGAGCGGATGAGGGATGCGCTGAGCGAGTACACCGATTTAGACACCACGAAATTGCAGCGCCTTATGGAGGGTCTGGCCGCGGGTAGCATCGAAGATGCCATGCAGGCAGCGCGGCACTGGCTGGAAGATAAAGTTGATCTACCCGCCTCGGGCGACCAATAAGCCGCCGGTGCGCAGAGCATAAAAGCGACCCTTTCAGGTCGCTTTTATTTGCCCGGTGTCACCGAGTTTACCGCACCTCTACTACAATGCGCCGTGGTTTGGCTTCTGCGGCTTTGGGGAGCGTCAGTGTCAGTACCCCGTTCTCTAGGGCTGCGCTGGCTTTGCCAGCCTCTAGCACGGCGGGAAGTCGCAACCGCCGCCTGAAACCGCCCATTTTCCGCTCCCGCACCAGGTAGCCATTCTTGTCTGTTTCCTTCTCGGACGACACCTGCGCAGAAATCGACACCAATCCATCCTCAACCTCGATGGAAAGGTCTTCCGCCCTCACGCCGGGAACGCCGGCAGTGAGCACATATTCGTCCTCACTCTCCTTGACGTCCACATCCAGATGGTCCTCAAAGGCTTCCGATTGCGGCGCAAAGAAACCGTCATTCAGAAAGCTATCGAAGATACCCCGCATGGGCAGGAAGGGTCGGTAACGTACTAAACTTGTCATGATGTTCACCTCCGTCATAGTTTTACTGAGCGCTCAGTCAGGGTCATGATAGCCGCGCACAGTTAACAATGCGCTGGCGATTTCTATGAAACATATAAGAATCGGAAAAGCGGCTGCGGTAATCGGCGGAGTGTGTTCGCGTGGGTTACGGAGCGAGGCGAACCACTTCTGACAGAAACGCGAAGCGTTGACCCGAGGCCTGCAGCTGCGGCAACACCTGCTGCAACGCCCGCAAAGTGTTGGGGCGCACATGCCCGATTCCGACGGCATAGCCCCGCTCCCTGGCCAGTCGCGCCAGCTGCTGCAGCTGGACGAGCACATAGTCCAGATCGTCAACATTGTCGATGAAAATGTCACGTCGCGCGGCCGCAACCCCGCCCGCGTACATTGACTGCATCGCCACGCTGTCGGGAGTGGTGACGCTGTCCAGAAAGAACATGTCCGTTCGACGCAGCTCGGCGGCCAGCACGTCCATCACGCGGGCATCTCCGGTTGCGGCGGAACCCTGATGGTTGTTCATGCCGACAGCCTGTGGCATTTCCGCAAAAGCCCGGCGCACACGGGTGGTGATTTCGCTTGCGTTCATCGTAGTGATGAGTCTGTATTCAATTTCGCCCGGGGCGGGCCCGAGCGCCTGCATGGGCATATGCAGCAGCACTTCATGCCCACGTTGGCGCGCCCGCGCAGCCGTCCCGGTGCTGAACTGGCGGCCGGGAATAACAGCGAATGTCAGCGCGGCATCCAAGCTGAGAAAGCCATCCACAACCCAGTCGTTACGATAACCGAAGTCATCTATCACGATGACCACAGGATTGCCCGCAGGCCGCGAAGAGACGGCAAGTGCCCCAGAATGCAGCGCAACCGCAGGGCCAAAATCCGTATCAAGTTTTTGCGCAGCGCAGCCCGAACCCGGGCCGAACGCAGGCAGCCGGTCCAGCAACGGCAGCACGGCGGCAATTTCAAATCTGTGCCCACCCACCGTGCGTACCGCAGAAATGAATTCGGGCGAACAGCCCTGCTCAGCCAGTGCGGAGCCGGGCTGCGGGTACAGCAGCAGCAAAACAGCGATAATGACCCCCAGCGTCCACGCTCCGGCTTTGCAGCGAAATCTCACCCGAAGATTCTCTCTCGCGCGTGCGAATGAATCACCAGCGCAAAAAAAGAAGGCGCGCCCTGCACACTGGCGCTATCGGCCGAAATGGCTGCACGCACGCGCTCGCCGTACGCGCGGGGCAGCCGTCGTTCACTGCGCGCACGCCCCCGCGCGAACAATGGGGTTGTTATGAGTTCGGTGTGGAGCGCATTGCAGGCAGCGCCGCCCAACCGGTACAGGCGCGAATACGAGCAATCGTTGAACATGCGCGTCAGCAGCGAAACTGTGCGCGGCGTGTACTGGCGCACTCCGTGCCACTGGTAGAGCCTGAGCCCGGCGGCAGAGGGAAACAGGTGCAGTTGAAGGACCGGCTTCCGGATGCGGCCGACGAACGCACGCACTGCAGAGAAAAAGTCAACGTCATTGCGCAAGTGCTCGATGGCGGATTGCGAAACAATCAGATTTGTGTCACCCGAAAGGTGATTGCCGATATCATCCGCATCAGCGCAGAAAAAGCGGCATTCCGCATGATGGGATTCCACGTTCTTCCAGTTTTCATGCGAGCGCACGTCAACGCCAAAGTACGTGGCCACCCTGCCCCCAGACCAAGACTGCAAGCGGGGGCCGTTATTGCCGGAACCACAGCCGACTTCCACGATATTGATGCGCCCCAGCTCATCCTGCATGCGCTCCCAAGGAAGTTGCATCAGAAACAGATTCGCCAGCGTGCGCGAGGGTGAAGCCTTGCCGGAATGAGACTGGCGCCGATGCTCGTCCGAAAGGTCGGGTGCAAAGTCCCGCAGGGCAAGGCTCTTGTCTTTTGCATTCGGGAACCACACATTGTTGAGCACGTTCAGCACCATCCACGGCGCTTTCCCGAAATGGCTCAAACCCCCATCGCTGTTGAGGCGATGGCCAGAACTACTTCGCATTGCAGCATCGCAAATGCATGCCGCACCTTTTCTGTGCGCTCGCTGCGGTCACGCGATTTTCACCACCACGCGGCCGGGCGACTCGCGCCGTTGCAGCAGCTGCAACGCCTCAACAGCGCGCTCCACCACCAGCACATGCGAAAATGTGCACGCGAATTTCCCCGAGCCGCCACATGCGCATCGATGGAGCAATCGCTGCGCGCACGGTTTCCGGCTGGCGCTCGGCATAATCTCCCACGTACACGCCCACCGAATCAATCACCACATCCACGCCGGTACCATCCGTCAACTCCATCACGCGTTCGCGCAAGTTCTCATCCCGGTAGTTTACACCACACCGTGTGAGGCCCCGCGCTCCGCGGCAAGAGAGAGCTTTGCCGCACTGCCAGCCGCCGCAATCACTTCAGCGCCAAGTTGGCGATCCAGCTCAACGGTTGCTAGGCCGACCCCACCGGCAGCACCCAGCACCTTTTAGCCTTTCCCCGGACGCAAGCTCCCCGCGCCTCTGCAGCGCAATAATTGCTGTACTATACGCAATTGGTAATGCGGCTTCCCTGACGAAATCTAAGTCATCAGGGATGCGCACGCATGTCGCCGCTTGCACGGCAACCCGCTCGGCGAACCCGCCATGGTAACGACAGATTGCCATCGCGCGGTCACCCGGCCACAAATGCTCCACTCCCGTGCCACACGCAAGCACCTCCCCGGCGGCCTCGAAACCGGGCGCAAAGGGCAATTGCGGTCGGAACTGGTAGCGCCGCGAAATCATCAGCAATTCAGCGAAATTGAGCGCACTGGCGTCCACGCAAGGCAGCACCTCCCCGGCAGCCGGGCGCAGTTCCGGCAGCTCGCCTAGCTGCAGGCTCTCTGGCGGCCCCCATTGGGAGCAAATCACAGCTCGCATCGTTTCCCCGATGGCGCTGACATGACAGCGCACATTTTATTGCCAAGCTACATACTCTGCAAGCTGCAGCCAAAGCTTCTGGTAGAATCATCCTCATGCAGATGAACCTCGAGAACACCCCCACCGAAAACGGCATCGTGCGCCTGAGCGCGGTGGACAAGACCTTCCACGTCGGCGACAGCGCCGTGCGCGTGCTGAAAGGTATTTCCTTTTCGGTGCAGGCGGGCGAATTCGTCAGCGTGGTGGGCCCCTCGGGCAGCGGAAAATCCACCTTACTCAATATGATGACCGGCATCGATGCGCCCAGCACGGGCGAGGTGGTGGTCACCGGTCGCGCCATCCACGCAATGAGCGAAAACGCGTTGGCGGCATGGCGCGGCGAGAACGTGGGCATCATCTTCCAGTTTTTCCAGATGCTTCCAGCGCTAAACCTGCTGCAAAATGTGATTCTGCCGATGGATTTCGCGGCCAAGTACCCGCGCCACGAACGCAGCGACCGCGCCGCCGAACTGCTGCGTATGGTCGGTCTGGTGGACCAGTTGCACAAACTGCCCAACATGGTCTCCGGCGGGCAGCAACAGCGCGCTGCCGTCGCGCGCGCTCTGGCAAACGACCCGCCGCTGCTGGTGACGGATGAACCGACCGGAAATCTAGATGGGCGCACCGCGGATGACGTTTTCGAGCTTTTCCTGCGCCTTTCTGCGCAGGGAAAAACCATTATCATGGTGACGCACAACACAGAACTGGCCGGTCGTGTCCCGCGCTTGATTGAAGTGAGCGACGGCCGCATCGCGCGCGACGAGCCGACCGGCGCGACTGTTGAGGCCGCATGAGCGTGCTCTGGCGCAAACTCTGGTTCGACCTGTGGGAGCGGAAAACGCGCACCCTGCTGGT
>DASCOB010000078.1:0-39623 GCA_036011785.1 Anaerolineales bacterium | reverse complement strand
GGCGGCGATAGAGGGTCATGCCGCCGAGAGCGAGTGTGCTTCCGGCGGGTGTGAGCGCGGCCGCCTCTGAAAGCGAAACGGTTTTATCTATCATTCGTCCACATAAACGCGGTACTCGAACACGTGCGTGCCGGCCGGGTAAAGCTGAAAGCCATCGTCGATTTCCTGGACGAAAGTGACCTCGGTGTGGAGCAGGTGCTCGCCGCGCGGCCAATCGCTGAGCCCGGCCAGCCGGTAGTGGCAGTACTGCCCGTTGAACTCGCCTTGCAGCGCGAGAAACTGGGCCGTAGAAATCGGCTGCCCGTTCACGCTGAAATTTAATTCCATGGTCTCCAGATTGCTGTCCGCGAGCGCCTCGCCAGCGGCGCACCAGCTGTACAGCCAGAGCACCTCCCTAGAATCGTCCAGCGACACGGTGTAAGTATAGACCTCGCCGCCCCGGCCGGGATTGTTGTACTCCTCCGGCGCGAACTGCTCCAGGACCGGAATATGCTGCTGCACCGCGGCGTGGGTTTCGGCGGGGCTCATCACTGTCGGCGGGCCGGAGGGCTGCACGCCGGCAGCCTCCGGGCGCAGCAGCAGCGCGACCGCCTGTGCCAGTAGCGCATCGCCCTCACCGAAGACGGTCTCCTCGGTCACCGGCACGAGCACATCGGGCAGCACGCCGATGCCCTCGACGATAATGTTGCCCTGCATGTCATGATCCATTCCGGTGGGAATCTGAAAGGAAAGCTCGCCGGGAAGCTCATACTGCCCGCGGCCGACTTCGCCCATGATGCCGTTGCTGGGATAGTGCCCCAGCACGGTGACCTGCGGAAGCTGACTGAAGACCCAGGCCACGTTTTCGCAGGCGCTGGCGCAGGCCGGACTGACGAGCACCGCTGTACGCCCGCTGTACTGCAGCTCCTCATCTGGCTCGATGCTGTCCGGCGGGCCGTGGGTGTCGAAGCGCTCCAGCCGTTCGCTGTAATAATACCCGCGCATCACCTCCATCTTCTTGGTGGTGAAATACGCGGCCAGCCCGGTACCCATGGGCGAGCCGCCCATATTCTGGCGCAGATCCAATATCATGCCCGCGGTTTCGCGTTCGCCGAATAGCGCCACCGCGCGCTTGAAGAGGCGAATGGTCAGGTTTAGGTCATCGGCGAGCGACCATATGCGCACGTAACCGAGCCCGGAATCCTCCAGGATCTCATACTCCACCGGTGGAGCGTCGCGGTCAAAATCGGCGAAGAGCGAGCTTGCAACAAGGCTGGCGCGTTCGGGCCGTAATATTAGGCTGGCCTGCTGTACGTCGCCGCCAAGGTTGCGCCAGCTGAGCTGCAGGTTTGTGCCCACCTGCCCACGCGTCAGGTAGCGATATTGCTCCAGCCTGCGCACGTGCGGTGCGGAAAACGGCCCGTTCCACGCGGTGACGGTGGCCAGCGCCTCTTTGACCGGTTGCGCGTTGACTGCGATGATTTCAGCGCCAAGCTGGATGTCGGCCGCTTCGGCAGCGCCGCCCGGGGTGACGAAGCTGACCAGCACGCGCCCGTCGCTCAACTCGGTCAGGCCGAGCCCCACGCCGCCCCCGGTTTCGTGCTGGAAAAGGCCGCCGTCATCCCCGCCGAGGCCGACATGACCATCAGGGATGCTCATGGCAAATTCGCGCATGGCCAGATACCACGCCTGCCGGTCGGCGGTGGTCTGCGCCGCCGCAACGCGCGTGGCGAAGCGGTCGTACAAACCCTGCCAATCAACGCCTTTCAAATCGGTGAAGGGATATTCCACAGATGCCTTGCTCCAGAGCGCTTCGAAGGCCTCGCTGTAACTCATCTCGGCGTAGTCGTTGACGGAGACATCGCCTTCGTGCAGCGTGATTTCTGGCGCGCGTTCCTTGTGGAAGGCGAAGGGCGCGCTGTCGAGGTCGACAATTGTATAGCCCGGCTGCAGCGCGGTGACGGGGTCGTCGGAAGTGAAGAGCAGCCCGTCCGCGCCGAAATCGCTGGGGAATGCTTGCTGCCCGTCCGGTGCCCATACGAGCAGAACGCCGCCGATGATCTCGTCGCGGTTTTCGCTATCTATGCGCGCCGAAGTCCACACGCTCGACCAGCCACGGAACTCGTCCCGCCCCAGGAACGGATCGGCGACCAAATTGGCCTGCACAGCCACGGCGAAAACGCGCACGCCGCGGTCGGTGCGCCCGTTGTTGTCCACATCCACCAGCACGCCGGATGGCCCCGCCGGTAGATGCAGCACATATTCCCAGCTGTGCTCCCCGCTGCGCGTTAACGGCCCGAGAACCTGGTTTTCCGGCGGGATGACAAACTCGAAATCGCGCGCCACGAATCCGGCTTCGTCTTCCAGCATGACGTACGGCTCCACCAGATAATTGTCAAAGAGCGGAAAGGTGATTTCGGCGCTGCCGGTCACTTTGACTGGCTCGTTGGCGAGCGCTGCGGAGGGATGAAGGGCGGAGAGCGCCGGGGCTGCCGCCTCGGTGGCGGCGGCCTGCTCACTCTCCATTTTTGTGCCGGTAGGGTACCCGCTCTCTGCCGTGGCAGTCGGTGGCGGCGCGGTGGCGGGAGCGGACGTGGCGGGGGTACATGCGACCATCATCAGCGCGTGCGCAATCAGCCCGGCAATGAGACTGGCATTTCTTTTCACGGCTCGGCGGGTGGCGGAGCCACGGGTACGGTTAATCGTCCTGTCCCCAGACCTTGATATTGTCGCTGGAGGGCAGCGGGATGCGGTGACCATAGAGGCGGTGCCAGAGGGTATAGAGCGCGCCACCGCTCAGCAGCCCCAGCCCGAGTTCGGGCAGCTGCTGCCGCCATTGCGAGAGTTTGTACATCGCAAAGCACACCGGCAGCACCAGAAAGATCAGCGATAGTCGGCGCGCTTTCTTTTCGATGCGAAAATACAGCGCCAAAATAGCGAGAGTGGCCAGCGTAAAAAGGGCGACAATGTCCCAGTGCAGATTGAGCAGGGATTCCATGGGCGTGCGCGCTGGTGATTATACCGCGCCGGGCAGCGGATGCGCGCACCCTCGCCGGATTGTCGCGGCGCTAAAATGATACAATGCGGCCATGCCCATCGCAGTGCTGACTGAATCCGTTGTCTCCAAAATCGCCGCTGGCGAAGTGGTGGAGCGCCCGGCTTCGGTGGTGAAAGAGCTACTGGAAAACGCGCTCGATTCCGGCACGGGAAGCATTAATGTGGAAGTCGATGGCAGCGGGCGGCAAATCGTGCGCATGGCCGATGATGGCGCCGGCATCCCGGCGGCGGAGGTGGAGCTGGCATTCGCACGGCACGCCACCTCCAAATTACGCTCGGCGAGGGATCTTGACGGCATCGAAACGCTCGGTTTTCGCGGCGAGGCGCTGGCCTCCATCGCCGCGGTCAGCCGCGTGCAACTGGTGACGCGCGCGCCGGGCGAGCAGACCGGCACGCGCCTGCGCGCCGAGGCGGGCAAAATCAGCGACCGCGCGAGCATCGGCGCGCCGCGCGGCACGGTGGTCTCGGTGGAGAACCTATTTTTCAATGTTCCCGCGCGGCTGAAGTTTCTCAAATCTGATGCGGCCGAAAAAGGGCGTATCGCCCGAGTGGTGTCGCGTTACGCTCTCGCTTATCCGGCGGTGCGCTTTCGTCTGCACTTCGACAACCGCCAGGCGTTTCAATCGCACGGCACTGGAGACCTGCGCGATGTTCTGGTGGCCGCCTACGGGGCGGAGACGGCCGGGCAGCTGCTGGAACTTTCCGGAAGCGAGCAGGAAGGCATTTCCGTACATGGTTTTGTGAGTCCACCCGGACTTAGCCGCTCCAATCGGCGTGAAATTACGCTCTTCGTGAACGGGCGCTATGTGCACGACGCGCAACTTGGCGTGGCGGTCACGCGCGCGTACCACACGCTGCTGATGACCGGGCGCTATCCGATTGCGGTGCTTTCCATAGCGCTCCCGCCGGGAGAGGTGGATGTGAACGTGCATCCGGCAAAAACGGAAGTGCGCTTCCGGCAGCGCAACAGCGTCTTCCGCGCTGTGGAGCGCGAGGTGCGCCGGACGCTGTTGAATCAGGCGCCGGTGCAGAGTGTGACGCCTGCGGGATGGGCGCAGGCGGGTGCTGCCGCTGCGCTCGACTGGCGAGAGCCGGTCGCCGTTGACACGCAGGCGGACGTGGTCCCCGCCCCCGCGCCGGCTGCCGATTCCATCCCGGGAGCTGGAACCCAGGCTGGGCTTCCTGTGGGCGGAGTGCCGCTGCTGCGCGTCATCGGTCAGGTCGGCGCGGCTTACATTGTTGCTGAAGGTCCGGACGGGCTATACCTGATTGACCAACACGCTGCCCATGAGCGCGTCCTTTATGAGGCTTTCATGGCCGCCGCGCAGGGCGCGCAGGTGGAATCGCAGGCCTTGCTTCAGGCCGCGACGGTCACGTTGGTGTCACAGGAAGCGGAGGATTTGCGGCAGCAGCTCGATGCCTTGCAGGGTTTGGGCTTCGAAGTGGAGCCTTTTGGGGGCGATAGTTTCGTGGTACGCGCGCTTCCGGCGGTTCTTGGCGCGGTCACGGCCGAGCAGGCGCTGCGCGCCGTGGTGGAGCGCGACTATGATAACAGCCACACATTGCCACCGGGCGCGGAAGCGCGCATCATCGTGCGGGTGTGCAAGCGCGCCGCCGTGCGCGCCGGGCAAGTGCTTTCGCACGACGAGCAGGCAGCGCTGTTGCGGCGACTGGAGAAATGTCTTTCGCCACGCACATGCCCGCACGGTCGCCCTACTATGATTCATTTGAGTGTGGATGCGTTGCAGCGGCAGTTCGGGCGCAAGGGCTAATCTGCCGCATGCATAAAAGGTAAAGAGAGATACTATCAATCTGGCTGCAGGATGGGGAGCTGCGCCTGCGTGACGACCTACCGATTCCGACGCCGCCGCCCGGGGAAGCGTTGGTGCGCGTGCTGCGCGCCGGTATCTGCAACACCGACCTGGAGCTGACAGGCGGTTATTATCCCTTCACCGGCGTGCTGGGGCATGAGTTTGTCGGCGTGGTGGAGCACGGCCCGCATGAGTTGTTGGGCGAGCGTGTGGTGGGCGAGATAAATGCGGTCTGCAGCCAGTGCACGCACTGCCGACACGGAAGGCGAACACATTGCACCAACCGCACTGTGCTTGGAATCGTGCAGCGTGATGGCGCCTTTGCGCAATACTTGACGTTGCCGACTGAGAACCTGCATGTAGTGCCGGCAGTGCTTTCTACCGATGCCGCCACTTTCGTCGAGCCGCTGGCAGCCGCGCTGCAGATTCAAGAGCAGAAGCCGATAGGGTCGGGAGACCGCGTGCTGCTGGTGGGCGCGGGGAAACTAGGGCAGCTCATCGCGCAGACGCTGGTGCTGACCGGTTGCGATTTGCATGTGGTCGACCGCAACCGTGCCAAACTGGAGCGTCTTGAGCAAAGCGGTATTGCGACCGACGCGGCGGCAGATGTGCCCGCGGGGGAGTTCGACATAGCGGTGGACTGCACCGGAAACGCGGATGGGTTCGCCATCGCTCGGGCGGCGCTGCGCCCACGGGGGACACTGGTGCTGAAAAGCACCTACGCGGGTCAGCTCAACGTGGATGCCTCCGCTCTGGTGGTGGACGAAATCATACTGCTTGGCTCGCGCTGCGGCCCGTTCGCGCCGGCGCTGCGCCTGCTTGCCGAAGGGCGGGTGCAGGTGGAGCCGCTCATCCACGCCCGTTATGGGCTTGCGGATGGATTGGCGGCATTCGAGCGCGCTCAGCAGCGCGGAATTCTTAAGGTGCTGATGACGATGGAATCTGCCGGTGGGTAATATCGGCGGCGAGCGAACGCCTTAGATTATAACTCGATTGTCATCAAATCGCGCGCGAGTTCGACCGGGCCGCTGAAACAGCTGCGCGCCTCGGTGAGAAGCTTGGATTCGTCCGCGCGGTGCACGTCATAGTGGATGAGATAGAGCTCGCCGACCTGCGCCCGGGCAGCGACTTCTCCGGCCTGCGCGGCGCTGCTGTGCCCGTTGGCTAGAGCCGTGGCCTCGTGCAGCAGCACATCCGCGCCCGCAGCCAGGCGCACAATGGAAGCGCATGGGGCGGTGTCAGCGGAATAGGCAAGCGCCCGCCCGCAGGATTCGTCTGTGATGCGCAACCCGACGACTGGCACCATGTGCTCGCCCGGTGAAGCGCTAACGGTGAAATCATTGCTCGTCAGCACCGGCGCGTTCTCGTGCAGAGGAATCTCGTGCAGATCGACCGAGAAGAAACCGGGCCACTGCTGCCATTCATAAGCATCCATCAGTTGACTAAAGCGCTGCAGGCAATGTACCGGCGCGTGGATGCGTAACGGCTGCTTGCGGCCGAACAACCACATGTTCATCAGCATTAGCGGCGCGCCACTGATGTGGTCGGGATGGAAGTGCGTCAAAATCAGGTCGCTAATGGAATCGTAGGCGATTTCCGCCTGCGCCAACCGAACGGTTGGATTGGAACCACAGTCTACCAGAATGCCGCTGTGCTTGCCGTGTACGGCGAAGTGGGTGAGCTCGTGGGCGGCGTCCGGAATGGAATATGCGCAGCCGAGAATGGTAATAGAGGCCATGCGCTCCCAGTCAGGTCACTTTGGTCTCTCGCGTGTGAACGGCCCGCACTACGGGCAGACGGGCGGCGATCGCGGGCAGCGTCTCGGACACATCGGCGTGCAGCACCACGTTCGCCGCCTGGTCAAGGTGCGTCTCTTCACGGTTGATGATGATCAGCGCTGCGCCGTTTCGGTGAGCCATGGCGGGCAGGTCTGCGGCCTGGAATACTTGCAGCGAGGAACCAGCCACTAGCATAAGGTCGCAGCTCAGCGCCGCCTGTTGTGCCTGCCGCATTGTCTTTTCCGGAAGTATCTCACCAAACAGGATGACTTCGGGCTTCAGCACACTCCGGCATTGCGCACAGGTCGGTAATCCCGTTCCCGCGCGCAGCAATTGCTCCCTGAACTGGTCGCTCGCGTAACTGCGGCCGCAGCTCAGGCAGCAGGCGGCGCCAATTTCCCCGTGAAGCTCGAACATCCGCTGTGAACCGGCGCGGCGATGCATCTGATCAATGTTCTGGGTGATGAGCGATGCTAGGAATCCGCCGTGCTCAAGCGCCGCCAGCGCGTGGTGACCGTGGTTAAGTTCCGTTACAAACATCCGCTGCGCCAGCGGGCGGGTCCATCCGTAGAATGCTTCCGGCTTGCGCCGAAAGCCGGCCAGCGACGCCATCTCCATCGGGTCGACATGTTCCCACAGTCCGGTGCCGCGGCTGCGGGAAATCGGGAATACTCGAGGCGGTGGACATGCCTGCGCCAGTGAATGCCACCGCGTGGCGAGCCCTTCGAAACAGCCGCACAGTGGTGGAAATGAATTGCTCCTCGGACGATTGCACCGAAAACCTTATCACACAAGTCTAGCACACGCGTCTGTGAGCGACAATTCTCGTCTAGTTGAAGGTTTGCGGTTGGTATCGTCAACACTGGCGGCAGGAAATGAGCGACCAACGACGGGCTCCCCGGAAGGCCTAGATGCTATAATCGCAGCGTGTTGGTGGCGATGTCCGCGCGGTGCGCCGCGCAGGGTCGTAGAAGAGCAAAGGAGTAACCGCTGTGGACGTCCTGCCCATGGACTTTTCCCCCCAATTGCATTGGCCGGCATGGTGGCCGGGTAAGGCGGTGCTGTTCGTCTGCCTGCTGGCCGTTGCTTTTTCCCTTTACCGACGCAGACACGCATGGAAAGACCTAAATGCAGCCGCGCGGAGTGGTTTTTGGTTACTGCTGCTGATGGCTGTGGTGGTCAACATCACTTCCGCCCTTTCATTGGCAGTTGAGCACCCTTTTATTCCAACCGGCCCTGATGGGCCAACTGAAATCGCGTTATTGTCATACGCCTCGGTTGTACTCGCGGCTGGCTGGTGGGGCGGTGGTTTCGCGGTGGTGCTCGCGCTGGCGGGCGGGTTGGCGAACGCCTTCTGGCATGGCCAACACCTGTTTGCCCTGCTGGAATGGGCGCTGGTCGCCGGGATGGTTTCTTATCTGGTGCGCCAAGATTACACCGGTGGGCTGCCGGCGCTGCTGCGCCGGCCGCTGCCGGCGGTGCTCGTCGTGGGCATGCTGGTCTGGCCTTTGCAACTCGCCTCTCTGATATTGGATGCTGGTCCGCGCGGACTTTCACAGCTGGACCGGATAACCGCAATCTGGTCCGGCAGCGCTCCGCCCCTGTTTGGCGCACTGCTTATGGCCGGGCTGGTGGGCGAACTGGCTCGCGGATTCGCGCCGAACCACTGGTACCGGAAGACACCGCGCCGGCTGCCGCCCTACGCCGCGAATCTGAACAGGCGGCTGCTGTTCGCGCTGCTGCCGATGGCGGTGATGGGCATTGGGGTGCTGTTCTGGGCAAATACACTTATCGCGCGTCGCGCGGCCATTGACATGGTTGTCCATCAGATGGCGCGCGACGCGGTGCATGCCGCCGAGATTATCCCCTTCTTCATCCGCACCGGGGAGAGCCTTGTGCTCGATCTCTCGCGGGACGTCCGACTGCGCAGCGGCGATGCTAATGCGCGGAGGCAGCAGCTCTCACAGGGCATTCGCACCGTGCCGTATTTTAACCAACTGGTGTTTTTCGACGCGCTGGGGCGTCCACTTGCGGGTTACCCCGAAACTGATGTGACCGTGCTGGGGCTGACCCCGGCCGAGATTGCCGCTGTGCAAGTTGGCCTGCAGGGAGTGCTGGGCCATGAGCTAGTCTTTCCGGTGCGGAACAGCGCAGCCGCTCTGGTTTCTTTTGTCTCGCCCGTGACCGACCCTGATACAGGGGCCTCAGTGGGTGCATTGCTTGGCCGCGCGGACATCGTCACCAGCCCGCTCATGCTTCCGGCCATAAATAGTTTGCAGGGCTTGCTAGTCGGCTCTGGCATGGGATTTATCACGGATGGACAGGACCGTGTCCTCTACCATCCGGATGCAATCCAGTTGCAGCAGGTGTGGCGACCGACAGCCGATGCCGAGCTGCTGCCCGCAGCCTCGGCCGCTGGCCACGCGTATCAAGATCGAGCTGCAGATGGTTCCACAAGGTTGGTGTACTACCTGCCGGTGGAGGGTTACCCGTGGAACGTGGTGATTGTGGTGCCGGGTTCCGCGGTGCTGACGCAAGCTACGCAGATTTCGTTTCCGCTCGCGCTGCTGTTGCTAGCCGGTGGTGCACTCGGGATAGTGTTCCTGTTGATGATCAGCCGGCATCTGACGCGGCCGCTGGGCGCGTTGGCCGCCGCCACCGAGCAGATTATTGCCGGGAAACTGGGGGAGCCGGTGCTAATCAGCGGCGCGGATGAGGTGGGCCGGTTGGGTGAGGCCTTCGAGCGTATGCGCGTGCGTGTGCGTTCGCAAGTGGACGGGCTCAGCCTGCTCCTGCAGGCTTCCATTTCCGTGGCCAGCAGCCTTAATCTAGACGAGTCTTTGCCGCCCATTCTGCAGGGCGCTTTGAGCGTTACTGATGCCGAGGGCGCACGCCTGCTGCTCGTGCCGTTTGACGGGAGGCAGGATAAACTGCAGAGTTATTCCGCCGGGGCGGGCGCTGCTGAGATGAGCGCGTTTGATGCCAATATCCTCCAGCTGGTCGAGACGGAGGCAGAGATTGTTGCAATAGAGAATGTGGCCCGCGCGCGAACAGTGCTGGACGTCGGCACCGGGCCACACTCTCTGCAGGCGGTCATCGCGCTGCCGCTGCATCACGAGGCCAATCTGCTGGGCGCGCTCTGGCTGGGTTACACCGAGTCACATCATTTTTCGCGCGAAGAATCTGATCTGCTGACCACGCTGGCGGGTCAGGCAGCAGTGGCTGTGGCGAAGGCCCGCTTGTTCGAGGCCAGCGAGGGCGGCCGGCAGCAACTTGAGGCCATTCTCAGCGCCACCCCGGATGCGGTTATCGTCACCGACTCGAAATTGCGCTTGTTGTTGCTTAACCCGGCAGCCGAGGATCTTTTCGAGCTGCAAGGGCAGCAGATTACAGGGCGCCGCATCAACGAGATGATTCATCAACCCCAACTGGCAGTCGCCCTGCGCGCGAGTGATGAGCGCGCCTCCGCGCATGAAATAAAACTTCCGGATGGGCGCACGTTCTCGGCCTCGACCTCCTCAATTTTGTGGCAGGATGGCTCTATTATAGGCCGCCTGGCCGTGTTGCGTGATGTCACAGATTTCAAGCAACTTGACCGGCAAAAAAATGACGCAATGGCTGCCGTCAGCCACGACTTGAAAAACCCTCTCTTGCTCATGCACGGATACGCCACAATGCTGCCGATGGTGGGCCAACTCAACGCCCGCCAGCGCGATTTTTCTGAGAAGATTGTGGCCGGTGTTGAGCAGATGAGTACACTGATAGAGGATGTGCTTGATTTGCATCGCATCGAATCTGCGCCGGGCTCAGACTGGGAAAGCTGTCGACTGGAGGTTCTGCTGCAGCAGCTGGTGGAGGAAATCCGACCGGCTGCCGTTGCCAAAGATATCCAACTAGCCTGCGCGGTTGCTGCCGGAATCGAGCCTGTCTCAGGCGATGAGAATTTACTGCGGCGGGCAATCCGCCATTTGCTAGACAACGGAGTGCGCTACACGTCCGCCGGAGGCAGCGTGCAGACACGGGTGGAAATGCGCGCAGAGGACGTTGTGTTGGCGATCGCCGATAGCGGCTTCGGCATCTCCCGCGCCGACCAGGATCGGCTGTTTGAGCGGTTCTACCGCGTGAAAGGTCACCAGGAGGGCGAATCAGGCGGCAGTGGCCTTGGGCTTGCTTTCGTCAAATCAATCGCTGAGCGCCACGGTGGGCGCGTCTGGCTGGAAAAAAGTCAACTGGGGCAAGGCAGCACCTTCTCTCTCTCCCTGCCCGCTCAGAAGGGCGACGGCGATGAAAGCTGAACAGCGCCCAAACGCCGGCATTTACAATCCTGCCCTGCCGTGGTAGACTTGCCACGTTGCGAGCAGGGTGTCCACCTCTCGCTTTCCGCTCTGATTAGGTGTTCTCTCCGAACCTGAAAGGGGTTATCCCGAGGAAAGAGGTTTTCCGATAATGCGTGACTACGAAATTGCGTCTATTCTGAGTGTGGAATTGGATGAGAGCGGCCTGGCTGCTCTGACAGAAAGAATCGCGAGCTGGATTACGGCTGCTGGAGGCGAGGTTGCCTCGGTGGATAATTGGGGCCGCCGCAAACTGGCCTACCCTATCAAGAAGCAGCGGGAAGGACACTACGTTTTTTGGTCTGCCAGCCTGCCACCGGCTGCACCCGCCGAAATTGAACGCCAGATGCGCCTGAACGAGGACGTGCTCCGATTCATGGTTGTGCGGGCCGAATTGCCACCCCCGCCTGAAGAAGAAGAGGTGCACGAAGAGCAGGGGGAAGGCGAAAGCGCTGAAGAAAGTGATGGTGCAGGTGAAGCGGACACCAGCAGCGGTTCTGATGCCGAGGAATCGGCCAGCCATGAGCCGGATACGCCGGAGACAAACGCAGACGAAAGCACGCCGGTCGCATAGGCTGGTGTGCTGACAGGTTGAGGCTTTTTTCGGAAAGTGGCACCGATGTCAAAGGGCTTGAACAAAGTTATGTTCATCGGGAACGTAGGCGGCGATGTGGAGGAGCACTACACGCCCGGTGGACAATCGGTAAAGTCCTTTCGTCTGGCAACCATCCGCGCATGGATCACTTATCGGGGCGAGCGCCATGAGCGGACAGAATGGTTCATGGTGGTGTCCTAGGACAAACTGACCGAAATCTGCTCGTGCTTCCTGTGAGGCAGGATCGGCGGCGTGAACATAAAGGGGCGATTAAGCGATAGGGCCCGCAGGATAGCGATGGCAGTCAGAAGGCTCAAACTGAGGTCATTGCCCAGGAGATGATTCTGCTGGATGTGCCCGCGCGTGGGGAAAGCGATACTGCGTCCGCGGCAGAAAATGAAGCTTCCCGCCCGGAGACCAGTGAAGGTGACTTTCATTTTTTTGAGGAGTTCCCCATGAGCGTGTGCCCACCCGTATGGATGAAAACCGAGAGGAGCAATTGTCATGCTGAGGGAGCATCAGCGACCGGAGCGTCTCGTTTTGTGACGAATGAAATTCTTCGCTTGCTATGTTTGCTCATAGTGACACTGCGGGACTTGGCGTCGCTATAAATCCATGGTTATTTTGTCGAAGGAGGAATAGACGATGAGTTTTCATAGAGGCGGCCGACGGCGGTCATATCCGCGCCGGCCAAGAGTGTGCCAGTTTTGCGTGGACAAGATTGACAACCTCGATTACAAGAATATCGAAATCATAGCCCGACAAACCGGCCCGGAAGGCAAGATAAGCCCTCGCCGCCGCACTGGCACCTGCGCCCGGCATCAACGTATGCTCGCCACGGCAATTAAGCGCGCCCGGCACATGGCGCTGCTGGCGTTTGATCGCGGCACCTGGGTGTAGCTAACCTTCATCTGAACAGGAATGGGCAGCAACTGGGCCGCTGGTTCCGGACGGCCGCAGCGGCGGCGCATGCATCACGGTAAACGCGAGCGCTCGCTCAAGGTCTGGCTACTGGTGGCCACGGCAGCGGTAACCCTACTCGTGGTCGGGCTGCTCGGGCATGGCCTTTTGCAGCAGTACTGGTTCACCCCGCGCCGGGCAGTCGCAATTGTCGGACTGAGTGAAATCTCACTGCGCACATTGCAACAGCAGACGCGCTATCGGCGTGTGCAGCTGCTAAATGAGTACATCACCTATTCCGAGCTGCTGCAATATGCCGGCGAGCAGCGCGGCCAATTGCAGGCGCGGCTGGACCAGATTGACGACCTGCTGAACGAACCGGTCGTGCTGGCGCGGCAGGTGACGGAGGAATTGATCGCCACGGAGTTAGTGCGCGCCGAGGCCTCCGCGCGGGGAATCACAGTGGGCGTGAATGAAATCGAAGCGGCGGCAAATGCGTATTTTGGCTACGATCCCGACGCGGAATCCCCCACTCTGGCGCCCACTGCCGTGATTGACGCGGAGCCAGAGGGCGATCCTGCGCCGACCCCATTTCCCACCCCTACCCCGTTCACAGAAGCGGCGTATCAGGAAACTTATTCCGCTCATCTGGAAACGCTCAGCGCCGACACCGGCATGAATGAGACCGGTTTTCGCGAACTGTTTGAGCGACGCTTACTGATTGGAAAAGTACGTGATGCCGTGGCCGCTGAATTGGATGTTGCCGAGGAACAGCAGGTGCACGCGCGCCATATTCTGCTCTCGCGGGATGAATTTGAAACCGCGCAGGACGTTTTAGAACGTGCGTTGGCGGGCGAGGATTTCACTGCGCTTGCGGCGGAGTTCTCTGCCGACGCCTCCAATTCCAAAACGGGCGGTGAACTCGGCTGGTTCCCGCGCGGCCAGATGGTGGCCGCCTTCGAGAACGCGGTATTTTCGGCCGAAGCTGGTGTCTTACCTGAACCGGTCGAAAGCCAGTTCGGGTGGCATGTGGTCGAGGTGCTGCAAAACGAGGTGCGCGCGCTGCCTGAGAATATTTTCGAGCAGCGTCGGCGGATGGCTTTTGACGATTGGCTTGCCGGGCGGCGCGCCGAGACCGACATCGAAATCCTCGACTGGTGGGAAGAACTTGCGCCGGCCGAGCCGACGCTACAGGATTTCTACGCGCGCCTGCGCTCCGAGTAAGGCGCGAACTAAGCGCGGGGATGCGTTACAGCCTTTCCCGCTACGCTAGTTCCTCGATTTCATCCGGTCTCAGACTGATAACCTGACTGGCGCTGTCCGCGCCCATGTTGATGCCATAAACCGTGTCAGCCACCTCCACCGTGTGGCGATTATGCGTGATGAGCACGAACTGGGTGTTCTCGCTAATCTCGCTCAGGATTGCTCGGAAGCGGCCCACATTGCTTTCATCCAGCATCGCGTCTACCTCGTCCAGCAGCGCAAAGGGGGTGGGGCTGACACGCAGCAGCGCGAATATCAACGCACACGCAACCAATGCACGCTCGCCACCGGAGAGCAGCGCAAGCCCCTGCTGACGGCGACCTGGCAGCCGAGCTATAATCTCCACGCCAGTGTTGCTCAAGTCGCTGGGGTCACTCAATTCCAGACGGGCGCTGCCGCCAAGAAACAGGCGTTTAAAGGTGAATTCAAACTCTTTAGACACTGCATCGAACGTGTTCTGGAACTCGCGTTGCATCAACTCGTCCAGCTCGGCAATCACCTCCCGCAGCTGCGCTGACGCGGCCTCTAGGTCTTCGGTTTGTGTGGTTAGGTGTTCGTGGCGCTCATGCACGTCATCGTATTCTTGCAACGCTTCCGGATTGATGCCGCCGAGACGGCGCAGCTGTACTCTGCGCCGGTTGATTGACCGCTCAATTTCCTCGGGAAGTTCGGAGACATACTCCAAATGTTCCACCAGTTGATCGAACGGTAGTGGGGTCGATCCGGTGACCTCCTCACCGAATTCCAGTTCGGCCAACCCGAAGTCATCATTGATCTGAGACTGAAGCGTACGCAGCCGGTCCTGTGCACGTTGGAATTCCACTTGTGCCTGCGCGTGGCTGTGCTCTCCGGAATGCACCTTTTCACGAAACTGCTCCTCAGGGTCATCAAGAGAGGCCAGCTCTGTTTCCAGTGAGTGAATGGTTTCCTCTTCCGGGTCAATCTGTTCCTGCAATCGGGTGAGCGTCTGCTGAGATTTTTGCTGTTGCTCATTGAGTTCGGCCACCTTCTCGCGCAGCGCATCAATCTGCGCAGCGAAGTCCTCTGCCTGTGTACGGCGCGCGTCGACGCGCGCGTTCTCACGTTCATAGGCGGCTTGCACCTCGGCGTGGCGTGCGTCGGCGTCCTTTAGTGCACGTTCGGTCACGGCCAGTTCGGTCTGGCAGGCAGTGACGGTTTCAGGGAGGCCATCGGCATCCAGGTCCAGCAGCTTCGCCTGGATTTCATCAACCTGTTTTTCAGTTTCGGCGTGTTTTCCTGCCAGTAGCTCCAGATCGCCCGTGCACGTCTGCAGCTCTTCAGCGGCCGCTTGCAGCCTGCTATGTGAGGTCTCGAGCTGCTGGCGGTTCCATTCTTCGTTCGCCTGGGCGCGCTCCAGTTCCAGTCGCGTCGCGTCTCGCGCCTCGGTGGCTCGTTGCGTTTGCTCCTGCTGCTCGGCCAGTTCCGTTAGAGCAGTTTGCAGCTGCGCCTGCGACTTGTCCAGAGCCCCAGCACGCGCTCTGTGCTCTGATTCCAGTCGGGCGTGTTCGGTCGTTGCGGTAGCGATTTTCTCTGGTAGCGTGCGCGTCTCACGCGCCATGGCGAGGTTATGATCTTCAGCCGTACGTCCGATGATCGTGGCTCCGTCCGCGCGGTAAATCTCGCCGCTCAGGGTGACTGCCAGCGCGTCCGGCGGAAGGTCTGTGGCTATTCGGCGGGCAGCCGCGCGGTTCTCGCACACCGCTGCTCGCCCCAGAATGACGGTGATGGCGGGGCGATGCTCGCGGGCGCATCTAACTAAGTCAACTGCCCAACCGATACAGCCAAATTGGGTGGGTGCGGGCAGCGGTTTCGGTGGGCGCATCTGCTCCAGCGGCAACAGAGTGGCGCGGCCTCCGTGCCGGTCGAGCAACTCGAGTGCGGTTTCGACGGACGACCAGTCATTCACCACGCTGGCTTCTAGACTGCTCCCAAGCACTGCGCCGATGGCGGCCTCGTGATGCGGGTCAGTCTCAATAAGATCCATCAGGCTGCCGATGTGGCCGGGCAGGCGTCCGCCGGTGGCGGCCTGGCGCAACCGTTGTGGCCCGGAAGCGGTTTCGCCGTCGCCGGTGCGCTGCTGCCCCAGCCACGCTTTCTTGGCCTGCAGCCGCTCAACCTGAGCGAGAGCGGCGGCAACTTTTTCCGTCAACGCCTCAATCTCCGCGCGGGCGGCATCGCGTTGTTCAGTGCAGGCATTGTGCGCGGTTTCGGCTGTCTCACGGGCCTCGCGCTCGCGCTGAAGCTGGCTCTCGCGCGAATTAAGCCCCTCTTTCGCCGCCTGCAGATTCTGCGCGGAGTGCTGTGCTTCTCGTTGCAGTTGTTCAATCTCCAGCGTGAGTTGGTGGCTGCGTTCCTGCAGCGCCTGCTGTCGGGCGCGGCGCGTGAGCAGCTGTTCGCCGATACCGGCGGCCTGCAGCCGCTGTTGCGATTCGTCGCTCTTCAGGGCAGCGCGTTCGCTTTCGCGTTCTTGCTGCCGTTCCCGAATGGCAACCTGTCGCGCTAGCGCAGCGTCACGCTGCCCATGCAGTTGAGTGCGTTTTTCTTCCGCCTGATGCAACCGCGCTAGTTGATCATCCAGGCTCGCTTCCAGCGATATTATTTCGGACTGGATTCTATCGCGCTGTTGCTCAATGTTGCGCGCGCGCTCCTCAGCGACCGCGATTTCACGGTGGAGTGATTGGTAATCTCCATGCAGCTTGGCGGCATCCTGATGCCAGCTGCTGAGTTGCGCCCGTTTTGCAGCAACTTTCTCGCGCCGGGCGGCGGCTTCTTCTGACCGTGATTGCTGCTGCTCCCAGAGCTGCGCCAGCTGCGATTCCCGCTCCTCAAGCTGCTGGCGCGCTTGCGTGATAAGCTGCTGGGCCGCGTGCCAGTGGTATCCGTACCAGCTGCGCAGCAGGTGGCGCAGGTCTTCTTGCAGCTGGCGGAACTCTCGGGCGCGGCGGGCTTGGCGCTCAAGAGCGCGCAGACGCGGGCGGATTTCGGCCAGAATGTCGGAGACACGTTCCAGATTGTGCCGCGTCTGCTCCAGCTTGCGAAGCGCATTCTCGCGCTTTTGACGATAGACGCCAATGCCTGCCGCTTCCTCAAACAGTTTGCGGCGCTCATCGGCTTTCAGCGAGAGGGCGGTATCCACCAGCCCCTGGCCGATGACGGTGTACGTGCGCTGCGCCAGGCCGACTTTCCCGAGCAGGTCGGCCACATCGCGCAGGCGCGTCTTCTGCCCATTGAGCAGATACTCATTTTGGCCATCGCGATATGCGCGCCGGGTCAGGCTGACTTCGGAGAAATCAATCGGCAGCCAGCCATCAGAATTGTCGAAGACGATGGTGGCGGAGGCCATGCTGGCCCGGGAGCGCTGTTCCGAGCCGGAGAAAATCATATCGACTGTTTTGCGGCCGCGCAAGAGCGAGTAGGATTGCTCGCCAAGCACCCAGCGCACGCCGTCAGCGATGTTGCTTTTTCCGGAACCGTTCGGCCCGACGATGCAGGTTACATCACCGAATTCAATGTCGGTTTTGGTGGCGAAGGTCTTGTAACCCTGCAGTTCGAGGCGCGTCAAGCGGCGGAGCATCGGCTACGTGTGCGCTTTTCGCCGGGATTGAACGACAGCGGTTCTCATGCGGATGCTAGCGCTGCTATGGCCTCTGATGTGCCCACCGTGTGCGTGTTGGCGTTGCGCTCAATGCGCCGCAACAGCCCGGTGAGCACATCCTTCGGCCCGAGCTCGACGAAATCGGTTATGCCCTCTGAAAGCAGGCGCAGCATGCTTTCGCGCCATCGTACCGGGGCGGTGAGCTGAGCGTTAAGTTCTGCGCGCATGGCCTCCGCTGTGAGCATCGGTTCCACGGTGCTGTTGGCGATGACCGGCGCATCGGGCGCGCTGAAATGCCGGCCCTGCACTGCGTCGCGGTATTCCCCCGCGACGGATTCCATCAGCGGGGAGTGAGCCGCGATAGAAATCGGCAGACGCACTGCACGGCGCGCGCCGGCAGCTCCGGCCAGTTCCATGGCCTTGTCGAGAGCTGGCGCGTGCCCGGAAACCACCAGTTGGCCTGGGCAGTTGTCATTAGCCACCTGAACCTGAAGCCCACTTTCCTCACTGGCCTGTGCGCATATCTCAACCATCTGCTCTCGCTCCAATCGAATGATGGCCGCCATACCTCCGGGTTGACGCTCGCCGGCGAGCTTCATCAACCGACCGCGCTCGCGCACTAGTTGGAGGCCGTCTTCGAAACTGAGGGCGTCTACTGCCGCCAGCGCGGTGATTTCGCCAAGGGAGTGTCCGGCCGCAAAAGCAGGCGTGAAATCGCCGACATCCGCGTGCAGGGCTGCTAGGATGGCCAGGCTGCACGCGTAAAGCGCGGGCTGCGTGTTGTGCGTGTCATTCAGTTCATCGGCCGGGCCATGCCAACACAGGGTGGAAAGGTCTATTCCCAGCGACCGGTCTGCCGACTTAAACACACGCTGCGCGGCCGCAGAACTTTCAGCCAGCTCGCGGCCCATACCCACAAACTGGGATCCCTGGCCGGGGAACAGAAACGCAGTTGTGCCGGGAGCGAGCATACTCAAACAAAAAGGCCGTACTGAAGACGGCCTTTTATGACGAAGGGCGAGGAGGAATTAGCGTTCCACCTCGATTATAGCGCGTCCGCCGTAGTGCCCGCAATGCTCGCAAACGTGGTGGGATCGGTGAAGCTCGCCGCAGTTGGCGCAGACGGCCAGCTGCTGCAGCTGCAGTGCGTCGTGTGCGCGCCGCCGGTTGCGGCGACCCTTGGAGTGCTTTCGTTTCGGTAATGGAGTCATCGCTTGCCACCTTCCCGAGGCAGGGCGAATTATAAGGGCATGTTGAAAATCCTGTCAAGTAGATTTCTCGGCTTCCGGAGTGTCCGCCGGGCCCTCCGGATCCCGCAACATCTGGACGCCATTGCGTACCTGCTGGATTACGCTAAGCAGCTGGTGTTCCATGCGCCCGAACTTGTCGAGCACGTAATCATCGGCGTCGGCACGAGTCCTTGCGGCCTGCCGTTCGGCCTCTTCCAAGATTTGCTCAGCGCGGATGCGGGCGCCTTTGGTAATCTGGTCATTCTCCAGGATTGTGTGGCTTTCCGTCTTTGCCAGCTGGCGGATGCGGTCCGCTTCCTCCTGTGCCTGCGCCAACTGCCGGTCCCGTTCCGCGGTGACCTTTTGCGCGTGCTTCACCACGTCGGGAATGGAAACGCGCATCTGGTCGATGATGTCTATCAACCGGTCTTCGTCCAGCAGTAGTTTGCGCGACAACGGAATGGTGCGCGACTCGTGAACAATGTTCTCCAGTCGGTCCACCAGATGCAATATGTCCATGGGTGCTCGCTCCGTGTGCCTAATCCATAAGCGCGTCAGTCGCGGGGACTATTGTACACGTCTTTGCCGGCTGCGCGGGCGACGGAGAGTGCTTCTCCTAAAGCTTCTTGTACGAATTCAGGTACCATCGAACTCACGTCTCCGCCCAGAGACGCAACCTCGCGCACGGTGGTCGAATTCAGAAACGTGTGCTGCTCACTGGTTATCAATGAAACGGTGTCTATCTCGGGCGCGAGGCGACGGTTGGCCAGCGCCATGCGGAATTCGTGCTCGAAATCGGAGAACACGCGCAACCCCCGCAGCAGCACCTTCGCGCCTAAAGATTCGCAGAAATCCACTGTGAGATTGCGATAGCCCTGCACCGATATTCGCGCCTCATCCGTGAACGCGGTGCGCACCAGCTCGATGCGCTTTTCAGGAGAGAAAAGCAACGATTTCAGCGGGCGGTCGTACACAGCCACCACCATTTCGTCAAAAAGCGCGCAACCCCGGCGCGCAATGTCGATGTGGCCGTAGTGGATTGGGTCAAAGGTGCCGGGGAAGACTGCTCGCAGTGTCATGGCGTCAACTTATCTTGCCCGTGCCGCTGTGCATGCTCCGGGCGGCTTGCTCGGCCAGCAGGCGGTGTTCGGGCTGCTCCAGTTGCGGGTCCTGTTCCAGCACCATCTCTGCTTCATTGATGGTCAGGTCTATCAGTGCCATGTCGCTCAAGCTGGCCCACTGCAGATGGAAGCCTGCTTGGCGGGTTCCGAGAAACTCGCCGGGCCCGCGCAACTGCAGGTCTTTTTCTGCGAGTACGAATCCGTCTGTGGTAGATTCCATCGCTTTCAGGCGCTCGCCGGCAAGGTCATCGCTGCGCGGGGCGCGGCCGTTCTTGCCTTCCGAAACCAGCAGGCAGTACGATTTTTGGCCTCCGCGGCCGACGCGCCCGCGAAGTTGATGGAGCTGCGCCAGCCCAAAGCGGTCAGCGCCCTCCACCATCATGATGGAAGCGTTTGGCACGTCGACACCGACTTCTATCACCGTTGTGGCCACGAGGACATCAGTTTCACCGTTGCGAAAATTACTCATCACAGCATCTTTCTCGACCGCTTTCATTTTGCCGTGAAGTAGCCCGAGGCGCAAGTCTGGAAAGACATCTTTTTTCAGCCGCTCGTGTTCTGCCACGGCTGCTTTCTCCTGCAACTTCTCCGATTCTTCTACCAGCGGGAAAACCAGAAATGCCTGCCGCCCCTTTTTTGCGTGAGCGCGCACGAAATTGTACGCCCGTTGGCGCTCCAGCGGGTAAATCACGCGTGTTTCCACCGGTCGCCGGCCGGGCGGCAGCTCATCGATCACGCTCAGATCAAGATCGCCGTAAGCGGTCAGTGCTAGCGAGCGTGGAATGGGGGTGGCGGTCATCACTAGCAGGTGCGGTTCACTGCCTTTTTCGCGCAGGGCGGCGCGCTGTTTAACCCCGAAGCGATGCTGTTCATCAACCACGGCCAGCGCCAGATTGGAGAACTGGACTGACTGCTGAATGAGCGCGTGCGTGCCGATGAGAATCTTGACGGTGCCGTTCTGCAATCCGGCGGCGAGTTCATCGCGCTCCGCCTGCGGGGTGGCGCCCAGCAGCAGTCTGACAGCGGGCAGCCTGTCTCCACCCAGATCGAGGTCCGAAATATTGGAAAGCAATGCGCGCACGCTCTGAAAATGTTGCTCCGCCAGAATGCTGGTTGGGGCCATCAACGCGCCCTGCGCGCCGTTGCGCGCGGCGATAGCCAGAGCCAGAGCGGCGACAACCGTTTTCCCGGAGCCGACATCTCCTTGCAGCAGGCGGCACATTGGGGTGGGATCGGCAAGGTCTTTCATCACAGCTGTGAGCGCGCGCTGCTGGGCGGCGGTAAGTTCAAAAGGCAGCGTGGCCGTGGCCGCCGCCAGCCAGTTGTCGTCGCAGGCAAGTGCCTGTCCGCCGCGCGCTTGCCAGCGGTTCTTCTGGCGGCGCATTCCAAGCTGCATTGTCATCAGTTCCGAGAACGCCATGCGCCGGCGGGAATCCCTGAGGTGTTGCTGCGAGTCCGGGAAGTGGACGCCGCGCAATGCCACATCAACAGCTGGCAGCTTCAGGCGCGTGCGCATTTCCGCAGGGAGTGGGTCTTCGATTTGCCCCGCCGCTGCGGAGACCATGGTGTGCATCCAGCGGCGCATGGTCTTGGCGGTGACGCCCGTGGTCAGACTGTAGACTGGCACGATGCGCCCGGTGTGCAGCGCCTTGACGTCCAAGGGCTCCCAATCGGGATTGGAGAGAACTTTACGTCCGAGAAACAAATCAATGCGGCCCGAAACTTGGATCTGGCGACCGGGTCTTAGTTGTTTCTCCAACCAAGGTTGGTTAAACCAACTGCATGGGATTTTGCCGGTGCCATCGCTGAAATCAATCTCCACTATTTGCGCCTTCCCGCTGCGCGCCCGGCGTAGGCGCGTGTTCTGCACGCTACCGATGATGGTCACCTCGTCACGGTATCGCAAGCGGTTGATGGGCTTGAGCGCGGAATAATCCACATAGCGATGCGGGAAATGATGCAGTGCGTCTTGAACGCAATGCAACCCGATCTTCTTCAGTGTTTCGGCGTGGCTGGGACCGATTCCGCTCACCACTGTGAGCGGCGCGTCCAGTGGAAACGTGGCGTCCGGATCGCTGGCGGTCAGAGGGGCAGGCTCTTGATGGGGTTCAGTCCTGGGCGGTGGCGTGGTCTGCTCAGGGCGATAAGTTGTCTCTGGAGCGGCGTGCGCTGCCACCATGGAAAGCAGTTCCTTCACTGCATGTGTGCGTTTTGGTGGCGGCAGCGCGGAGTAGCGCTGCAGTTTTGCCAGCACGGCATCAATAAAATCGTCGCCGAACCCGGCGGCGCGCGCCTGTTTCTCCCAGAGGGGCGCAAGTTTGTCCAATCCGCCGATTACTGCTTTGTTGGCGTGGCCACCGGCGGCTTCGGCGTTGAGAATCTTTCGCAGGGTACTGTGAGCGGTGCTCATGCTGCCGGTCTCACTTGGTCGGCGTCACCACAACCGCTCGCGTCAATCACTCGCTTCGCACAGGATGATTCCGAGGCCGTCCGGGCCGATAATGGCTGCCAGGGCAGGGCCGAAGATTGCGTTTGTGATGCGGGCATCTGGAAAGACGTCCGCCACCCGCGAGCGCAACTGGCGCGCGGCGCTGGCCACATGTGCACGCCCGCGCAACACCGCCAATTGTTCAATCTGTGGAAACTCGCTGGCAAACTCAATCAGTCTTTCCAGAGCCTGCGTGCGCGTGCGCACTTTTTCAAAAGGGATGAGTTCGCCTGACTCAAGCGCGATGATCGGTTTTACCCCGAGCATGTCCGCGAGCGTTGCTTGGGATGAGTCCACCCCGCCTCTGTACTGCAGATATTTCATCGTTTCGAGAAAAAAGATAGCATATACATTTGGGATGCGCATGCGCACCACGCGCGCGGCCTCTTCCATGGAGGCGCCTGTGGCGACGGCTTCCGCAGCCGCTTCCGCCAATAGACCTAGACCGGTGGACGTTGTGCGTGAATCTAACACCACGATTTCCATCTTGCCTCGCACCAGCGTGGCCGCTTCCTCAGCATGTCGCCATGCACTGCTGAGACTGCCGGATGCGCACACGCAGATTATCTGTGTACTGGCGCGTCCCAACTTCTCGAAATGCGCCGCAAAATCCTCGACTGATGGCGCTTCAACCTGCGCGTGTCCGTTGCCGTTGGCCACATGTTCCAGGTACTGCTCTGGAGACAGGCTGCCAAGTCCATCGGGCATCACGCGGTTGCCAAGGCGAATGCAATGCGGCACAACGCTGATTACGTGTCGGCGCGCGGCCTCCGGGTCTGGAAAATGAGCGCTTCCGTCAGTTACGATCCGTGTCTTTGTCACAACGTTTGCCGTTTTTTTATTCCACAGAGAGAATGTAATGATAATGCGGCTGCCCGCCCGGTAAACTTACCACTTCCACTTGCGGGAAACAAGCCTCAATTTCTGCCCGCAGGAGCTCGGACGTAGCGGCGTCGGTTTCTTCGCCATGATACAGCGTCACCAGTTCGCACTGCGCCGCGCCGATTACGCGCAGCAGCTCCAACGTGCAGTCGGAGGGCGTATCGCCAACGCAGGTGATTTCACCGTTGTGCAGGCCGATAATCTGCCCCTCGCTGACCTTGTGACCGTCCAAAGTGACGCTGCGCGTGGCGGTGGTGATCTCCCCGCTTTCTACTTCGTCTGCGGCCGCGCGCATGGCTGCACAGGCCTCATCAAACACGTCGTCCGGATTGAAAGCGAGCAGCGCGGCGATGCCTTGCGGCACGGTGCGTGTGGGGATGACGCCTACCTGTTTCATGCTCAGTGTGGCGGCCTGCTCGGCGGCCAACTGGATGTTCGCATTATTGGGCAGAATTATGACTTGATCGGCGGGAAGGTCCTCGAAGGCTGCCATTAAATCCTCAGTGCTCGGATTCATGGTTTGGCCGCCGGACACCACCTGCGCGCCATTCTCGGCGAAGATGCGCGCGAACCCGGACCCCGGAGCAACCGTCACGGCCAGCAGCTGCCCAGGCTGCACTTCGACCTGCCACCCGGCAGTCGCGGCCTGTTGTTCCATCTGGTGCAGCAGGTTCTCCATGTGCACGTTCACCACAGTACCCAGCGTTTCGGCGCATTCGATTGGTTTGAAGCGATTTTCTTCCTCAAGGTGGATGTGTACTCGCAGGATATCGTCACCCTCGCCAACCTGAATGGAAGTTCCCATTGATTCGAGCTGCCCGTAAAAACTGTCCAGATTCAAGCCGGCCTTTGGGCGCAAATCGAGCACCACTTCCCAGTCCTGGCCGGGTTCGACTGTATTAAGCGCGCTGCCAATGCTGGCCAGATCCAGCGGTTTAATATCGCGCTCGGGGGCCACATCAACCGGTTCGCCGCGGAGATGTCGCAGCATCCCCTCAAACAGCAGCTGTAGGCCAAACCCGCCTGCGTCGACGACACCGGCCTGTTCAAGTACCGGCAAGAGGTCTGGCGTGCGCTGTACCGATTGCTCGCAGGCGATGCAGACCTGCTGCAGGAACTCCCGCAGATCGCCCTCTTTCCCCTGTTGCCTTAGTATGTCTTGGAATTCTCGAGTTTCCTGAGCCCCCCTTTCCATTTGGGGGCGTGCACTGGGGTCAAACATATCAGTTAAGTAGCTAGGTTGGCTCACACTATACATTGGCGCAGCATGGCTGGGAAGTACCATATGTCTTTCCTCTGATGCTTGCTCCCTCGCTGCGTCGCTGGCGTCTTTTATCACGGTCAGGATAGTGCCCTCCACCGGAAGCACCACTCCGCGGTAAGCGGTTTCGGTGGCCTGCTGCATTGCCCCCGCGAATTCGCCCGCGCCGAATTGCTCCAAGTCTTCCAGCCCGCGCGCCAGTCCTCGCCATATTTGCGAGAGGATTACTCCGGAGTTCCCGCGCGCGCCCATCAAGGCGCCGTGCGCCAAAAGGTGTGCGACCTCGGCGACGCACTTCGTGTCCGCGCCCTCGATCTCGGCGCAAGCCGCCTGCATGGTGAGCAGCATGTTGGTGCCGGTGTCTCCGTCCGGCACCGGGAAGACGTTGAGCGCATTCACGGCCTGGTGATTGGTTTGCAGCCATGCCAGCGCCGCTCTGCTCATCTCACAGAATGCGGGCCCGTCAATGGTCGTTAGTGGCGCGGACTCGGATTGTTGTGCCATCATCGCAGCTGCTGTAATCTAATCTGGATTCGCGATGCGCAGGCCTTGCACGTACACGTCCACGGCTGCCACGACTGTGCCGGTCACATGTTCCACCTCATAGCGCACCGATTTCGCTACACTGTGGGAGACCGCGGCCAAATTGGTTCCATACTCCATTATGACGTAAACGCTAATGCTCACGCTGTGATCCGCGCCGATGTGGACGTCTATTCCCTTGTGCGCGTCATACGTAATGGCGCTGGTGATGCCGTTCATCACGTTGCGCGCAGCCATGCCCACAACGCCGTATGTGCGCCGCACCGCGTGCCCGGCGATGGTGCCGATGGCGGTGGGGGCGATTTCGATTCGGTCGCTATGCGTGGGTTCGGTATTCATCGCTGCCGCTCCAGTTCACGGACGCCTCGGTCTGTGGTAGAATTGCGCTCCGGCCTAGCCGGCGCAAAGGATTTCAATCATGGCTAAATGCGCTCATTGCGGCAAAAGAACTCGTTTCGGGCGAAATGTGCCCAAGTCGATGCACTCCACGCGGCGCACCTTCAAGGCAAACCTGCAAAAAGTGACCCTGTGGGAACAGGGCCAACGGCTGCAGAAGGTGTTGTGTGCAAAGTGCATTAAGACACTGGCGAAGGTCTGATAGTTTGTTAGGTGCGTTCTGAAAAGCTGCCGACGCACGTAAGTCGGCGGCTTTTTTTTATTTTACTCGCGCCCGCGTGAGCCGGCCGGCCGCGTCCACCCCGCACGGAGTGATGATACCCGAGTGCGCTGCAACTTACAAGGGCGTTCAATTTAGGGCTGTGCCGGGAGGCGTGGTGATATAATCGCATTTTGCTCCCACTGCGGCTGCGGTAATGCCCGAAACACTGATCTCTCTCGATCTCGAAACTACCGGCCTCGACCCCGATAACGATGTCATTATCGAGATCGGTGCCGTCAAATTCAGCAACGAGCGCGTTGATGATGAGTTTCACACTCTGGTGAATCCGGGGCGGCCAATATCTCGTTTCATCACCCAGTTGACAGGGATCACAAATGAGATGGTGGCCGAGAAGCCCCTGCTGGCCGCGGTTCTGCCGCGGCTGACGGACTTCGTGGGAACCACCCCGTTGCTTGCTCATAATGTCGGGTTTGATCTCGGTTTCCTGCGTAAGCACGGTGCGCTGCAAATGAACGCGCAAGTGGACACAATGGACCTTGCCGCGACCGTCTTGCCGGCTGCCGGGCGATACAGTCTGGGCGCGCTGGCAACCGAGCTGGAGGTCGCGCTGCCGGCCACGCACCGCGCGCTTGACGATGCGCGCGTGACCCGTGCGGTCTATCTGGCGCTGCTCAAGCGCGCTCGCGAGCTGCCGCGGCACGCACTCGCCGAGTTAGTGCGCCATGGCAGCGCGTTGAGGTGGGGCGCGAATCTGCCGTTGCAGGAATTACTGCAAGCGCGCTCCTCGGAAAAGGATGACGTCGGCTCGGCGCCCGCGAAGTTCTTCGATGACCCCGCTCCGGAGGGGCCGGCCCTACAGCCGAGGGACGAGCCGCTCTCGCTTGATATTGACGCACTGCAGGCGCTTTTCAAACCCGGCGGGACATTGGAGCGCAATCTGCGGCGATACGAACATCGCGCCGAACAGGTGGATATGATGAGTGCGGTCGCGACCGCCTTGACGCGTCAGCACCACCTGATGGTGGAAGCGGGTACCGGCACCGGCAAGAGCCTCGCTTATCTCATCCCAGCCATAAAGTGGGCGTACTCGAACGAATTGCGCGTGGTGGTATCTACCAACACCATCAACCTGCAAGATCAGCTGGTAAGAAAGGATTTGCCCGCCTTGGGTAAGATTCTGGATGTGCCTTTTCGCGCGGCGTTGCTGAAGGGACGTTCGAATTATGTTTGCCCGCGCCGGTTCGATGATCTGCGCAGGCGCGGGCCGCGCGATGCCGCCGAGATGCGCGTGCTGGCGAAATTGCTGCGCTGGCTGCCGGATTCGAGAAGCGGCGATCGCGCTGAAATCACCCTGACTGGCCCAAAGGAAAACAGCGCCTGGCTGCGGCTTTCGGCCGAGGACGAAGGCTGCACCACCGAGCGCTGTGCCGCGCACATGGGCGGCATCTGCCCGTTTTACCGGGCGCGCCGCGACGCCGAGACGGCTCATGTGATTGTGGTCAATCATGCTCTGCTGCTCGCCGATGTGGCCTCCGAATACCGCGTGCTACCCGATTATCGTTACCTGGTGTTGGATGAGGCCCATCATCTGGAGGCGGCCACAACCGAGGGGCTCAGTTTCGTCGCGCGGCAGCGAGAGTTCGAAGTCTGGCTGAAGGAGCTGGGAGGGCCCACCAGTGGACTGCTGGGCGAGGCGCTCAAGCGCTGCGCCAGCGCCGTGCCGATGACAAGGTTCAAAGCCCTGGAGAGCGAGGTTGCGCACACGTATGAGGCTACCTCTGCCACACTGCTGCATTCCGGCAGCTTTTTCGATGCGCTGGAAAACTTTGCGCAAGAGGCCGATGAAGGCGGGAACCCCGCGTACGACAAGCGCGTGCGCGTGGTGGCGGCGGCGCGGGCCAGCGCCGCATGGGAGCAGGTGGAAATCGCTTGGGACAATCTGCACCACATGCTCACTCCGGTCATCGACAATCTGACAGCGATTGCGCGCCGGCTGGCGGAACTGGAGGTTCTCGAACAAGAAGAGCGCGAGGAACTGGCAGCGAGTTTGAGTGCGGCAGCAAGGCGGGCCATGGATTTCGATGCGCGCGTGCACGCGTTGGTGACGCAAGCGGACGAGGAGCAGATCTGCTGGGTCGAGCTTTCTAGCGATGGCAAAAAACTGGCGCTGCGCAGCGCGCCGCTCGACGTAGGCCCGCTGGTGGAAAAGCACCTCTGGTTCGAGAAAGACGCGGTGGTGATGACATCGGCCACGCTGGCGACCGCCGGCGATTTCAATTACATCAAGGGACGCCTGCGCGCGCAGGATGCGGATGAACTGGCGGTGGGCTCTCCCTTCGACTACGAAAACAGCACGCTGCTGTATCTCCCGGAAGACATTCCCGAGCCGTGGGAGAAAGAGCGCCACCAGCGCGCGCTGGAGCGCGGGTTGCTACAACTGTGCCGTGCGACCGGTGGACGCACGCTCGGGCTGTTCACCTCGCACGCGCAACTGCGTGATACCGCGCAGGCGATTCGAGGGCCGCTGGAACGGGAGGGCATCGAGGTATATGCGCAGACAGGAAGCGCCTCGCGGCACCAGCTGCTGCATGCTTTCAGCAATGCGGAAAAAGCGGTGCTGCTCGGCGCGCGCAGCTTCTGGGAGGGTGTGGACGTTCCCGGGCCGGCGCTATCGGTGCTGCTCATCGCGCGGCTGCCTTTTGACGTTCCCTCTGACCCTATTGTCGCCGCGCGCAGCGAGAGCTTTGAGAACCCCTTTGTGGATTATTCTGTTCCGGAGGCAGTACTGCGTTTCCGGCAGGGTTTTGGTCGTCTGATTCGCAGTCGCAGCGATCGCGGGGTGGTGGTGGTTTTCGATCGGCGCGTGGACAGCAAGAGGTACGGCAGCCTGTTTCTGGAATCGTTGCCGGGCTGCCAGGTCAGGCGGGGAAAACTTTCGCTGCTCCCGGAAACAGCTGTCAAGTGGATTAATGGAGGGGAGTGAGATTCATCGCGCACCAAGCGCTGTCCGGCGGCGGCTGTGGTGGCTGCGCGCGCTCACCCCGCCGGTGCTGACGCTGGCGCTCTACGGACCGGCGCTGCAGCTGCCTTTCTTCTGGGACGACGTAGCCAACTTCACCTTCATGCAAGGGCGCTCGCTGGCGTCGTTCTGGGTTTCGGCGGCCGGCTTTTCTTATTATCGCCCGTTAGGATTCTCGTTTTTCCGCGTTTGGCAGTGGTTCTTTGGCGCGACGAACACTGTCGCTTTCCACGCGCTGAACATGCTGGTGCTGGTGTGCAATGGCTGGCTGCTGGGTGCGCTCGCGCTGCGGCTTTGGCCCGAGGTTTTCGACTCCCGCAAGGCACTCGACCGATCGGCATCAGGCGGGCCGGCAGCCAGCCTGTTCGCGTGGCTGGCCAGTGCGCTACTGTGCGCCTTTCCGTTTGCGGCCATCGTTGTGCCGCTGGTGGCCTCGCTCTTTCATCTGCTGGTGGCCATGCTGGTGCTTGCGGCCGTGCTGGCGATGCTGCAATTCCGGCGGAGCGGGCGCAGGCGCTGGGGCGTGCTGATGGTTGTGTGCGCCGGGCTGGCGCCTTTTGCGCACGAATCGGGCGTGGCTGCCGGGCTGGCACTGGCGGTGCTCTGGTTCGGCCTCACGACGAGAAGCGTTCGACAAAACCGACCGGGGACAGCGCGGTCAGTATACCTGCTTCTGGCGGCCAGCCTGATGCTAAATGCGCTCTTCCCGCTCTGGTGGAGCCGGGTGGATAAGATGCGCGCCGAAAGCGGCCTGCCAGCGCTGCGCCCGCTGGCGGAACTGTGGCACAACGCAGTCTTTTTCTTCGATGCGCTCACATTTCCGCTGCAGCCGTTGGCAAGACTGCTGGCGGAAGGCTCGCTCTGGAGCGAGGTGCGCTGGGTGGCGACAGTGGGCGCGCTGGGACTTGGCGGTGCAGGGCTGCTGCTGTGGCGCAGCGGCAGAGTGCGTTTGCTGCCGGCGGGGTTTGGGTTTTTCGCGGCCCTCTCGCTTCCGGCGATGTTGACGCTGCCGAAACTGTATGTGGTAGTCAGCCCGCGCCTGACCGTGCTGCCAGCGGCGGGCGCGGCGCTGCTGTGGGGTGGCGTTTTGAGCGCGCTGGCGCTACGAAGCCGGCGCAGCCTTCTGCTGGCTGCGGCGCTGGCGGCTGCGCTGCTGTTCGTGCCGGCGCGCTACATTCTCTCGCGGGTGGGGTTGCACACACGCGCGCTCGCGCCTGTGTGGGGGTTGGCGCGGGCGGCGGAGGACTACCCGCATGAGCGCCATCTGGTGGTGAATGCGACCACATGGCTGGCGCTGGCTGAGCACACCTATCCGATTGTACATGACGGGGTAGTGGTAATCCCCGAATATCATCACCCGGGCAGCCTTGCCGGCATCCATAGCGGCGGCGCACCGCAGATGCACGGGGTGAATTTCCCACTGGTGGCGGAGGAGCCGGAGCGGCATTATTACGACGTGTGGGGCGATGTGCTGCACTGGGAGGCGATGGCGGCGCGCTTGCGTCAATACGACCGCGTCTGGCTGACCACTTACGGTGACGGGCCGCTCGGTTTTGTGGAGGTCGGGAACGTGCTGACGGGCGATGCGGCCGCAGACAGGCGCGCGCCGCTGGCCAGTTTTGATTCTGACCGCATTCACCTGCGCTCCGGCGCGGTGCGACAGACAGCTGCCGGCCATCTGCTGGTTGAGCTGCGATGGCAGTTGCATGCCGCCGGCAGCGAGGACGTCTTCGTGCACGCTTTCGATTGCGCCGGAAACTTGCTCGGAATGGTCGATGGCCCGCCGCTGGGCCGTATGTTTCCGTTCTGGCTGTGGCTCGAGGGCGAGCGCGTGCGGGATGTGCGCATCTTTTCCCTAGCAGACGCGCTGCCCGACGGCTGCGCGCGCGTGGAGGTCGGGCTGTTTGATGCGGGCAGCGGGGCACGGGTGGCCGCGGTAGGTGCAGACGGACAGCCGCTGCCCAACCAGTCCGTGGTGCTGCATTTGGAGCAGGACTGAGCGTGCGCTGGTTTGACTGTCGTGGTGCGCGCCCTTTATAATCGTATGGCCCGGAGAGATGAACGAGACCATGATTGACGTGAACCAGTTGCGCAAAAGTGTGACCTTCGAGATGGACAATGCCCTCTGGCGCGTGTTGGAATATGCGCACCATAAGCCCGGGCGCGGGAGCGCGACCATACGCACCAAGGCGCGCAATCTGCGCACCGGCGCGACGGTAGAGCGCACGTTCAATTCCGGCGACCGCGTGCAGGAAATCAGGCTGGATACGCGTCACGCGCAGTTTCTATATAGCGAGGGTGAGCTCTATCATTTCATGGATGTGGAGACATTCGAGCAGCTGGTGTTGAGCGCCAGCGCGCTGCAAGACGCGCTCCCTTTTCTCACCGAGGGAATGCAGCTCGATGTGACCGAATACGAGGGCGAGGCGCTTGAGGTGGAATTGCCAGTGACGGTGGAGATGAAAGTGACGCAGGCGGAATCGGCGGTGAAGGGCGACACGGCCACAGGCGCCACGAAAAACGTGGTACTTGCAACCGGCCTGCAGGTGCAGGTGCCGTTGTTTGTCAGTGTTGGCAATGTCATCCGCATCGATACGCGCAGTGGCAAATATGTCGGGCGCGCATGACTGCAGGGCATGAAGACCGTTTTCGGCCCTGAGTGCAGTTTCTACTACGAGGATTTCAACCGCGGTCGCGACGTGCGCGAATGCCGGTTGCTATGCGCTGCTGGCGAGAAGTGGTCATACCGCCTGTGCCAGCGCTGCCCTGTTCCGCGCTGGCAGCAGTCCAACTCGTGTGCGCATCTTGTGCCTTCCGGCCGAGTCACGTCTGGTTTTCTCGGGTTCGGGCGGCGCATGCTGGTGAATGCGTGGTGCGACCGCGCCGCCGTGGAGGTGGCGGAACCGGAAGTCGGCTGCGGACAATGTCATCTCGACAACCCGGTGCTGCAGGCTCTGCATCAGCAGGAATGAGGGCGATACCGCGTGCTATAATTCCGCCCGCACAGTTTTTAGCCTGGAGAGGTCGCATAGTCTGGCCTAGTGCGCTCGCTTGGAAAGCGAGTATGGTGAGAGCCATCGTGGGTTCGAATCCCACCCTCTCCGCTCCCGGGGGCAGTTACGAAAATCGATCGGCCCATTTTCTGGCCTCCCGCGAGACTATGTCCCCTTACATTTCACGCGCCGCCACCAAACTCATCCTGCTGTCTGTCGTTTTGACGGGCTGGCTGAGCGCCTGCGCGCCGCTAGCGCTGCCACAAGCGGTGGCGCCAACCGAATCCGTGGCCGCCGCCCCGGTGCTGCTGCCGGTCAGCCTGCTGGACGATGGAAAGCGAGAGGAATTGCAGCTGCCGGCTGTCACCGTCGGGCGGGCGCTGGCGCAGGCCGGGCGGGCGGTCTATGTGGGCGACCGGGTCGATCCGCCGCTGGACGCGCTCGTTCGAGCTGGGATGAGCATTGAAATCGTGCGCGCTCGTGCGGTGCTCATCCATGTGGATGGCCGTGAGCTTGCTTTTCGCACGCATCAGAAACAGGTGGCCAGCGTGCTCGCCGATGCCGGAGTCACCCTGACAGGGCGGGATTCCACCCGCCCACCGCTTTCGGCCCCGGTGGAAGATGAAATCCGTGTGGTGCGCATGGCGGAGCGTTATCGCATAGATTACGAGCCGGTGCCTTTTGACAAACAATGGCAGGGCGTGGCTGATCTGGAGATTGACCAGACGCGCATGGTGCAAGCCGGCCAGAACGGGCTGCTGGCGAGACGGGTACGCGTGCCGCTGCAGGACGGCGTTGCCGGGGAGGGCGCATTGGCGGATGAATGGGTGCAAAATCCGCCCGTCGCGCGCGTCCTCGGTTACGGCATGAGCATCCCCATCCGCAGCATCGATACCCCATATGGCCCGGTCGAATACTGGCGCGCGATACCGATGTCCGCCACCTCCTATTCGCCCAGCCGCGCCGGCACCCCGCTGAATGCGCCATGGTTCGGTTTCACCCGCAGCGGAAAGGTGCTGAAGCAAGGTATGGTGGCCACTGACACGCGCCTTATTCCGCTCGGCACGCGGCTATATGTACCCGGATACGGACTGGCCACGGTGGAAGACACAGGCAGCGGTGTGCGCGGTCGCATGATTGACCTCGGCTATGAGGACCACAACTTCCGTTCCTGGCGCGCGTATCTGACCGTGTATCTGCGCACCCCGGTTCCCCCCGTTGACCAGATCACCTGGATACTGCCGTGACCGAGAGGCCGGGCGCGCTGATGCGGCGTTTCGGCGTGCGCCCGAAAAAAAGTCTTGGGCAGAACTTTTTGCATGACCCGGTCTGGCTGCAGCGCATTGTGGCTGCTGGCGAGGTGGGGCCACAGGACGTGGTGTTGGAAATCGGGCCGGGTACCGGCAGCCTGACCTGTAGCCTGGCTGCCGTGGCGCGGGAGGTGGTCGCTATCGAACTGGACGAACGACTGCTGCCGCTGCTCGCGCATGTGCTGCAAGGCTGTGAGAACGTGACCGTGGTGGCGGGAGACATCCTGCAGCGGGACCTTCGCGAGCTGCTTCCTGCGGCGGCCCATTCTGGCTTCAAAGTGGTCGCCAACATCCCCTATTACATCACCGGGCAGATTGTGCGCCACTTGCTGCAAAACGATTTGCGCGCCGCGCTGCTGGTTCTCAGCGTGCAGCGTGAGGTGGCCGACCGATTAGCGGCCGACGCGGGAGAAATGAGCATGCTGGCGGTCAGCGTGCAGTTCTATTGCTCGGTGGAGATAGTTGCGCGCATTCCAGCGGGCGCTTTCTACCCGCCACCGGAGGTGGATTCCGCCGTGGTGCGGCTCACCGTCCATCCACAAACTGCCCGGCCGCATCCCGCCGCACGCCGTTTCTTCCGCGTGGCACGGGCCGGTTTTGCGCAGCGGCGCAAGCAGCTTCAGAATGCACTCGCGCACGGCCTCGCGCTTCCGCGCGAGCAGACCGCCATGGCACTGCGCGCTGCCGGGGTGGACCCGCGCCGCCGCGCGCAGACGCTCTCGCTGCATGAATGGGCGCGGCTCACCGATTACCTGCCGGATCCATCAGACTGACGAAGCGACCAAGCACCCCACGCGCGCAAAAAAAGCCTCTGCGTGTGCAGAGGCTTTCAAAAAAAGGTGGAGATGCCGAGAATTGAACTCGGGTCCGAAAGGATTCATCGCCAAACATCTACGAGCGTAGTCGGCCTATTTTGGTTTCACCGAGTGCGCCCCGGCCAACAGGGTCAGCGCCCGACCAGCCGCTGAGTCTTAGGCGCGGGTAGCGGCGTCTCGCGCGGCACACCAGCATTTGTGACGCCCGCTTCCCGCGCGGCTGGCGGCGCTCGGGGGCGGACGGGCCTCACATTCGGGAGGCCTACTCTGCGCTAGCCGGGTTTATGCGGCAAGCGGAAGAGCGTTGTAGGCAGTAGGTTTGCCAGTTTTGGTTTGCGCTGATTTCTCGAGCTCGGCGCCTCTCGGCTCGCAGTCTGACGACAGCCTCCTCCGTCGAAGCCTGTCATCCCCGTGTCCGTATTATAACACGCAAGCAAGCGTTCAGCGGCGGCGGCCTAGTTGCCGCCGCATGGCGCGCTCGCTCTCTCGCCGCGCGATTATCTCTCGCTTGTCGTGGCGGCGTCTTCCGCGCGCAACTGCGATTTCCACCTTGGCGCGTCCGCTTTTCAGGTACATTTTGGTCGGGATGATGGTCAGGCCGCTCTCGCTCGTCTTGCGCAACAGACGCTCGATTTCGCGCCGGTGCAGCAACAATTTGCGCGGACGCAACGGGTCGTGGTTTCGCGCCGCCGCCATCGGGTATAGCGCGATGTGCGCGTTCTGCAACCACAACTCGTCGCCTTTGCGGCTGACATAGGCCTCGCGCAATTGCACTCTCCCGGCCCGCGCCGATTTGATCTCGCTGCCCTGCAGCACTAGCCCAGCCTCGTACGTTTCGAGCAGAAAATAGTCACGCCGGGCCTTGCGGTTCTGGGCAAGGATTTTGATGGATTCCATGGCTCTCAGCGGCCGTGATTCGCGACCGTGACTACCATCGCTGAAAATGGGTGCATGCCATTTCTCAAGGGTGCTCGTTCAAAAAAGCCACGGCGCGCGCGAGCACCGGGTCATTTTCGATCGGCTGCGCGGCGGGCTCGACCACGATGTCGGGAGTGATGCCCTCGCGGTCGAGCGGTCGGCGGTCAGGCGTGAGCCAGCGCGCGTTGGTCACACGCAGGCTGGAATCGTCGGCGAGGCTGAAAATTAATTGCACCGAGCCTTTGCCGAAGGTTTTGTTGCCGATCAGCGCCGCGCGACCGCGGTCTTGCAGCGCACTGGCCACAATCTCGGCGGCGCTGGCGGAGCCGCTGTCCACCAGCACGGCCAGCGGCATCTGCTGCGCCACTCCCTGGCCGCCCGCGCGAAAGCTCTCCTCGGTCTTGTCCCGACTGGCCTGATACACAATCACTCCGCCGTCCAGAAAGAGGTCGGCCACATCAACGCTCGCCTGCAGCAACCCGCCGCCGTTCCCGCGTAAGTCCAGAATCAGGCGCGTCACACCCGCTTCGAGCAGCGCTTCAATGCCTGCCTCCGCTTCGCCGGCGGTGCGGTCGCTGAAACGCTCGATATCCAACACGCCAATTGTGGTGTCTTGCTCCAGTGGACGCCAACTGACCGAGGGCAGCTCAATCTGCGCCCGGATGATGGTCACATCACGCGGCGCTGCGCCGCCGCTGCGGATGGTGAGGGTGACGCGGACGCCGATTTCACCGCGAATCTGCGCCACCACTTCATCCAGCGTGCTCTCGGCGGAGACCGGGTCACCATCGATGGCCAGCAGCTCATCGTCCGTTAGAATACCCGCGCGGATGGCCGCATGATTCTCCAAAGGTGTCAGGATGAATTGCCCCTCCTCGTTCTTGCTGATGCGCGCGCCTATCCCGCCGAAACTACCGGAAAGGCGGTCTGCATCCAGCTCGGCCTCGCGCGGCTCACTGAAGGTGGTGTAAGGGTCATCCAACGCCGCCAACATGCCGCGGATCATGCCGTACTCAAACTGGATGTCGCCCGGAATCTCTCCGTAGAAATTCTCCTGCACAATGCCGCGCGCTTGCGATAAGAGCGCAAAGACGCCGGGTTGGTCACGCCCCTGCATGAAGCGCGTGCCGTAGCCGGAGAGGAATGCGGCAGCAAGCGCGACCGCCGCCAGCAGCGTGAAGGCGCCGCGGCGCGCAATCTTGTTCTCTGTCGAGTGGTTGTCTTTCACGGCGTGCTCTCGCGGTCAGCGTCCAATGGCATCTTCCAATTGCTCGATGTGCATCAGTTTGCCGCCCGGCGTCATCTCGATGGCCTTTACGTCGATACGCCGGGGCACCGCGCGATGATTATGTTCATCGAGATAGTGTTCCGCGCAAGCGTGAACCGAGCTTGTTTCGCGGGCGTGATGCTTTCCTCAGGTGTGCTGAAGCGGCGGCCGCGACAGGTGCGCACTTCCACGAAAACCCACTGGCTTCCCTGCCGCGAAATCAGGTCTAACCCTCCGGCCGCTCAGCGATTATCGCATAGCCAACTGCTTGCAACTGATCGACCGCCAAATCCTCCCCGGCTTTCCGCAGCTGCTGGCGCGTGACGCTCATCGGAAGATATTTCTCAGGCGGTGCCTGTCTTGCCCGCTGCCGGGCGCTCGCGCTTTATCATTTCCAAGCTTCAGGTAATGTTGCAGTAATTGGGCCGCGGTGCGGTTGATGTCATATTTCTCGGCGCTCTCTGCGGCGCCGGCTGCAAGGCGTGCGCGCAAGGTGTCGTCCAGCAGCAAACGCACCGTACGGGCGGTGAAATCGGCAAGGTCGTCGCGACACAACATGCCGTTAACGCCGTCTTCGACAATGTCGGCTACGCCGGGAGAACGGATGCCAATCACCGGCAAACCCACCGCCATGCCCTCAATGATGGAAAGCGGATGCACCTCGGATACCGACGGAGTGATGAAGGCATCTGCCAGTTGCAGATAATCTGCGACCGCTGGGTAGGCGACCTTTCCGATGAAGCGTACCTGCTCGCTGATGCCACCACGCTTGCACCAGTCGCGCAAATTGTCGTTCTCCACGCCCTCTCCCACGATGATGAGCCGCAGGTTCTCCACGGCTGCTTGCGCCCCGGCGAAGGCGCGCAGCAGCATGGTCAGGTTCTTCTCCGGGCCCAGCCGCCCCACGTAGATCAGCACACGGTGATGGGCGTCGAGGTCCAGAACCGCGCGCTGAATTTCTCGCCCGGAATCGCGGAACCCACTCAGATCCACTCCGTTGGGCACGATTTCGATGGGCGCATCCACGCCGTATCCGCGTAGTAGTTTCGCCAGGCTGGAGGAAGGTGCGACCACCAGATCGCACTGGCGGCAGAATCCGGGCAGGAAGGCGTGCAAAAAGGCCTCCGGAATGGCCTCCGGCAGGTGTGGCAAGTATGCCTGTGCATACAAATCGTAACGGGTGTGGTTGGTGAAAACAATAGGTATCTTGCGGCTCTGGCAATAGCGCAATGCCAGCCGCCCGCTGGCAAAAGGGTGGTGCACGTGCGCCACACCCATTTTGGCGAGCTTGTGCTGCGCGCTGCGGCTGTAGCGGAAGGAAAAATTGTATCCGGTGTCCGCCAGCGGCACTGCCGGAGACCGGATGACGTAAAGCTCTTCGTCCACGTAGTCCTGTCCGCCGAAGGTGAATACGAACACCTTGTGGCCCTCGGCATCCAGCGCGCGTTTAGTGAGTGAGACATGATGTGTCACCCCGCTGATATACGGTTTGTACATATCAGTCAGCATTCCGATCATCATGGGATGTCAGCCTAATTTTCCGGTCTTGGCTTCAGTGTGACGGGCAGGAAGATTTCTTCGTTGTCGCGCAGCACCGTCAGCGTGACCGTGTCTTCCGGTCGCGTATGTTTCACCAGATATACAATCAGATCGTTCATCTCGCTGACAGGCGTGCTCTCGATGGCGACTATGATGTCACCGCCTGTGATCAATTCCTGGCCGGCTATCTCAAATTTCTCGCGGCTGCCCTGCAGGCCGGCGCGCGCAGCTGGGCTAGCCTCCATCACTTCAATTACCAGCGCGCCGCGCTGCAGCGTATCCAGTTCCATGGCTTCAATGATGTCCAGCGAAAGATTGCTGCCGCTAATGCCCAGCCACGAGTAAGTGTAGTGCCCATTTTCAATCAGTTCCGGTACGACCTGCTTGACGATGTTCACCGGCACCGCGAACCCGACCCCGGCGGAGGAGCGGGACTGAGAGAGTATCATCGTGTTGACGCCGATAACGTGGCCCGCGGCATCAAGCAGCGGTCCGCCGGAGTTTCCCGGGTTGATGGCAGCATCGGTCTGAATCATTTCCGGGATGGAGAACTGGCTGGTTCCGGAGCGCATGGTGCGACCGATGGCGCTGACCACCCCGGCCGTCAGTGTCCAGGCTTGCCCGAAAGGATTCCCGATTGCCACCGCACGCTGGCCGATGAAAACTTGATCGGAATCGCCCAGCCGTACCGGCCTCAGCATTGCGCTCTCTACAGCCACGCGGATGACCGCGAGGTCGCTATCCGGGTCGCCACCCATTACTTCGGCTCGCGCGGTCAGGCCATCGAAGAAGGTGACTTCCACCCTTTCCGCGTCCCGGACCACGTGGTAATTGGTGACAATGTATCCGTCCTTGTCCAGCACGAAACCGGAGCCTTCACCCTGCTGGAAGAATTCATCTGGAGTGTCAGGGAAACGGAATTCGAAATCAAAATCGAAATCATCTGGAATCCGCGGGTTCTCAAATCCGGAGACCTGTTGAGTGACCTTAATATGCACGACTGATGGCGCCACGGCGGTAAAGATGCCGTGCAGCAGCGTTTCCTCTGCGTCAGGCTCTATTGCCGTGCCGGCGTCCGTCGGCGGGTCGATTTTGACAGTGGGTGCTTCCGGCGCAGCTGCAGTGAGTTCCGGTTGTACTTTAGAGAGCACTTCACCGCCAGAGCAAGCCAGCAGCAGACTGGCAGCCAGCAGCATAGCCATTATCTGAAAGGGTCGGTGAGAGTGGCTCATCATTTTCTCTGGGTTCACGCCATTAGCGCTGCCAAGCATACAGCGCCAGCGTTAATATAGCGCAATAATTGACAATGTGCTTTTGGTCGGCGATAAAGGGGTGATGTTCGAGTCTGCCCCGAGATCAGACGGTTGGCGGAGCGCGTTGATGCTTGTGAAACAACGGTGCTCTTACCAAAGCAAAAGCGTGACGCTGTGGATACCCGCGGGGTCACGCTTTGATGAGGCAGATGTGTGCGCTCAGCGCATGTTTGTGTCGATATAGGTGACCGCTTCACCCACAGTGGTGATTTCCTGGGCCTGCTCGTCGGAGATTTCGCCGCCGAATTTGTCTTCGAAGGCCATAATCAACTCTACTAGGTCAAGCGAATCTGCGCCTAGGTCCTCACGGAAGCGAGCCTCGGGCGCGACCTCGCCGGCGTCGACACCGAGCAGCTCAGTGATGAGTTCCTGCACCTTTTTAAGTGTGTCGGACATAGTTTTCTCTCCTACTCTAGTTTTCATCGTACATTGTAACCGGCGGCAATGGATTGTCAACGCAAGCACGTCGCCGTCGCGGTGATTGACAGGCTCATGCCCCGCTGATAACATGGATACTACTGCCTGTTTATGGAACACCGTAAGATGACAGAAGTTACGACTTCGGCGCGCAAGGATGACCACATTCGCATCAACCTCGAGCGCGACGTTCAGTCTGATGGGGTGAGCACCGGGCTGGAGCGTTTGTATTTCGAGCATCAAGCGCTGCCTGAAATGGAAATGGCGGCAGTGGATATGGCACTGACGATCTTCGGGAGAAAACTCACCGCGCCGTTGCTTATTTCCTGCATGACCGGCGGCAGCGCTGCGGCCGGCGAGATTAACCGCGCTCTCGCACAAGCGGCGCAGCAGGCGGGCGTGGCGCTTGGGCTTGGTTCGATGCGGGCGGCGCTCGAGCAGCCGGAAACGGTTGCCAGCTTCCAGGTGCGTGAGGTCGCCCCGGACGTGCTGCTGCTGGCAAACCTGGGCGCCGTGCAGCTCAATTACGGCGTCGGCGCGGCGGGTTGTCGGCGCA
>DASCOB010000077.1:0-24728 GCA_036011785.1 Anaerolineales bacterium | reverse complement strand
AGACGATCGATACATCAATGGCTTTTGGACCTCTGTCTGATGGCTCAACAGTGAATTCAACCTGCTGGCCTTCATGCAGTGTCCGAAAACCATCCGCTGTGATAGCACTGTAGTGAACGAAACAATCATCGCCTTCTTCGCGGGCGATGAAGCCAAAACCTTTGGCGTCGTTGAACCACTTCACAGTGCCGCTCTCGCGTTCAGTCATAAGACTTATGCTCCTTATTTTGGACTTTGACGTTTTGCCTATAGTGACGGGTGCTGCTGGGGATATTACCGTGGTGCTTCTAACACGCCTATCGTTTGCATACTCCGTACTCTAGTGCATGATACCGTGGCACATGGATGTTGTCAAGTCTCAGATTCCGGCCGAGATTCGGGAGTATAATGGCTAATAGCGGTTCCGCATCACGAACATTTCTGCCTCAGCCACCTTGGACTTGGCTTTTTTCTGGACGGATTTTGCCTGCGACATACTTTTCTCTATGCGGGAAAGCTCCTTCCGGGCTGCTTCGGTTTCGTCTTTGGCGGGTTCTTCACCGAGCGCCTGCTGCACCTTTTCTTGTTCGGCCTGCAGCGCTTCCAGTTTTGCGGTGGCCTTCGCGAAGTCGCGTTCCGCTTTCTTTAGTGCGCGTGTGTGTTTGCTCATAGCCGCTCTACCCCTTGCGCCGCTGGTCGCCGTGGAAATGCGATGCGGCAACAGACTGCATCTTGGCCAGCAGTATAGCACAGTGTGCTGCACAAGAAAGATAAAGGAGTGCAGGCTGGGGGACCAGGATTCGAACCTGAGCTGGCGGAGCCAGAATCCGCTGTTCTACCAACTAAACTATCCCCCAGCGTTGGCCAAATTCTACCATAGCGCGTGGCGCGGTCACAGGTCTTTGAGCAGTTTCATGGCGTTGTCCATGCGCTGAAGCGCGGCCTCGCGCCCGAGGATTTCCAGAGTCTCAAAGAGCGGCGGGCTGACGCGGTGGCCGCTCACAGCCACCCGCACCGGGGTGAGCAACTGGCCAAGTTTGAGCCCAAGTTCATCCGCGAGTGCGTGCAGGGCCTTCTCCGCCGGCTCATGCTCGAAAGTGGGTAATGCGGCCAGAATTTGCCGCGCCTGCTGCAGTGCCACAAGCGATTCAGCCAGGGTGAGTTTTTTCGCCACAAGGTGCGCGGGCTCGGGGGAGACATGCGGCTGAAAGAAGAAGCCCGCCCATTGCGGAGCGTCCTCGAAAGTGACGATGCGTTCCTGAATCAGCGGCACGATTTTCAGCAGCGTGGCATCGTCCGGTTTCAATCCCTCGCGCAGGAAATACGGTTTGATGCCCGCAGCCACATCCGTGGCCGGAAGTTGGCGCACGCGTTTTCCTTGGAAGTGGTCTAACTTACTGAAATCCACTGCCGCCGGAGAGGCGTTCAGCCGCTCCAGACCGAACGCGCACTGCAATTCCGCAAGGGTGAAATCCTCGCGGCGGTCATCTAGGCTCCAACCCATCAACGCCATCCAGTTAACGACCGCCTCCGGGAGATACCCGCGCTCGCGCAATTCGTGGATGAAGATCGAATGGCCCTCGGCTTTGTCGTGCTGCTGCGCATCGCGCTTACTCATCTTGCCTTTGCCGCCGGGCTTCTTTAGTACGGAAAGATGGCACCATGTCGGTTCCGGCCAGCCGAATGCGCGCATTATCAGCGCGTGTTTGGGCAGGCTGGGAAGCCATTCCTCGCCGCGAATCACGTGCGTGATTCCCATGGCGTGATCATCAGCCATGGCCGCCAGATGGTAGACCGGGAACCCATCTGACTTTAGCAGCACGAAATCCTCCAACTGCGCGTTGCGGACGGTTATCTCGCCCCGGAGCAGGTCGCGCACCGTGGTGCTGCCCTCTTTCGGGCTGCAAAAGCGGATGACGTGCGCTTCGCCCGCCTGGACGCGTTGACGGGCAGCCGTGGGCGCGAGTTCGCGGCAGAGCCTGTCATAGCTCTGGCGGCCACGTCGCAGTTCCTGCAGCCGGCTTCTGTCACAAAAGCAATGGTATGCCTTTCCCGCGCTCAGCAGCTGCTGTGCGTGTTCGCGATGCTGGGCGGCGCGTTCGGACTGGATGTAGGGTTCAAATGCCCCGCCCACGTCCGGGCCCTCGTCCCAATCTATCCCGAGCCAGCGCAGGCTGTCCATCAACTGATCTTTTGCGGCCGGCCGGTAGCGTTTGCGGTCGGTGTCTTCTATGCGCAGTAACAGCTGCCCACTCGTCTGGCGCGCAAACAGAAAATTATAGAGCGCGGTGCGCGCTCCGCCCAGGTGCAGGTAGCCTGTGGGGGAGGGCGCAAAGCGAACGCGGGCGGTGTCAGAACTCATATTTTCGGTGGTGCAATGCGACACTCTGCACCATCCCAAGGCCTACGCTGAGAGTGAGCAGCGCGCTGCCGCCATAACTTACGAACGGAAGCGGCAACCCGATTACCGGAAGCAGATTAAGGTTCATGCCGATGTTGAAAAAGGTCTGCGCGAAAATCATTGTGGCCATGCCATAGCAAAGGTACGCGCCGAATGGCTCTCTCGCGATATTGGCTATTCGCAGTATGCGTGCGATAACTACTATCAACAGAATCATGACTACCACTACCCCCACAAAGCCGAACTCGGCAGCCGTGGCGGAGAAAATAAAGTCGGTATGGCGCACCTTCAAAAAGCGCAGCTGTACCTGTGATGCTTGATTATAACCCTGGCCAAACCAGCCGCCGGAGCCGATGCTGATGAGCGCTTGGCGCACGTTGTACTGGGCACCTGGGTCTGCGGCGGGGTTGAGAAAATTGGCGATGCGGTCACGCTGGTAATCTTGCATCAGCAGCCATATTGCCGGCAGGCCGGCCAGACCGGCGCCGGACAGCAGCGCCAGATGCTGCCAGCGTAAGCCTGCCGCCCAGAGAATGCTCGCCCAGACCACAATAATCATCACAGCCGAACTCAAGTTGGGTTGCGCCATGACCAGCGCGGCCGGGATGCCGGCGTGAACAATGGATATCAGAACCCATTTTATATTGGCCAGCTTCTCGCGGCGGCGCGCGAAAAAACTGGCGATCCAGATGACGCTGCCGATTTTCGCCAGTTCGGAAGGCTGCACGAAAAACAGGCCGAAAAAATCGAACCAGCGTTGTGCCCCGCCCGCTACAACGCCGGTAATGAAAAGTACTGCGAGAAGCATGATGCTCCCGATGTACAGTACCCTGGAGAGACTTTGCCAGTAACGATAGTCGATGGAAGCCACGAGAAACAGGAGCACGACCCCCACTAGCGCAAACCGAATCTGTTTGGAGGGTGTGTCCGCCAGGTTGGGATGACCGAATGTACTCGAGCGAATCATGGCAATCCCGAACGTGACCAGAAGTGCCACCGCTACGAGCAAGCTCCAGTCGAGGTTTTTCCACAGGCGCCGGCTGGGGGCAGTCATTGCTGCGCGGGCCGGGTTTGACTTCAAAGTTGTGGACATTCGCTCACTGCCCGGGCTCATCCTTAGCCGGATGCGTCCTTTTCGATAGCCTTGAGTTCGAAGTAAGCGTCTAGGATTTCTATCACCACCGGGCCGGCAACAGTGGCGCCTTCTTCGCCGCTGTAAATGAAGGCAAGCACCGCAATTTCCGGGTCTTCAAAAGGTCCGTAACCGATGAACCAGGCGTGCGCCGGCCATGACCCGAATTTGCAGCGCTCGGCTTTCTGGGCGATGTTATCGCAATACTCGGCGGTGCCGGTTTTTCCGGCCAGCGTCACGCCCTCGATCTGCTCGAGGCGTTTCCCGGTGCCGTCAATCATCACTTGGCGCAGTCCCTTGGCCACTAGGTCCACCACCGGCCGTTTCAACGGAGTCTGGTGGATGACGCGCGGATCGAAGGGCTGCACCACATTTCCCTCTCCGTCCAGCACTTCGCGGATAATCGTCGGTTGCACCAGTGCGCCGCCATTGATGAACGGGGTGAATGAATTGAGCACTTGCATCGGCGTGGCGAGCACATAACCCTGTCCGATGGAGGCGATGTAAGTATCACCTGTGGACCAGTTTTCGCCTATATTAAGCCGTTTCCAGTCCCGGTTGGGGATGAGCCCGCCCAATTCGCCCGGCAACTCGATGCCGGTGGGCTGGTTGTAGCCCAGCCAGGTGGCGTATTGGTGAATGAGGTCAATGCCCAACCCGCCATTCTCCACGCCGCCCTCTTCGTAGCCACCGCCGAGCGCATAGAAATATACGTCACAGGATTGCGCGACGCCGGTGATGAAATCCACATTGCTGTGCCCGTCCCGTTTCCAACACACCACCTTGCGCGTCTTGCCCGGGTCATTCGGGAAATAGCGGTTGACGATTTCGATTTCTCCCGGGTCGAAGACGCGTTGCTCCGGGGTGATAATCTCTTCTTGCAGCGCTCCGGAGGCGACCACCAATTTGAACACTGAGCCGGGCGGGTGTTCGCCGCTGATAGCCTGATTAAGCAGCGGGCGGTGGGGATGCTCGTGCAACTCGTTGTAATAGTCCACGGGGATGAAGCGGGCGAACTGCTGGTTGTCGTAGGTGGGCAACGAGACCATGGCGAGGATTTCACCTGTACTCGGGTTCATGGCGATGATCACCCCGTTTGTGACCGGCTGCCCACGTCGGATCTGGTTCTCCAGTTTCAGCCGCTGGCGCAGCGCGCCTTCGGCAATGGCCTGCAGGCGCACGTCCAAAGTGAGGACAAGACTGCTGCCCGCCACGGCCGGAGTCACCTCACCCACTGCGCGCAGCTCCTGGCCAGCCACATCGTGCTCGATGACTTTGGAGCCGTTCTTTCCGGCGAGGGTTTCCTGCATGAAAGCCTCGATACCGGCGTATCCGATTTTGTCTCGCGATGGGTCGAACCCCTTGTCCACGTAGAAATCCACCACCTCGCGGGTAATTGGCCCCACATACCCCACCACGTGCGCGGTGAGCGCTCCGGTGGGGTAATCACGGGTTGGCGCCAGTTTGATATCGACGCCCGGAAGGTTCCGCAGCTCTTCGCTCAGCGTCATCGCCACCTCGCGCGAGACATCCGGGGCGACCACGGCCGGCTTATAGGGCGCAATGGATTCCTGTAAAGAGACCACTGCGGTGATGCCCGGAGGTGGCGCATCTTCGCCCAATCGGTTTGCGCTGGCGTTGCCGGCGTCCAGCGGCGGGGTGCTGATGGGCGCGCCGGTCACGGCCGAAAGGCGTTGATAGATTTCGTGCAGTCGTACGTCGTCATCAGGCAGGTCGGCCGGGGTGATGACCACGTTAAACGAGGGCAGATTGTGGGCCAGAATGATGCCGTTGCGGTCGTAGATCACCCCGCGTGGCGCGGGCTCATTCACTCTGGACTGTCGATTTTCGACGGCTAGTTCATTGAGCTCGGCGTGCTCGACCACCTGCAGCCGGACTAGTTGACTGACACCGGCTATCATGCCGGCAACGATAAGGGTATAGAAGGCGCCGGTACGCCCTGGCGATATGAAGGGTGGGGAGTTCATCTTACATGACGATGGTGCGTGGCGCGATTCGAGCACCCACCCAGCGCGCCGGGGGAAACAAAAGCAGCATCAGCGCAGTGTTCAGCGCAGTGGCGGGCAAAACAATGGTGACGATCACGCTCGCCCAGTCTGCCCGCCACCCGGAGAATGCGAGCACCAGCGAGTATACCAAGTAGTAGAGCACGCTCCCGGCGACCGTTACCGCGATACGCAGAAAGAGGTGGCTTTGCCACACGCGCGCGCTGGTAAAGTTGGCCAGCAGGGTGGCCGCGAGCAGTGCGAGCACGCTAGCGCCCGTCGGCCCGCCCGAGAGCGCGTCCACCGCCAGACCCCCAATGAGCGCCCATAAAATGCTCGCAGCGTGCGGACTGGCGAGATTCCACGCCAGCACCACTACCAAAACCAGATCGGGTCTCGCCTCGGCCGCCCAGCCTGATTGGGGGATGAGAGTGCTTTGTGCGGCCGCCAGTAGCGGCAGCAGCAACAGGGCGAGCAGCACGTTTCTCACGGGGTCCCCGGTTCCGCAGTGGCAAGCAGCGGGTTGAGATCGGTCGGAGTGAAATCAGTGATTATCAACACGAGTTCCAGTCGACTGAAATCCACCATTGGCAGCACATCCGCTTCCTGAAAAACGTCATAAGCGCGCCGGCGTACCGAGGCTACTTCCCCCACCGGGATGCCGGCCGGAAGCGTTCCGCCCAGCCCAGACGTGACCGCAAGGTTTCCGGCGGATAAATCGGCATCGAGAGGCACGAAGCGCAGGCGCAGGTCTCTGGATGCTTGCCCGAAAAGCACGCCGGTGGCGCGCGATTCTTGCAGGCGCACGTTCACGGCCATCTGTGCGCCGTTCACCAGCAACACCTTGCTCGCGCGCGGGGTGGCCTCGCTGATTACACCCGCTAGGCCCGCACCGGTGACCACTGGCATGTCACGCTGCACTCCACTGGTTGTGCCTTTGTTCAGGATGAGAAACTCGAGAAAGGCGCTGGGATCGTGGCCGATGATTTCGGCGGTGAGATAAGTGTGCTCGTAGTTTTCGCGCTTAAAATCGAGCAGTTCCGCCAGCATATCGCGTTCAGTGACGGCCTCGCGCAGGCGCACCGCTTCGGACCGTAGACGTGCATTTTCGGCTACTAGCGTGGTGTTGCGGTCGAGTAATGCCTGCGGGGCTACCTGTTCATCCACGGGGATTACAGGCGCCATTTCGGCGAGACCCTCCTGCAACGGGGTAAGCACGGTGCTGAGCAGGTTCTGCAGCTGGCCGAGTTGTCCTTGCTGCTCGAGAGCTAGAAGCAACAACGCGGCCGCCACCAAAACGATGGCAATGGCGGTGCGGCTCAATGATGCATGCCGACGCATGGTAACTTACCGTCGGGCGACGAGGGAGAGCTGGCTAGGCGCTGGCAGCCAGTTTCTCCTTGAAGAAGGTGATGGTGCGTTGCAGGCCTAGCTCCAATCGCACCTGCGGTTTCCAGGCCAGCCGCTCTTCCGCCCGCGAGACATCGGGTTGGCGTTGCTGCGGGTCCCCGGGCGTGCGCCCGTCTTCGAAAACGGCGCCGGCCGTGTTCCCGGTTAGCCGGTTGATGATCTGCGCGAATTCCAGAATGGTGACCTCATGCGGGTTGCCAAGGTTCACCGGCGCGCTTTCCCGATAGTGAAGCATCTGCATCAACCCTTCGACCAGATCGTCCACATAGCAGAAGCTGCGCGTCTGCGCGCCATCGCCGTAAACAGTGAGAGCTGCGTTGCGTAGGGCTTGACCAATGAAGTTGGGCACCACGCGACCGTCGTCGAGCGCCATGCGTGGACCGTAAGTATTGAAAATGCGCGCGATGCGCGTGTCGACCCCGTGCGTCCGGTGATACGCCATGGTGAGCGCCTCGGCGAAGCGCTTGGCTTCATCGTAGACCGAGCGCGGCCCTACCGGATCCACATTGCCCCAGTATGTTTCGCGCTGAGGATGTTCGAGCGGATCGCCGTAAACTTCGGAGGTGGAGGCGAGCATGAAGATTGCCGTGTGTTTTTTGGCCACGCCCAGTGCGTTAAGTGTGCCCAGAGCCCCCGCTTTAAGTGTTTGAATGGGGAGTTGCAGGTAGCCGGTCGGCGCCGTCTGGGAGGGGCTGGCGGGCGATGCGAAATGCAGGACAGCATCCATCGGTTCGGGCATGTTTATGTAATCGGCAACATTGTGGAAAACGAAACGGAAACCCTCTTGGCCAGTCAGGTGGGCGATGTTCTCGCTGCTGCCGGTGATGAGGTTGTCCATGGCGATGACGCTGTGTCCATCCGCGAGCAGGCGATCACAGAGATGCGAGCCGATGAAACCTGCGCCGCCGGTTAGAAGTATGCGCATTGTGGGTGATGTGCGCCGTCGCTGGCGGGCGCGCAGGGATTCTACCATAGCGACCGGTGTGCAACCCAGTGTCAGGCTAGAGCCGGGTCAGGCTGGTTCGCCAGGCGCTGCGCGAGCGCGATTGTGAGCATGAACGCGAATGCCAAATCTACGAACCAGTAGGATGCGTCTACCATGCCGTGGGCAAGGAAATCTACCATCGAAGCGATCAGACCGATCGCGAGTGCGCGCAACCCGGGGTCGGTCGTGGTGCGCATAGCGCGCACTGCCGTGCGGAAGAAAGTGACCAACAGCCAGAATATCACCGCCAATCCGGGCAGACCAAGACGGGTGGCGAAATCCAGCAGCCAATTATGAGCGTGGGATAGATGAGGGTCTTGCCATGCGGCCGGTGCGATGTAGCGCCCGCGATATGCATACAGGAAATTGTCCAGCCCGACGCCGGTGAGCGGGTGGTCGCTAATCATGTTGAGAGCGCTGCGCCATAGGTTGAGGCGGAAGAACGTCGGTCCAGCCGTGCGGCTGAGCAGGTTGACGATACGCGGATGGCGTCCGAAAACAAGCAGCGCCGCGGTTGCTGCGCCCAACAATGCGAACAGCGTCCCGGCCGCGCGCTTGCCGCCTCGGAAGAGAATGATTACTGCCAGCGCCGCCGGCACGCCGAGCAACAGCGCGCCGCGCGAGAAACTGAGCGCCAGCGCGGCAGCCATCAGCAGGACAGCCCCTAAATAGCTCAGGCGGCGGTTGCGCGCACCTCCAAGAAGCATCACCGCCGCTGCCACCGGCAGCGCGCGCCCGAGGTACAGGCCTACGTTGTTGGGCGAACCGTACACGCTCCGCAGACGCAGCACGCCACCCTCGGCGGCAATCAGGTTGACTCCAAGCGCATACTGAATCAGACCAATAGCCGCTACCAGCGCAGCACCGAGGATGAAAAAGTCAACGACGCACCAGAGTTCCTTTTTCTGTAACGGGATGCTGCGCAACAGTGCGTAATATAGCACCGGCTCCAGCACCATCACGCGCAGCTCGTTGAGCGCTACCCCGCGCAACTCCGTGCTGAAAAGCGAGAGCGCGGCGAGCAACGCGAATGTCAGCACGGCGAGGTCGAGCAAATTGAGGGTGGGTAGCCGCGGAGCGGCTCGGGCACTGTGAGTGTGCCGCGAGGATAGCCAGCGCAGCGAAACGGCGACGGCGGCCAGCAGGGTGAACATCTCCACGGCGGAGAAAACGCGCTCGAACATCGGGCGCGGCTGCAGATAGAACGGCGTTGCCAACGCTATCAGCGCGAGTGCGATGGCCGGGCGCGCGTAGAAAAGTACGAGCAACGCCAGAAGGCTTCCAAGTGTGAGCACCAGCCACGGTGAAAAATAAAACAATCCGGCTGAGAGTGCGGTCAGTGCCAGCGGGAGCACGTCGCTCTGGCGGCGAAAGAGATACGGGAGCGCCTGTCCCCAGGCCATGCCGGCAGAGAACCAGAGAAGCGCCGCCAGTCCCAGAGTTAGCAGCACGTTTGTACGCTCTCCAAGGGCAAGAAAGAAGGCGCGCAGCGGCGCTTTGATCTCACGGGCGCTGACCGTGAGGCCGACCAGAGCGAGCATCCCCAAAGCCATCAGTGCCGTCAAATTTCGCCCGAGCTTCTCCTGTGGCGGGGTGTTGCCGACTGAGAAGCCGACAATTGCCCACTGCCCCCAACCGCGCTCGGCGCGTATTGTGGTGGTGTGCCGACCGGGGCGCAGGCCGGCCGCCAGCGGCAGCAATTCGACGCGAGACGAGAGATCCGGTGAGGTCATGATCTGATACGCCTCTCCCTGCGCACTGCGCGGCAGCTGACTGGCCGATTCACCGTCGACTTGCACAAAAAGGGTGGCGCGGTAATTACCGCGCCGGGCTACCAGCCCAAGGTCTGTGCCCTCAAAGGCGAAACTGATTTCGGCCACGCCTGATTGGGGGATATCGGCTCCAAGTTCGGAAAACTGCCAAGCGCCTTCGTATCGTGCAAATGGCGCGTCCGCGGAGTGTACGCCGGGCGGAGCAATGGCAGTCTCAGGAGCAGCGAGGCGCTGGCGTAGGTGTTCCAAGATGGCGCGCGGGCGTCCATCCGGCGTGAGCAGGGAGAAACCCCAGCGCGGGTCGCTTGGATCTTCGCCGGGTTGCAGGTTTTCCAGCACCAGCACGCCTGCCCAAGGCCATTCGCTCCGGGCGCGCTCGAAGGCTGCGGCGGTGTATTCGGCCTGCCGACTTGCCTTCACCCCGCCCCAGATGCTCGTTGCGCTCACCGCTGTCCCGGTGTTGTACCAGCCAAACTGGCTTCCCCAAAGCAATTTGTCCATGTCGCCGGCGCGTTCCATTTCCGCACGCATCAGAATAAATCGCGAGAAGTTCAGCGTTTTCGGGTGCGGGTTACGTTCGTGCGGCCCATCGTTGAATCCGTACGGTTTCCCGGCGGCCGCATCGAAGAACGGCGCGGCGCCAGCGGCGTATAATTGACGCAAGAAAAGCAAGTCGCTGATGTTCTCGGGCCCTGTTTCAATCGTCGGCGCAAGTCCGGCAAGCAGCACTGTGGCGTGCGCATCCGCCTGGTGAATGGCCGCGTGGCTGGCAGCCAGCAAACGTCCATAGGCTGCCGCCGATGGCAGCCCCCCCCATCCGTCTTTCAGGTTGGGTTCGTCCCAGATTTGATAGACGTCGATGTTCTCGGCGTAACGGCGGGCAAAGCGGGCGGCGAATGCCGCAAAGGCGACCGGGTGCTCCGGCGCGCGCTCGCCTGATAGTACCGCTATCAACTTCAACTCTTGGGCGGAAACGGCTTTAACGAGCGCATCAGTGGCTTCCCAGTCGAAATCATGCTCGCGCCACGGGAACGTTTGGCGCACCCAACCGAAACCGCCAGCCGCCGCATTCCCGAGGGCGGCATCCCGGCTAGAGGGTGCTGTCGAGAGCAGCGCGATGTTCACACCGCAAAGGTTGGCGGGCCGCGGGGTCAGGCTGGCGGGCGGCAGCCCGGATGGCTGCCCACGGCTGCGCTGGCGGTGTTGTGCCAGCAAAGCGGCCGTGCCTAGTAGAGTGGCCAGCGCGGTGATCGCGCACAGGATAGTCAGGATGCGCCGCATGCGTTACTTCGTCCAACTCGGACTGCTAGTCTGCGCGTCGTTGGTGAGCTGCTGTGCAATGCCCGAATCCTCTTCCACAATCCACAGGTCGCCTTTTTGGATAAGCGCAATCTGATTTCCTCCGGAAGACCAAGCGACAGTCTGGGGCTTCAGGCCGGCCTCGCCCGGGGCGGGGAAAATGGCGGCCACGTTGCTGCCGTCCTGATCCATAAGCGCAAGCCGGTAGCGGCTGACTCTCTGGAGCGGGTTAAGCGCCTGTAAAAAGGCGACGCGGAAACCGCTCTCGGTCTGTGGCGAGACTACCGGGGTGGCCCACATCCCGCTTCGCTCTGCCAGAGTTGCGTGAAAGCTGCCGTCCTGTGCAAAGGCGGCGAGGTCGAAAATGGGGCTATCCTCTGCGAGTTCGAGGCCAACCGGCGCTGCGTGCGTGACCGTGTACAGGAAGTGGCTGTCAGGCGACCACGTCACTGCGGGTATCCATACCCAGTCGCTGTGCGTTCGGTAATGCGAGAAGGCTGTCAGGGGTGGCTGCGTTGGCTGTTCCGGATTGCTGATATCTATCAGGCCAATGGCATCGGCTTGAGCATAAGCGAGTCGTTGGCCGTCTGGCGCCCACGCGAAACGCATGCCGTACCACCCGAAGCTGCCGCCCGCGGAAGGTTCCAGCACGGTGGTCTTCTGCTCGATTTCATCCGTTTCATCGAAGGCAATCAGGCGCAGGTTATTGTGAGCCTGCCAGCCGGGAGCGGTGCTGCGCGGCTCGCCGGTGGAGAAGGCCAGCGTGCGCGCCTCGGTCGGCGACCACGCTGCCCAGAGCACGTTTTCAGCCTGAAGGGAAAATGGATCCGGCTGATTGGACTCGGTGGCCACTGCCCAGAGTTCGTTGAAGGTCAATTCTGTATCACCCTTTTCATCTTCGGCGGGAGTGCGCGTATAGAGCAGATGGTCGCCACTGGCCGAAAGCTGGAATACGCGCCCGTCCAGCGCGCCGCTCACAGTGAGCGGTTTCCGACTACCGCTGGAGTTGCGCATCATCCATGCGTTTCCGGCGGAAAGATACGCCAGCGTGCCCTCGATTGGAATGACGGTGAATGATGAATGCGCGCCGACCATGACTATTTCCGCTACCGGCTCGCTCAACATGGTGCGCCGCAGCACCGCTTTTGAGACCTCCGCGCCATCCTCCATAACCAATCGGTAGGTGATTTCTTCTAGGCCGCTGCTGCCAGTCTGCAGCAGGCGCGTTTCACCCACGGGCAGGCCCTCGTTGCGCACCACCTGTTTCTCAAAGGGCACCAACACCTCCTCGCTTTCCACTTTCTCTCGCACGCGCGTGACGGTGATTTTCATGCCCTTCGTCAGCGTCGTGAACTCACTAGGAGTAACGCGGTCGAGCGCGCCCAAGCTTATCTCTAGTTCAGAGAGAACGTCGCGCACCACGCTACCGGCAGTGGTCACGGTGCCGCTCTCGCCGTCATGGATTACTCTGACCGATATCTGGGCTGGGCCGGGCGCACTGACCGGCTGGCAGGCTGCCAGCCAGAGGAGGGCCGCCAGCAGGTGCATCCCCGCGTGGCGCATGGGCGCAATCGTACCATATCTTTCTTGACGAAACCGGTTTGCCACGCTACAATCGGCACGGTTCCGGGTAGAGTGCGGGCGCAATGGGCTGTGGGGCCGATTCCGGCGCATGCGGCGGGAGGCCCCTTTTTCTTTGCCTGTGGCAGCTGTCACGATAGCATTATATTCAAGGTGGTAATCGATGGATACTGCATCATTGAAGGCGCAAAAGCGCGAGACCGTCCGCAAAGGACTCAACCAACTCCGCCGGGAGGGATTGTTGCCCGCCGTGTTGTACGGCGGATCGATGGAAGCGGTGCCGCTGCAATTGCAGGCGCACGAGGCCGGGCAATTACTCACGCGCTTGCAGGGCACGGTGCTGATTGATTTGCTGGTGGATGGGGAAAAATACACAGCAATCGTGCGTGAGTTGCAGCGCGATGTGCTTCGCGGAGACCCGCTGCATGTGGACTTTATGGCTGTGGCGATGGACCAGACACTGACGATTACGGTGCCGATAACGCTGGTGGGCGAAGCCCCGGCGATTGCTACCGGAGAGCTCGCGATCATGACGGGTATCAGTGCAGTGGAAGCTGAATGCCTTGCAAAGGATGTGGTCAACGTACTGGAAGTCAGTGTGGATGGATTGTCCGAACTCGGCGACACACTGACTGTGGCCGATCTGACCGCCCCTCCGGGCGTCACTATACTCTCTGATGCGGAGAACACTGTGGCCCGCGTGGCTTACGCCGGCATTCTGGAGACTGAAGAGGAAGAGGAAGAAGAGGCGCTGGAACTGGACGCCGATGATGTGGAAGTGATTGAAAAGGGCAAGATCGCCGAGAAGGACGAAGACGCCGAGGGCGCAGCGGAGCAGCCGGAAGAGGCGGACTAACTCCGGGCACTTAGGTGTGCAACCCGGCCCCCCTCAGTGCAACCGAATATGTGCAACAACGACCGTCGGCATTGCGCCGCCGGTTTTCGTTTGTGAGGGTGGGGCTAACGCAGGTCGGCGGCGAGAAGCGCCAGAGTCATGTGGGCGCTCGCGCCCCAGATGACGTGACCGGCGCAAGGGCGAAAGAAGAAGACCGTCAGCTCGCTCCCGTCGCGCGGGTTTGAGTAGAGCTTTTCGGTATGGTTCTTGGGATCAGCCAGCCACGCGAGCGGCACGGCGAAAATAGACTCTATCTCGTGCGGATTGACGCGAAACGAATATGGATGCGGAATTGTTCCCACCACCGGCGTGACGTGCCAGCCAGTGACGGTGCTGTACGGCGGCAAGCATCCGAGCAAGGCGACATCATCGGGTTGCAGGCCAATTTCCTCGCCGGCCTCGCGCAGGGCAGTCTGGGAGCGCGTGCGGTCGCCCGAGTCGGCCGCTCCTCCGGGGAACGCCACCTGACCTTTGTGTTCGGCCACCGTTTCTGTGCGGCGGGTCAGGAGCAGCTGCCATTTGCCTTTTGCCCGGTAAAGGGCCATGAGCACGGCCGCCGGTCGTTCTCCGGTGGGTGGTAGCGACCAATGGTCGGGCAGATGCAGGCGCTCGCGCAGCATCTTGGGCAAGTTGTGCGAGATCACGTATTAGCGGGCTGCAGTGCGCGGGCGAACACAAGGTATCCAGTGTGCCCAACCATGCGGTCGCTCGGCCTGAAGCGCGCGGCTACGGTCTTGTAGTTGCGCAGCAGCACCTCGAGAACTTCGGTCAACCCAAATGATTCGCGCTGCAATCCGGTGAGCAGTAAGGTCACCTGATTGGTGGTGGGCAGCAGCGCTCCGAAAAAACCCCCGCTGCGCAGCGCGCTGTGCGCCTGCTCCAGGTAATCCCAGGGATTGGGGACATCGAGAAAGAGTGCCGGGGCGTCAGTTTCATCGAAACCGTCGGCGATGTCGCGCGTCTTCAGCGTGACGCGCTCGGCGAGGCCTACCAGTTTCAGGTTTCGGTGGGCGGTGTGCTGCATGTCTGCGCGCATATCATAAGAGTGCACCCTCCCAGCCGGGCCAACCGCGCGAGCCAGCGCGACCGTCAGCGCCCCGCTGCCGGTGCCCGCTTCAATCACCTCTTGATCCGGCTCGATTGAAAGCTTGAGCAATATCAATCCGAGGTCTTTGGGGAAGATTATCTGCGACCGGCGTTTCAGCGTGCGCGTGATTTCCGCTGTTGAAGGAGTGAGCATCACGAAATCAGTGCCCAGATGCGAGTGCACTGTGCTGCCGAATGGTTTCCCGACAAGGTCGGAGTGTTGAATGACGCCATTGTGGGTTTCGAGGCGCTCGTCAGGCTGAATGCGGAGCAGGAACGACTTCCGGTCGCGCATGCTGAACAGTTGAACTAGATCACCGACTGCCGCGGCGTGCATGTTTTTCACCGTCGTCGTTGAGCGTAGGTATTATACTACACGCGCGTCGCACGCCTGCCGAACGCAGGTATAGTACACTTCCACTTCCACTTCCGCAGGTGCGGACGGCAACTCTCATGCGTGTACTGCTCGGATTTCTGGTGGCTTTGTGTTTGCTGGTCGCGGTCAGCGCGGTGGTCGGTGCACAGCAGCCCGAGGGCCCTTATTACGAGGTACAACCCGGTGACAGCCTGTATTCCATCGCGGAGCAGTTCGGGTCGACTGTGCAAGCGTTGCAGGATGCGAATGGAATAGCCGACCCCTCGCTGCTGGCGATTGGGCAGCAGCTGCTGCTGCCCGGATACGAGGGCATGACCGGGCTGCTGCGCACGCGCGCGCTTCACCCGGGAGAGAACCTGCGCACGCTGCCTCTTTTGCTCGGTAACGAACGCAACGTGCTGCTGCAGCTTAATCGGATAGTGAATCCGGCAGCACTTTATCTGGCGCAACCGGTCATTCACCTGGTGCCGGGGCAGGCGGAGGCTGCACCCACAGGCCAATTTGTGCTTGCTGGCTCGCAGGACACGTTGCTCGGGCTGGCGGTGCGCGCCGGTTGCAGCCCGGCCGAACTTGCGCTGCTAAACGGATGGCCTGGTCCACGCGTGCTCATTCTCGCTGAACTCCTCTATCTTCCCGGCGAGCAGCCGCTGGATGCGCTGCCCGCGCCATTTGAGCGCATCGACGTCTCGCCCCAGCATCCGGCACAAGGGCAGCCGGTTGTGGTCTCGGTGGCGGCAGCCGCGGGCACGGCAGTGTCCGGCCGTTTTGCGGAGACTGATTTGCATTTCGCGCAGGTTGCGGATGAGCGCATCGGGCTGTTCGGCGTCAATGCGATGGCTGCGCCGGGTGTGTACTCTGTCATTCTGCGGGCGAGCGCGGAGGGGGGAGATTCGGTCGTGTTGGAGATGCGCCTTCCGGTTGCGGATGCTGATTATCAGCTGCAGCGCATTGTGTTGCTGTCAGAGAAAGCGCAGTTGCTTTTGGATGAAGAAGCGCGCGCGGCGGAGGAGATTGTCATCGAGCGGGCAGTGGCCGGCTTCAGCGTGGAGAAGCACTGGGAAGGGCGCTTCCAGCCACCGGTGCCGACAGATTACGTCACCACCCGTTTCGGGCTGCGGCGCAGCTATAATGGCAGCGCCTTCCACTCGTTTCATGGCGGAGTGGATTTTGGCGGGCTTGAAGGCACGCCCATTCGTGCGCCCGCCGCCGGGGTGGTGGCGCTGGCCGAAGAGCTGCGCATCCGCGGCAACGCAACCCTGATTGACCACGGCCACGGGGTGTATACTGGCTACTGGCATCAGCTCGGGCTGGATGTCACACTCGGGCAGCGCGTGCAGGCAGGCGAGGTAATCGGGCGCGTTGGCGATTCCGGTCTCTCAACTGGTACGCATCTGCACTGGGAAGTATGGGTTAATGCAATACAGGTGGACCCGATGGAATGGCTGCAAGTGGAAATACCGTGAGAGAGGAATGTTGAAAACATGAAAGTTAACGGTGAGCATTACCGTACCATCTGGGTGAAACCCGATGACGAGTGTGTGATTCAAGCCATCGACCAACGCTGGCTGCCGCATAGATTCGTGATTGAAGATCTGCAGACGGTGAAGCAGGCGGCGCACGCTATCAGTGAGATGCACGTGCGCGGCGCTCCACTGATAGGCGTTACCGCGGCTTATGGCATGTATCTGGCGGCGCTGGCCGCGCGCGAGAAATCAGAGCCCGCCTTTCTGAAGGCGCTGCAGCAGGCTGGGCAGCTGCTGCGCTCCACGCGTCCCACCGCGGTCAACCTCGCTTGGGCGGTGGAGCGGCAGTTGCAGGCGCTGCTGGCAGCCGGCGGGGACGCACAGGCGCGTATCCAGTCCACCTTCGATGGCGCCGCGGCCATTGCCGATGGTGAGGTCGAAAACTGTCGTCTCATTGGCGAGCACGGCGTTGAGTTAATTGAGAAACTGAGTCGGAAAAAGGGCGGCGAACCAGTCAACATTCTCACGCATTGCAATGCTGGCTGGCTGGCGTGTGTGGATTATGGCACTGCCACTGCGCCGATTTACCGCGCGCATGAGCGCGGGCTGCCGGTGCACGTCTGGGTTGATGAGACGCGCCCGCGCAATCAGGGCGCGCGCATGACTGCGTGGGAGCTTGGGCAGCACGGTGTGGCGCACACGGTGGTGGCCGACAATGTGGGCGGTCACTTGATGCAGCACGGGCTGGTGGATATGGTCATCACGGGCAGCGACCGCACGCTTTACACCGGCGATGTGGCCAACAAAATCGGCACCTACCTTAAGGCGCTCGCCGCCCGCGATAATCAAGTGCCCTTTTATGTGGCGCTGCCATCATCCACGTTTGACTGGGAGCACAGCGACGGCGTTGCGCAGATTCCCATCGAAGAGCGCGAAGCGGCCGAGGTGAAAACCATCAGCGGATTGAGTGAGGGCGAAATCCGCTCGGTGCTGCTCACCCCGCAAGAGAGCCCGGCGGCAAACTTCGCCTTCGATGTCACCCCGGCGCGGCTGGTGACGGCGCTGATAACCGAGCGCGGCATTTGCCCGGCCTCCGAGCAGGGCGTTCTCTCCCTTTTCCCCGAGCGGGTGGCAATTTGACAAGTCCTGAGGAATAAACGTATAATACTGTCAGCAGGAATCCCTGATTTGCTACGCTCAGAATCCCCGGTGACCCAAAAGCAGCAACAACCCGCAGCAGAATGGGCGGAATCATTTTCACTTCTGCCTGCGGACTGCGAGCACCTCGCCACCCTGCTGCTGGAGGCGGCCACCCCGTGGAGCACGGAGCAGGTGGCTCTGGCGCTGCTCGAGCGCAGACTAGAGCAGGAAAAAGCACCGCGCAGGCAATCGAGTTGCGGCAATGGCACGGCGGAAGTTTACCGTCCTGGCGAAGAATACGAGGTGGGGCAGGCGCTTTGCTTCCCGATGCTGGGCGGAATGCCGGGAAAGGTGCTTTCGGCGCGGGACGGCTTCAACCCGGCAGACGGCGAGTTCCGCGTGATTGAGGTGGTGTGCGATGACGATATCACGCGGGAGTTCGCCAGTGTGCTTTCGGCCCATGCGCTCAACGCCGATCCGTTGGGGGTGGGCAGCGCCGAGTCTGAAACCGCAAACGATGCTGCGCAGCTGTTGCTGCGCGAACACGGCGCGCTGCTACAGGCGCAAATCGAAGCTGACTTACATTCGGCCGGTGACATCGTGCAACTGGCCGGGCACTGGTTTCCGCGCGATTTACTTCCCGAAATCAACAGCGGTTATTTGAATCTGGCTGAGGCCGCGCTGGACGTGGCCGGCGGTGGCCCCCTCACCACTGAGGAGATTCTGCCACAGCTGGGCATGGCCGCGGAGAGTGACCGAAAACTGATGCTCTTTTCGCTAAATTTCGCGCTGCAGCAGGACGAGCGCTTTGACGAGGTCGGCCCGGCCGGAAACGTGCTCTGGTTTCTGCGCAGCATGGAGCCACCTGAAATCGGTTTCCTGCCGGGGCGGTTGCGCTGCCGGCCGGTGGAAGCGGACGCGTATGTGCTCACGCCCGAGCTGGAGCAACTGGCGCGACGCCTGTACGATGAATTCAGCCCGCAGCCTGAAGCTCAAGCCGCGGAGGGTCCAGTGGAGCTAGTGCTCACCTATCCGCACCGGCGCGCCGGAACTCTTCCGCTCAGCACGCGCATGGCGCACATATTCCCGGCTGCGCTGAAGTCCCCGCATATCAAAATCACGCTCCGCGACGTGCTCTCTGGTGAGCAGCTGCCCGGCTGGGTTGTGCAACGCCAACGTTTCGTCTCGGGGCTGGCCCCGCTTTACGAGAAATATTCTGCCCCGGCGGGTGCGCGTATCACGCTGCTGCCGGGCGCTGACACGAGCGAGGTGCTGGTGCGCATAGAGCGGCGTAACGCGGTCAGCGATTGGGTGCGCACGGTCTCGGCCACGGAGGCCGAACTGCTCTTCGGCATGAGTAAGCGCGTAGTTAGGGTGCGTTACGCGGAGGAACAGATGATCGCGGTGGATGATGTGGAGGCTGTGGAGGCCGTCTGGCGACGGCTGGAAGAGAGCGCGGCCACCCCGGACATGATCGTGCTCTCGGTTTTTCGCGAACTGGTGAAACTTACCCCGCAGGGGACGGTGCACGCCAAGACGCTCTACAGCGCCGTCAACGTGGCCCGGCGCACCCCGCCGGAGCCGATCTTCACCGAATTGCTGCAGCGCCCTTGTTATCAGCACATTGGCGACGCCTACTGGAGCTATGAGCCGGACACAGAGGAGCGCTACCCCGATTGACCATCACTCCCCATGACTGCACCCGCCGCTTCCACTCTCGCCCTACCGCCACTACTACGCCCGACGCTGCGCACGCGCTTTCACATTGATTTCGACTGGTGGAAACGCCACGGGCGCGAATACCGCGTCTATCTGCGCAGTCACCTGTGTGAACAGCACCAGGCCGAATTCGGTGCGGAGGCAGACAGCGACGGCCGGGTGCTGGACTGGGTGCACCCGTGCACGGCGCAGGTGTCGCGTCTCGACCCTTTGTACTACACTCTTCGCAGCCACTGCGCCTACCAGACGGAATATCTGACGCCCCGCACCTCGATGGTGGATGCGGTATTCCGCGTCTTCATCGCTAACGGTAATCAGCCGCTCACCGTGACCGAGCTGTCCACGCGCATCGGCCGCGAGACACAGGCGAACATCATTTTGCGCGCGCTATCCGGACGCCGGGTGTACAAGGGGCTGTGCCTGCTGCAGCCGGACGCGGGCATTGAGGAGAAATAGCATGAATCAGGCCGCTATTTTCGAGGTCATTTTCGAGCGCAATCAGGGCCTAATCGTCAAGGAGACCGAGGGCCTGACCCATGCCGAGAGCGTGCTGCAGCTGCCGTTTGAGAGCAATTGTATGAACTGGGTGCTCGGCCATCTGGCCGTGTACCGCGACGCGCTGCTGGGTTGTACCCGCCAGCAGCCCCGCCTGAGCGCCGCCGAGCGTGGGCTGTACATTCAGGGTGCGCCGCCGATTACACCCGAGAGCGAGGCCGTTCCCCTCGAGCGGCTGCTGGCGGCGGTGGCGGAGGGCTTCGAGGCGCTCGGCGTCTGGCTGCAGAACAACCCCGAAGGACTGTTGGAGGAAACGCCGCCTGGACTGGAGCTCAGTTTCGGCGCGACCGTGGCGGAGAACTTCGCCCTATTGTGCTGGCATGACTCCTACCACGTCGGCCAGCTGGCCGTGCTGCGCGAGCTGGCGCTCTCGTGCCGGGGTGAGTAGTGGACGTCTAATCCGCAGCGGTTGTGCCACGGACGTGTAGGTGTTTCCCGCTTGCGCAGCCCGTCTTTTTCTTCTATTGTGCTAGACTCCATCCTATGTTCCCAGATATTGCTGTTACAGTGCGCCTGTACGCAACACTCCGGAACCATAATACCAACCCGCAGCTTTCTGAGCCGCTAGCGGTCACTGTGCCCGCCGGGGCGGTGGCTGCCGATCTGGTGGGCGCGTTGCAACTCCCGCCGGAGCAAGTGCATAAAATCTTCATCAACAATGCTGCTTGCGAGTGGGATGCGTGCCTGCATGCTGGCGACGAGGTCAGCCTGTTCCCGCCGGTGAGCTGCTCCAGAAGTGGGACGTGGAGACAGACCAGCTCTGACTGAGGCGTCACAAAACCTTTTCACATTCCGAAATCTCGATGGCACCCGCTTTCTGCGCCCTACCTTGGTGTTGGCCCTAAAAAGGAGAAAAGATATAATGAATTTGCTGCTGTGGATTCTGCAAGTGTTGTTTGGGGTTTATTTCACTGGCGTGGGCGTGCTGCATTTTGTCGTTCCACAAGGATTGCCGGCTACCATGAGTTGGATGTACGAGCTGTCGCCCGCGCTGCACCTTGTCAGTGGGACAGCCGAGATACTTGGCGGCCTGGGGCTTATCCTGCCGGGTTTAACCAAAATCCAGACGCGGCTTACGCCGCAGGCCGGCGCCGGGCTTGGGCTGGTCATGATTGGCGCAATCTGGTGGCACTCTCAACGGGGGGAATTTCAGAGCATCGTGTTGAATCTGCTGCTCGCGGCGGTTGTCGCCTTCATCGCTTATGGCCGCTGGAAACTGAAACCACTCGCCGGCCGCAACGACTGACCGCTCTCGTTGAGGGGCTTTTTGGATCGCCGCAGCAGGTCAGACCCCTAGCAGGGCTTCAAACCGCGCGCCAGACCCGCGCACAGCCTCTTGGCTCGCCACAACCACAGCAAAATCTGGCCGATCTCAGGCGACAAAAGCCAGGATGTTTGACCACCCAATTGAAGTGTTCTAATGAAACTCTACGCAGAACGAACTTTCCGCATTGACACGGAAAATGCCTTCAAAGTCGAGCCGCACATCGACCGCGTGGAAGAGGAAATCGGTGCTGTCGTAAAGCTCAATCTTGGCGAACCGGATTTTCCAGTGCCGAGACACATAAAAGACGAAATCAAACGACAGCTAGATCTAGACAACACTCATTACTGTGATCCTAAGGGCCTGATCACGCTGAGGCAGGCCATAGCGAAACAAGTCAGTGAAACACGAGGTTTGAAGGTAAGTGCGGAAAGGGTTGTCGTATTTCCCGGCGGCAAACCTTCTATCGGGCTCGTCCAACAGGTTTACTGCAGTCCCGGAAACGAAGTGATCTATCCTAGCCCGGGATTCCCTATCTACGAGTCGTTTATCCACTATGTCGAGGGGGTGCCCGTGCCCTTGCACCTGGACGAATCATCTAATTTCACTTTCACGCCCGAGCAGCTTTCGGAACTGATCACGTCGCGGACAAAGCTGATCTATCTCAATTTTCCCTCAAACCCGACAGGTGGAGTAGCATCTCCGGAACAGTTGGAGGCGATTGCCGCAGTCATTCGGGGTCGCTGCCCGCTGGAGGTCAGGGTGTATTCCGATGAAATCTATGAGAACATCATTTTTGACGGCAATATCCACCATTCCATTGCATCCCTTCCGGGCATGGAAAGCCGGACAATCATTGCCGGTGGATTCTCGAAAACCTATGCCTGGACCGGTGGTCGAATTGGGTACGCGGTTTTTCCCACCGAGGAAGAAGCGGACGTCTTCAAGAATCTGAACATCAACTACTTTTCCTGCGTCCCGCCCTACAATCAGGAAGCAGCCAGGGTGGCACTGGAAAGCCCACTTTCCTTACCTGTGGTAAGCAAGATGGTTGAAACCTTTCAGAAACGCAGAGACGTTATCTGGGAAAAATTGAATCGCGTAGAGGGGATCACCTGCCAGAAACCTGGCGGTGCTTTTTACCTCTTCCCCAACATTGGCGCGGTCTGTGAAAGTCTGGGCCTCATTGATCATCACCGGCGAATGAACGCATCCGACAGGGAAGAGACGTCGCCGGCAGGGCTGTTTCAGATGTTTGCACTTTACCATCACCGTGTGGCCGTGCTCGATCGGCGTTCCTTTGGCCGGTTCGGAGGGCAAACATTACATCCGGCTGTCAACGGCATCTGGTCTGGATGTGCTCGAGAATGGTGTCCGCCGTTTGAATGCCGCGGTGGAAGATCGCGAAGGGGTGAAACAGTTCTTGGCCGTGCGCCCTGACATTCGATAACACTCAATCGGGAGAGAACCGCATCGAGGAATCGCGCAAATTGGTGACCGGATGCGCATCCGTGCAGCGTCGAACCCTAATTGCGCAAGGGGCAGCCGGGCCGTCCGGCCGCGGTCTCCCTGTGTAGCACACAGAACGATTGGACGGCGCGCGGCGCGACCTAATCCTCCCCTCCCTACAGTAGTGGTACAATCTCAGTTACAATCCCGCCCCCGTAGCTCAAGCGGATAGAGCAGCGGACTTCTAATCCGCAGGTTAGAGGTTCAAGTCCTCTCGGGGGTATTGAGAGTAACCTCTCGCCACGCGGAGAGTGATATTCGTGCCCAAAATAGCCACCGTAGAGCAGATGCGCACGCTTGAAGCCGAGGCCGATTCACATGGCATCTCTTATGCGCGCATGATGGAGCTTGCCGGCGCGGCAGTGTTCGAGACCGTGTGCGCCCGCGTGGAGGAGCTCTCCGGGGCGCGCATGGTCATACTGGCCGGGCCGGGCAACAACGGTGGTGACGGGCTGGTTGCCGGGCGCTTGCTGGCTGAGGCCGGCGCGATTGTGCATCTATTCACGCTAAGCCCGCGCGACAGCGGGGACGAGAATCTGCGCAAAGCATTGCGGGCCGGCGTCGAGGTAGATGATTGCGAAAGCGATTCCAGCCGAAAGCAATTCGCGGGCACGTTGCGCGGGGCGGAAGTTTTTGTAGATGCGCTTTTTGGAACCGGCGCTCGGCTGCCCATCAAGGGACGCGCAGCCGAGCTGCTCGCGGCTGCCGGCGCGGCGCTGCGCGGGCGCGAAGGGGTGCTGCGCGTGGCCGTCGATTGCCCCTCCGGGTTCGATTGCGACAGCGGCGCGCTGGATGAAAACCTACTCCCCGCCGATGTCAGCGTCACCTTTGGCGCGGCCAAAGTGGGGCAGTTCCTTTTCCCCGGCGCGGATGCGCTCGGTGAGTTGGTGCTTGCCGACATTGGCTGGCCGCCCGATTTTCCCGCGCTGGCGGGCATGGATCTGGAGCTTGCCTCCGCTGCGCAGGTCGGCGTGATGCTGCCGGAACGCCCGCGCGACGCGCACAAGGGCACATTTGGCGCAGCGCTGGTAGTGGCCGGCTCGGTCAATTACGCCGGCGCGGCGTATCTTGCGGCGGCGGGTGCATACCGGGTGGGTGCCGGGCTGGTGACGGTCGGCGCGCCCGGCGGAATCCATTCGGTGCTGGCCACGCTGCTGCCCGAAGCCACCTGGCTGATTCTTCCTAGCGATATGGGCGTGATTTCCGCCGGTGGGGCGGGGGTGCTGCAGGATGCCCTCTCGCGCACGGACGCGCTGCTGCTCGGCCCCGGCTGGGGCACCGAGAAACCGACCGCCGATTTTCTGAGCGCGCTGCTGCTGGAAGGAGGTGCGGCTGGCGGTGGCCGCATCGGCTTCGGTGCGGAGCGCGGCGCTTCCACTGAGACTCCGGGGTCGGCCAGTCTGCCGCCCACCGTGGTGGATGCGGACGGGCTGAAATTGCTCGCCGCGCTGCCGCATTGGCCACGGCTGCTGCCAGCGCCGGCGGTGCTCACCCCGCACCCGGGCGAAATGGCGCAGCTCACCGGTCTCTCGAAGGACGAGATTCAGGCGGACCGTGTCACGGTGGCGCGTCGCTTCGCGGCCGAGTGGGGGCATGTGATCGTGCTGAAAGGCGCTTTCACGGTGGTGACTGCGCCGGATGGAAGCGCCACGCTGCAGCCCTTTGCTACGGCCGCATTGGCGCGGGCGGGTACAGGGGATGTGCTCGCCGGGTTGATTACCGGGCTGCTCGCCCAGGGTCTGCGTGCGTATCCGGCTGCCGTGGCCGGGGCCTTTCTGCACGGTCTTGCCGGAGAATTGGCGGCCAGGGAGGTAGGCGCGCAGGCCAGCGTGCTGGCCGGAGATGTGCTCGCGTTGACGCCGAAAGCGATTGCCGCGGCGCTCGCTCAGGCTTAAGCTTCCGCGCCGCCGCCCTTGGTGGCGCGGTGCGCTTTCTTTGTCGCGGTCTCGGCCACTTCCCGGACTATTTCTTCGGCTTTGCTGCGCACCTCGGCGGCCACTTCCGCCGCGCGCGCCTGGGCATCTTCGGCGGCGTGTCTGGCGCGCTCCTGCGCCTCGTGCCATCCGGCCTCGCCCCGCTCTTTCAACTCAATCCCTTTTTCGCGCATCTGCGCGCGAGTCTCCTCTCCGCTCTGCGGGGCCAGTATCAGCGCGACG
>DASCOB010000076.1:0-2158 GCA_036011785.1 Anaerolineales bacterium | reverse complement strand
TCGAATACAACTTTGCCATGCTCAACGACAAATACGACGCAAAGGTTCAGCACGATGTTGATGAGGGAATAACCATTGCCAATGCAATTGGTGCAGATGTGGCCAAATTGGGAATGAATATAAGCCGTCCCCATCCAATCGCAGCAGGCAAGTTTCACCCAGAGGTTATGGTTCAGCTAGAAAATGTTGTGGCGCAATTGAAAATAAATGCGCCATATGCCCAGAACGCCGGAGTGAAAATTGCAGTGGAAAACCATACAGATGCATTTTCGGAAGAAGTGCTCTGGGTATTGGATCAGGTGGATCACCCTGCTGTTGGCGCATGCGTAGATACTGTCAATGCCTTGCATGTCACTGAAAATCCGATTGCGGCGATAGAGAATTTGGCTCCCAGAGCTTTCACCAATCATTTCCGGGACGGTAATATCATTATCCAGCCTGATGGCTTCAAACTGACCGGCGCCGCCGTAGGAGAAGGCGATCTGGACATGAAACGGGCTTACGAGCTGATCAAAAATAATCCCGCTGTCAACCGACTGAACATCGAGTTGGATCTGAAGTGCCCTCTGGACAATATGCAAGAAGCCCTGCACATCGAACGCGAGGCTTTACAAAGAAGCATATTGTATTGTCGAGAGGTATTAGGTGTTTAGAACAATGTTTTGGCAACCACGAACATCTGGCATACCAGCTTGAAGTCCGCCCAACAAGGCCAATACATCCGGTTGTGGGGGCAGCGTTTTTTGTTGAGGTGAGATTGGCTGCACCTTTGACTGTCTAACGTACATTGAAACTAAAGCGGTAGTCAGCATGGTCACTGAGTACGCATCGGCAAAAAAAGATAGATTTGACCCCAAGGACTGCAAAGCAACTATGAAGGCGGTTGTCACCACCGGCAACGGCGGATACGAGAAGCTCGAATATCGTGAAGTTCCGCTCCCGACACTTGCTCCGGGAGAGGTGCTGCTGCAAGTGCTCGCCGCCGGAGTAAACAACACTGAAATCAATACCCGCGTGGGTTGGTACTCCTCCACAGTCACAGCTAGCACAGAAGCTGCGGCGGTTGTCGAGGAACATAAAACGACGGCAAACGCAGACGGGGGATGGAATGAGGCGACCCCGTTTCCGTTCATTCAGGGCACGGATTGTTGCGGTCGTGTTGTTGCCATTGCCCGTGGTGGAGACGAAAGCTCCGTTGGTTCACGTGTACTCGTGCGGCCATGCATTCGCCAGTCGGGATTTCAATCCCCGGACAACATCTGGATGGGCATCGATTTCGATGGCGCGTTCGCGCAATTCGTGAAAGTACCCGCCGGAGATGTTTTCCCGGTGGATTGCGATTGGAGCGATACCGAACTTGCTACGATCCCATGTGCGTACGGTACGGCTGAAAACATGGTTAATCGGACGAACCTGTGTGCGGGCGAGCATGTGTTAGTCACTGGCGCGTCGGGCGGTGTCGGTTCAGCCATCGTGCAACTGGCGATGCGGCGTGGTGCCACCGTGACCGCGATCGCGGCGAGGCCAAAGATGGAGCAAGTGCGGTCAATCGGAGCACATCATGTCATCGCTCGGGATGATGATATCATCGCTTGTCTCGGCGAGAACTCTGTGGACATCGTCGCTGACGTTGTGGCGGGACCAACCTTCGGTGAGGTGCTGAAGGCGCTGAAGAGAGGGGGGAGGTATGTGTCCTCCGGTGCGATCGGCGGCCCAATAGTGAGGCTTGATATGCGCACCTTATATCTAAAGGATCTGACGATGATTGGCTGCACCGCCTGGGACGAGCCCGTTTTCCCGAACCTCATTTACTACATCGAGCGCGGCGAATTGCGGCCGCTATTAGCAAAGACGTTTCCGCTCGAACGCATCGCGGACGCGCAGCGCGAGTTTCTTCAGAAGAAACATTGCGGCAATTTCGTCTTGATTCCACCTCCTGTCGACCCGGTGACGACTAGGGCGGTGCTGGTGGAAGATGACGACTGACCCCCTTGGGGCAGGTGTAAAATGGGGGCAATCCGAGTGGAGTGCTATGCCGTTCTATGAGAACGTCGTAACGCCACAAATTACGTAAGTCAAAGATAGGGCAATTCAGTCGCAAGACCCACCTCTAGATGACCATGAGGGCGAATAGATGATTAGATGACCAACAAAATGT
>DASCOB010000075.1:0-7038 GCA_036011785.1 Anaerolineales bacterium | reverse complement strand
TATTTGATTACCTTGTTTGGAACTGAAATCACTACAGTTATCGCTATTCTCTCAAAAACATGCGCATAAACATGAGCCCATGAATCGCATTCTCGCGTCAGCAGCGCTAGTCTCCATCGCGCTGACCTCGTGCATGCCATCCGCGGAAGAAAATGCGCGAGCCACCGAGGATATTGCCCAAATGGCGGGCGACTTGGCAATGACTATGATAGCCATAACCGCCGAGTTTGATAGCAAAGTGGCTGCGGGAATAGAGCAAACGCAGCTGGCCAACCCAACTATGACTGAGGCTGCTTCGTTTATCGTGGAGGCCACGGCGACCATCACACCCTCAGCGACCGATGCCTCTGTGCCTCCCACCTAGACTCCCGTCACTCCGACCGGAACACCTGTAACTCCGACCGAGGCTGCCGTAACTCCGACCGACAGTCATGTACCTTCTACTGCGACGGCGACTGCAACAGAAAAACATACCGCGACGGCAACCAATGTTCCTATGCCAACTGAGACGCCAACAGAAACCCCTTTCGTGGCTACCGGTGGCTGTACTCCTGCTCCACGGGCTAATTGCGATGGGGCGAACTTACAGGGTGTCAACTTGGGTGGCGGGTCGCTGCATGATGGAGTTGCCTTAGACAATGCATCCTTTGTTGGTGCGAACCTTTCAAATGCTGACCTGACCTATGCCAACCTATGGAGGACCAACCTGCACATGGCCGACCTGCGCAGCGCCAACTTGGTCGGGGCCGACCTGGGTGGGGCCAACCTGACCTATGCGGATTTGCGCGGGGCCAACCTGATAGGCGCCGACCTACTCTATGTCGAACTGACAGGGGTCAAACTGGATGCCACAACACAAATCGATGCCAAATTGCGGTTAGCATGGGAGCTTGTAAATGAAGGCGGGTCTGGACGCAACCTGAGCGGCGCCGACCTGGAAGAAGCCAACCTGCGCGGGGCGAACCTTGAAGCGGCCGAACTGCGCAAGGCCAACCTGAGCGGCGCTGACCTGAGCGGGGCCAACCTGCGCGCGGCCGACTTGTGGGGCGCCCGCCTGAGCGGCGCCGACCTGAGCGGCGCCGACCTGAGCGGCGCCGACCTAGATTTCTCCAAGTACAGCGCAGATACCAAATGGCCCGAACACTTCGACCCGTTAACGAAGGGGGCAGTGTTGTTGGGGGACTGACCCGCTGGGGGAGGGTGTATAGTGTAGGTATGGCTGATTTCACGCGAGAAGAAGTCGTTGAGATGGCCCACAAGTTGGTAGGTGCTGACCTGCGGAACATCAACCTGCGCAGGGCCAACCTGAACGGGGCCATCCTGATCGGGGCCAGCCTTATCGATGCCGACCTGCGCGGGGCTAACCTGAGCGGGGCCGACCTGAGCGGGGCTATCCTGAGCGGGGCCAACCTGCACAGTGCCAACCTGGTCGCAGCCAGCCTGGTCGGCGCCAACTTGAGCGGGGCAGAACTGACTTACGTCGACCTGAGCAGGGTCAACCTGACCGGGGCCGACCTGAGCGAGGCCGACCTGAGCGAGGCCTTTAGCTGGACCAAGGCTGACCTGCGCGGGGCAAAGTACACATCCAAGACAATGTGGCCCGATTACTTCGACCCGGAGGCCGCAGGGGTGGTGTTGGTTGACTGACCCGCTGGGAGCGGGTGTATAGTGATGGTATGGCTGCCTTCACACGCAACTCATTGGTGTGGCCGGGAAGTGCTGAGAGACGCTACAGCCGAGACAAATATATCAAGTCAAATTGGTTAGGAGTGTTGCCTGATGCGGACGATACGACCCGCCAGTCATTCGAAGGGAGAACCACTTAATGACAACGCAAAAAGTGCCCAAACCGAAAAAAAGGTTTGATCTTAGTCAAAATGCGGCCGCCGGAGCGGTCCTCGCCGCCTTCTTTGCGGCTCTGTGGGTGATTGATTACACTATGAACACCTCATGGGGGGAGCGCGGCGGATATTCGACGCCGATCATTGATTTCGTCTTGGGTAGAGAATACGGCATGGATGAAGGCGCACTCGGAATACTAATTGTCGTTGTCACTCGCTTTATTATTGCTTTTGGGATCACCTGGGCGCCGCTCACCGCAGCAATCGGGTGGGTAAAAGGGTTCAAAAAGAACTAGCCAGAGCTGGAGGAATGTGCGATTGATCGCGGCCCTGTAAGCCATCCACGAGGAGCCCGCACCGCAAGCGCAACAATCGCAAGCCACCATAGCGGATAAACTGCCAGGTACATCCCCCGCCGTAGCAGTACGCGGCGCCCGGCCAAGAATGAAACTCCAAGGCATGTGAAGGCCAGGTCGCCCGCCAGGCTGACCAGCAGCAACGCCATCATGATCCACAGCGGCGAACCTGCCGGAGAACCCAGCGCCCAGACAATGCCGACCCCAATGGCCTTGGCAGCTGCCATCAGGGACCGCGGTTTGAGCAAGAGCGATTTCAGCAGCGACCACGCCCATGGGCCACGCATTGCCAAACGCAATATTGAGCTCCGGTAATGCCACCACACCTGCAATTGGCCTCGCAGCCAACGCGCGCGCTGCCGGGCAGCCACCACGTTATCAGGCGGTTTTGGATCAAAAACCGAAGCTTCAGGCACCCGCTGGACGTGCACTCCCCGCGTAGCCAGCCGCAGCGACAACTCCACGTCCTCCACCTGAGTTATCAGTCCGGCCACAGCCTCGAGAAATACCTCTCGTCTAAACGCCATACCCGTACCGCGCAGGCGCACAGGCCAACCAAGCGCACCGCGCAACCGATCCGCCACCTTTTGCTCGAGAAGCTCGGAGTAGGCCGCGATTTCTCCAATTGGATCACAGGGGACCCGTGCGGGAAGAACCATGGATTGCGCAGCGGCCGCGCCTCCCAGTAGGCGGGCGCGCATCTGGTCGCAGAAGTTGCGGCCAACCAGTGAATCGGCATCCAGAACGACCACTCCCATGTGAGCCTCGTTCTCGCGGTCAGGATGGGTTGCCCACCATCCCAGTGCCTCACCCTTCGTGGAACATCTTCCGAGGGCGGTTGGACGGACACACACCTGAGCGCCGCCCTGACGCGCAACCTCGGCGGTGCCATCTGTTGACCCGTCGTCGATCACCACCACACTATCTCCGGGGGCCACACTGGTTCCCAGTTGTTCCAGTGTCATGGCCAACATATCGGCCTCGTTACGGGCTGGAATGAGAATGACCAGGGACGCAGCGCGTTGCGATTCAGGCATCTGTGTCGTCATGTTTCAGCCGGTACCCGTTCGCCAGAGCACCATGAACATGATTAGCAGCGCGACAACCAGGAGCGGCCAGGAACTCAGTCCGGGCCATTTGCCAGGCGCAGATGTGCCTCCCAGCCCGCAGTCGTCGGCCACGGCCGGATCGCAGCTGATACGGTAGACCGGTCCGGAAAGGTAGTCGCTTACATACAGCGCGCTGCCGTCCGGGCTGGCGCTTACCGCCAGCGGAGATCGGAAACCGGTCGCGAAGGTCTGCAGCGCAGTACCAACTGGTTGGTCACCGTCCCAGTCAATCCCTACCCGCACGACCTGCTGACTGCTGTACAGCGCAACGAAGACGTCGCCATCCACCCATTCCGCCAGGCCGACCGCCGCACTGTGAGCGTCGAATTCCGCAATCGGTGCGCTGAGCTGCAGGCTCGCCGGCGCCTGCGGGCGCTCTGCTGTATCGGCTTCAAAATAATAGGGGTGCCCGTAATGACCACCAGGCCGCACCCAGTTCAACTCTTCCGGCGGATCCCGGGCTAGACCGGCTGCCGTCAGGCCGTCAGCTCCGTTGTCAGTGGCCAGCAGCGCTCCACGCGAGTGGAATATCAGGGCATAGGGGTTGCGGAAGCCATCAGCCACCACGGCCAGCCGGCCTGTTTGCGGATGCAGTCTGAACACCGTTCCTGCCAAGGCGGCTGTCTCCACGTCTGCGTTTGTTGTGCCCCCCTGGCTGACATAAAGGAAGCCGTCCTCAGCCAAAGCAATTCCGTTGGTCTGATGCACTTCCTGGCCGGTGCCCTCAACCCCATGTGGAAGACCACTGACTACATTCTCGATAACGTCGGCACTGTCGTCCTGGTCCGTGTCTCGCAGGCGCCATATTGATCCCCGACCGCTAACGAACAAATCGCTGCCGACAAATGTAAGTCCGAGCGGTGTGTCCAATCCCGAGGCAAACACGGTTGTCGTTTCTCCGTTCCCGTCACCGTCCTGGTCCTCTACGATACGGACCTCGCCCCCCAGCGTCGACACGGTGAACATGCGGCCGCGATCATCATGGGCGATCGCGCTCACGCCGGCTTGCTCCGTCCACACGTTCACCTGAAAGCCCGCAGGTACCTCGATGGGATTTGTTTCTTGCGCTCCGGCAGTCTCACCAACGCCCACTAGCAGCAGTGCTGCCAGGATCGCCACGGCTATGCGGCTGCCATCGGGCCATCTGCTCATTCCTGCGACACCCACGACTCGGGCATGTTTTTCTTTATCTCTATCTCCGCGAAATGCGGAGGCAAGTGGCCGCTCACGCCCCGCGCCCAAGGCACCATCCTGTTCAACCCAGCCCGCAATGCGGTTCCCGGAGTGGCTCCAAAGATAGAGCGCATCTTGTCGTGACAGGCCCGGGCGTGGCGCACCTCACATCTTGCTTCCAGGTGAACGACCCGTTTTTTCTTGCCAGCAACGTGCGCGACCGCCTCTGCCAGCTCATTGATGGAGCAAGCCTGGTCGGAGCCCAGGTTGATGACCTGGTTGTAGGCGGCCGGTGTGTCAATCGCACGGGCAATGAGCGGGGCGACGTCCCCGATGTAGCTGAATGCCCTCGTTTGCTCGCCGTCCCCGAAGATTGTCATCGGCTCTCCCCGTAGAACCTGCCGCATGAATATCCCGACCACGTTGCGATATCTGTCGACTATGTTCTGGCGCTCACCGTACACGTTGTGCGGGCGCAGGATGACATACGGAAGGCCGAAGGTGTGCTGTGCAATGCGCAGGTCCTGTTCCACCGCCAGCTTGGCGACACCGTACGGGTCTTCTGGCACGGGGCGCTGCTGCTCATCAAACGGCTTTGCGCCACTCCCGTACACCGCGATCGATGAGGTAAACACGAAGCATTTCACGTCTCTGTTGACGGCAGCGTTGATCAGATTCACGCTCCCGATCACGTTGTTCGTGTAGTTGTAGCGGCGGATATGATGACTGAGACCCTCAGCAGCATAGGCGGCCAGGTGAAAGACGTAATCAAAACAATGTTTCTCGAAGAGCGACTCCATCAGAGCGTGATCAATCACGCTTGCCTGCACAAACGTGGCCTCCGAGGGAATATTCTCTGACCGGCCTCCGGACAGATCGTCCAGGATTACGACGCTATGACCTGCATTGAGCAGCTCCCGGGAAACATAAGAGCCGATAAATCCTGCGCCGCCCGTGACCAGGGTCTTCATTGTTCGCGGTACTGGTGCGGCTGCCATTTTACGCCCCATTTTTGTTCAAATTGCCTGCGGTTCTCGTCGAACAAGCGATCGTAAGCCCCTGACTCCAATCGGCCGTAGAATGAACCGCCCCAGTGGTGGACGAACACGTCCTCTGCGCACACGAGCCGGCCTCCGGACCGGCGGGCACGCAGAGAATAGTCGTCGTCCTCGAACATGCCCAGGCCGTAGCGCTCGTCAAGTGGCCCAAGCTTCTCGTGCGTGCTCCGGCGTAGCCCAAGACAGTACATCGCCAACACCCGAATATCAAAACACTCGCCCGAGTGCTCGCGGCAGTGACGCCGCGCGAACTGCTCCATACTATCCATGCCTTCGTAATCCACCTCGATGCGCGCCTCGTTCCCGATGGAGTTTGTCACCGGCCCGACCAGGGCCACACCAGGTTCCTGCAGGTGCCGCACCAACCTAGACAACCATCCCCGCGTCACCACGGTATCACTGTTCAGCAGCACAAAGTAATCGCAAGGGCCAGCCGCTTCGATGCCGCGATTGCAGGCGCATGCGAATCCAAGGTTTTCATCGTTGTAAATCACGCTCAACTGCGGCCATTTCAACTCGGCTTCGCGCAAGTAGGCGACGACATCGGGTTCGGAGCCGTTGTCGACCATGATCACCCTGTAGTCGGGGTACACCGTCCTGGTAAACACGCTTTCCAGGCACATGCGCAGGTAATCCCCGTTGTTGTAGTTGGCGAGGACAATAGCGGCCCTTCCATACAGATTTTGAATCGCGGCGCGCAGTGTTTTTTGGCGGTGGTCCCAGGTGTTGTTACTTGCCAGCTCGATACGGGATGCAGCCCGTTCAGTCGAGCGCTCGGCCAGAGCGACCTCAAGTTGCGGCACGAACTGGGTCTCTTCGCGCACAGGATAGTAGAAATCCGAGAGAGGCTCGAGCTCGGGCAACTCCACAGCCACAACCGGCTTCCCGGCACTAAGGTACTCGTAAAACTTCACCGGGTTAGTAGCCAGGGTCAAAGGAGTGCGCAGAAACGGGATGCAGGCTGCGTCGAAGCGTGCCAGGTAAGCCGGTAGTTCGGTATAGGGACGCTCGCCTAGCAGGTGCACGTTGCGCAGCGCGCGCAGCGGTGTAACCTCTGCGCCATAAGTGTCGCCGATGAGCACGAATTGCCATTTCGGTCTCCTCACGGCCGCATCCCGCACCATTTCCACGTCGAACCACTCCGAGATCGCGCCGAAGTAGCCGATAATGGGCCCGTTGATCTCCGGGAGCGCCCTCGGCGCCGTTGGGCTGCTGAAATGCTTGTAGTCGGCTGCGTTGGGCAACATGAGCACGCGCTCCGATTGCGCGCCACACTTCTCCTGCAATGGCCGCGAACTGGCAAGCACCAGGTCGCTCTCGCGCAATAAATGCTGCTCCTCGCCCAGCATGTTCTTTCCATTATTAGAGAAGCCAGCGTGGTCGTCCATGCAGTCATAGACGATCTTCCAGCCCCAGCGCTTTCTGGCCTGTAATGCCAAAGGTGCCCAGAAAGGCAATTGAACAAGGCAGACAGCTTCCACGATGTCCGCTTCCTCGCACA
>DASCOB010000074.1:0-18014 GCA_036011785.1 Anaerolineales bacterium | reverse complement strand
AACATGGCGCGCCATTTGGGCCCCGGCCGCTAACGTCCACGTTGCCTCTGGTGTGCCAAATGGCACTGCTCCGGATTGCATGTCGAGTGGCGTGATGAAACCACCGTAGATCACCGGGCAGCCGGGGTTGACACATTGGGCCAGAACGATACCCGCCAATACCTCGGCATGCTGCTGGGTAATAGCAGCTGGCAGGGTAATGGGACTCATCGCGCCAATCATGATAAACGGGGTGATGATCGGTACTTGGCCATGGTTCGCCAATTCGATCAGCCCTTCGAGCATGGGGCCATCGTAGCGCAACGGGCTGTTGACGCTAATCACGGCCATGACGACGGGTGTGAGGACAAGCGCAGCGATAGCCTCGTCGGTTGTGGCCCCGGCCGGGGCAGATGCCAGCGCCATCATTGTTACGATGTCGCGTGCTACGGTGCCGCCAAGTGCAGTCGCCCGCGGCACCTTATCGGTTAGTGTGATGTCGCAATAGGTGGTTTCAAGGTGGCGATAGAAAACGGGAATATCGACGGGTTCGATTAGATGGCCGCCACCAAGGGCTAGTACATCGCTAACGTGGATCAACTTGTTCAATCGCCTGAGATCGTCGAGTGTTCCGTAGCGGCGACCTTTATCGAGGTCGCTGACGAAGGGTGACCCCCCAACAGCGCCAAAGACAATGTTCTGGCCGCCAACGGTCAGGTTCTTGTTGGGATCGCGCGCCTTCATGGCGATGGTTTCGGGTGCGGCGCTGATTTGCTGTTGAACCAGGCCAGGATCGAGCCAGACGCGTTGCGTCGCCTCATTGACGCGCCCCCCGCATTCCTTGATAATGGAACGTGCTTCAGCATTCCACATCTCGATACCGGTCGTAGCGAGAATTTCCAATGCGCTGGCATGGATGGCATCGACGGCAGCGTCATCCAGCGGTGCATAGGGTAGCACTTCGATCTTTAAGACGCCGCGGTGTGGTATAGGCGCCGCGCCACCTCTCGTTCTTCTCGGACGACGTTTCATGATTTCACCTCGAAGTCGTATGTTGGATGTGCGGCCGAATGGCTATCTGCCTCCGGCGACCGGCAACTTTACCGCGCGTTAGACAACTCTATGCTCAATAAAGAGGTACGGATGCAAGACCTGCATTGCTGTGCCACAGCCTAATAGCTGTTTCCGCAATACAATGCCTCGTCAACTTTCACCGCTAGCACGGTGGCCTGCGGCTCTTCCCGCCACGCCGTCAACGCGTGGGCCAGCTCGTCCGGCGTGCGCGCCCACAGGCCTCGGACGCCGAACCCTGCAGCGACGGTCGCCCAATCCACCTCAGCGAAATCCACGCCGCTTGGTTCGTATCCACGCAGCTGCTGCGGGATGCGGATAAGGCTCAAGGCCTGATCACAATAAACGACGAATAACGGCGCCAGGCCCAGGCGGTTTGCGGTTTCTAACTCCTGCACCATCATTCCAAAACCACCGTCCCCGGCGACCCCGACGGTTGGTCGCGCCGGGTCCAGCAATGCCAGTGCGATCGCGCCAGGGACGGCCAGTCCCATGGAGGACAGGCCGTTAGAATTGAAATACGTCAGTGGCTCACCTGTCTGCCACGCCTGTGCAAACAGCAACTTGTGGGAGCCGGTATCCACTGACAGGCGGGTTTCGGGTGGCAGAATGTCGCGCATGACACGGGCGACGTGGTATGGGGCCAGACCGGCGTTCGTGGCCGAGACCGCGGGAGTGATGGCTGCCTGCACGCTCGCGCGCACCCGTGTCCCATCAGATGCCTGCCACGCAGGCTTTCCGTTGTAGTCCCGCGTCAGTTGTGATAGTACAGCGCTGACATCACCGACAACTTGCACATGCGGGCGATAGGTTTCAAAGTCCGTAGGTGCATTTGTCACAGCGTAGTAGTTTTGCGCGAGATGCCAATCGTGTACCGATTCGACCGGATCGAAGCCAAGGCCAAGGATAAAATCGCACTGGCGTAGAAACTCAGCGATCAAAGCATCACCGGAGGCGGAGAGGCACGTTCCCAGAAAGGCATCCGCAGTGGGGTCTGCCAACCCCTTCGTCTTCGGCGTATCGGCGTAAGGGATGCCCGTATGCGCCAGGAAACTGCGCACGCCGGGTGCATCCTTCCGCTGGTCGAGCGCAATTCCGACCACTACCGCAGGCCGCTTTGCTCGATTAAGGGCCGTCTGGATTTTTTCAAGCGTATGCTGGTCAGTCGGCGGAGATGGCTCGATCGAGAGACTGGCCCCAGCGCGATCTTCATCAGGCTGCGTGGCCACATCCCCCGGCAGGCTCAGGTAGACAGGGCCGCGGGGCGGCGTCAGCGCAATATCGATCGCGCGTCGGAGCGTCTCCCGCGTGCCTGTGCCATGTAAGGAGACAGAAGCTTTGGTAATCGGCGCGAACATCGCATTGAGTTCCAGGTTCTGATGGCTGTGCCAACCTGCGAGCGATGTCGCCGTGCGGGCCGATAGAGCTAGCACCGGGTGCCGGTCAAGTAACGCGTCACCGACGCCAAGCACTAAATTACACGCGCCTGGCCCCAACGTAGCTAGGCAAACTCCAGGAGAGCCAGTAGCCTGCCCCACAGTTCCGGCTGCGAGGGCTGCCGCAGACTCGTGGCCCATGAGCACAAACTGGATACCTGCCGATTCAAACGCATGAATCAGATCGACGACTTCGCCACCCGGATGGCCGAAAACGGAGCGGACACCAGCGGAGTGTAATTCGTCCGCGAGGACCTGCGCTGTGGTCTGGGTCATCGGCAAATTATCCCATATTTCAAGGGGGTGGCCTTCTGGCCGACCTGCAGGTCGGCCTCACTCGGATTGCCCGCATCGAGGAAAGCGTGGAAAAGAATTGCGGCGTCGAGGGTGGCATCGGTCATGTCAGCGTAGCTAAGGTTGGTCGCGTGCGCAATTGAGTCTGGACGGAACCATGATACAGCGGTATACTGCCGCGCTTTGTAATGAATTGGCCGTTAACATCGTAAATCGAGAGGGTTCTGATGACCAAAAAGAAACATGATTTCAGCACCAAATGGCGCCGAATGGCGACGACGACATGGCTGCAGCGGCTGCGCGATTTCGTGCTGCTCACAGCCGGGGCACTGTGTATTGCCGTGTCCACAAATATGTTCCTGGCGCCGATGCACATTCCGGACGGTAGTTTTCTGGCTTTCGGGCTCGTTGCGCGCCATTATTTCGGCCTGCCGCTCGGAGTGGGGCTGCTGCTGCTGCGCCTGCCCGGGCTGTTCTTCGGATTTAGATATCTCGGTCGCTGGCGCTTTCTGATCCGCACCGGTTGGGTCGCGCTGCTTATTTCGGCCGCCATTGATCTTTCGGCCCCGCATCTCACGCCGCTATCGGAGAACCCGATGCTAAATGTGCTCTATGGTGGCCTGACCGCCGGAGTCGGCGTTGGATTGATTTTCCGTGGACGGGGCAGCACCGGCGGCACCGGCGTGTACGCGCGCATTCTGCAGCGCTTCACTGGCTGGCCGATGAGCCAGATCCTGCTGCTGACTGACAGCGGAATTCTGCTGGCCGGCTGGGTGTTCGGCTGGGAATCGGCCCTGTTCGGGGTACTGGCCGTGTTTATCTGCGGGCTGGCTATCGATTTCACGCTGGAAGGGCCGAGCATAGTGCGCACGGTCACAGTGGTCACCAGACACCCCAGCGAGGTCGGCGACGCAATCGTGCACCGCTTTCACCGAGGGGTGACAACATGGCAGGCGCAGGGCATATATTCCGGGCAAGAGAAATCGGTGCTCTTCTGCGCCATCAGCCGCTCAGAAGTGGAGGCGCTCCGTCAGCTGGTGCTGGAGGTGGACCCGAACATATTTCTTGTCATTGGCCAGGCGCACCAGGCTCGCGGCGGCGTTTTGCGCGACCGTCCTGGCCACTGACCTCGCGCCCGGGTCGTGCTAGAATGCCAGTGTGATCCAGCCCTCTGTAGCGATAGTTGCTTCTCTGCTGGCATGCGCCATCCCCGGCACGTTGTTCGCGCTGCTCTTTTACCGCGCCGACCGCTATGAGCACGAGCCAATCCATTTTCTGGTGCTGGTGTTCCTATGGGGCACGGTGCCGTCAGTGCTGCTGAGCGAGCTGCTCAACCCGCAACTCATCAGCCCGCTGGCCTGGCTATCGCGCGACACCGTAAACACGCTGGTGGCGCCCGCCGTGGAGGAATTTCTCAAGGCGCTTGCCATCGCCGCAGTCTTCGTGCTGGCGCGGCAGGAGTTCGACGGTGTGCTGGACGGCATGGTGTACGGCGCGATGGTCGGTCTGGGATTCGCCACCGCTGAAAATTACATCTATTATTTGGATGCGCTGCAAAGCGGAGGCTGGTACGCGCTCTTCGAGCTGTTCGTTTTACGCGGGCTGGTGTTCGGTATCTCACATGCGATGTACTCGGGCTTGGTCGGCGCCGGTTTTGGGATGGCGCGCCACGCGCTCGGCTTTTGGAAAGCTGCCGGGTACATCACGGGCGGGCTGCTGGGCGCGTACGCCTTGCACGCACTGCACAATTACGGTGGGCGCTCCCCCGGCGTGGGCACAGCTCTGAGCATTCTGATTGCGGCGCTCGGGCTGCTGGTCTGGTACCTCGGTTTTCAGTTGGCGTATCAGCATGAGCGGAATATACTCATAAATGAGCTGCGCGATGAGATTGGCGCTGTTCTCTCCGAGGGAGAATATGCGCACGTGACGGGCAGCCCGGGGCGCCCGGCCATGCTGGACGACCGCGCACAGCCTGGCCGCGCGGCGCGGCTGCGCCTGACCATTGAGCTCGCCAACCGCAAGCACCGTGCCAGAACCATCGGGGTGCTGCTTGAGCCGGAGCTCCCCACCGAGATCGCACAGTTGCGCGCGCGAATCAGCGCCCTGCAAACCAGCGCGGCGGAAGGAAACGAACAATGACCATCAAAGGCATCCACATCAAGTGGAACCACCCAATCATGATTATGATGTTCGCTACTGTCACGGCGGCGCTGGCGGTGGTGATAAGAAACCCGGAGAGCATGCGCTTAACTTTCCACAGTGCAGTTGAGCAGCCGGAATGGATGCGCCTGCACAATTTCCATGAATTTGTGTACAGTCCAAAAAACGACAATTGGGGCGGTCGCGCCGAGAAATGGCTGCAGGCCTCCAGCGGCGACTGGTATTTCGTCACGCCGGAGAACGAGCTTTTCGCCTGGGATGGCTCCGGTACAGCCACGGGCGAACTGGTGGCCTCCGGCCTAGATGCCTCCTTTTACCAAAATCCGCCTACCACCATCAGCAGCTCGATGGATGTGGCCGGGGCGGCCGTAAACCTACAGCAGGCCGCGGGGGAGGCAGAACCGGAACCCGCAGTGGCCTCCGACTATCCGCTGTGCGATTACTGCACACATTACGAGGTCAACGGCGCGAGCGGGGATGAGGTCTATGACAACATGCGCGCAGGCGCGCCGTCGGTGGACGGAGAGCCGATGGCCGGGGTGACGCGCTTCTCGTGGAGCTATCAGGCAGCCGATTGCACGCGCCTAGAACAGGCGCAAATTAGCACGGGAATCGAAACATCCATGCCGCACTGGGTCAACTTTGCGCAGGGTTCAGAGGCGCTTCAGGCCGAGTGGCTCAGTTTCTACAACGCGCTGCTGGTCCACGAGGATGGGCACCGAGAGGAGCTAGTGGAATTGACGGCAGCGAACGAAGAGAAGGTGCGCACCGCGACCGAGTGCGAGCAGGCAAATGCGGACGTTACGTCGAACCACGCCAAGTTCCGTGATCGCAACCTGACCTACGACGCTGAAACCGACCACGGCCGCACCCAGGGCGCGGACGCTGGGCAATTGCGCGGAAAATAATGCTGGGCGAAAAGTCGACTATTAGAACTACTGCGCCATCTTGCACCCAATATTAGCGGCATCCAAATTGGGAATCGCAAAAACAGTGGCGCGCCCACTAAGGCTTCCTCACACTACAACTCCCCGCCAAGATGATAGACAACCTTTTCTCTCCCGAGAAAGGCAGATGTCACCCTTGTCCGCGCAGGCCTTTCAACAGGTCGGCTGTCTCCTGTGAAATCATCATCTCCTCATCAGTAGGTATGACCAGTATCCTGGCTCTGAAATTCTTCAGAAAATTTTTCAGATCTTTCGCTATTCTCTCCCTGACAAAAGGTACATCCTCACCGATGCCCGCCGTCAGAACGACAGCATCTAAACCGTCCATGCTCGCTGCATATGCTCCAATGTACTTCTTTATGCGGTACAAGAACATTTCTATAGCAAGTTTTGCGCGCTCATTATCCGAGGCGGCTGCTTCCAATAAATCCCTCATGTCATTACTTAGCCCCGAGACACCGAGGAGCCCACTCTTTTTGTTGAGCAGGTCACCCATCGCCTCCGGGCTCAGATGTCTCTTTTTCATCAAATAGAGCACAATCGCGGGGTCGATGTCACCGCAACGAGTGCCCATCAACAGCCCTTCCAAGGGTGTAAATCCAAGGCTGGTATCTAGAGACCTGCCGTTCTTGACCGCTGTCATGCTGCAGCCATTACCTAGATGGCAGGTGATAAGGCTTAAATCCATTAATTCTCTATTCAGCCGCTTTGCTGCTTGCTTTGCAACATATTTGTGGCTTGTTCCATGAAACCCATATCTTCTAATCTTAAGCTCCTCATAGAGTTCATACGGTATGCCATAAATGTATGCGTAGGGTTCAATAGTCTGGTGAAATGCTGTATCAAAAACAGCTACCTGCCTTACACCTCTCGCGAATCTCTGGCAGGCACGGATGCCCGATATGGCCGGAGGATTATGCAAGGGCGCAAGTTCATTAAGTTTCTCAATGGTGTCTATTACCTCTGGAGTTACAAGAGTGGGCCGAGTAAATATCTCATCGCCATGCACAACGCGGTGGCCTATGCCTGATATCTCTTTATAAGATTTTATCACGTGGTGAGTAGGCTTGGTCAATGTCTCGAATATGTGGCTTATGGCCTGGTTATGATCAGGAGCATACACCTCTACGCTCGCGGTTTTCTCTTTAGATCTCCGGTGAGTCAGGATGCTGCTCTTGGAGCCGATTCTCTCCACCATGCCTTTGCACAACGGCTCCTGCAGCCGGGTGTCAGTAAACTGATATTTGATGCTGGAGGACCCGCTATTAATAACTAGTATTTTCACCCTACTCTTCCCTTAAAGTCACCACCGATGCCCAGTTCATTCTAGAGAAACTGTACTCGCATCGATTGTGGCGGGCATGTTGTGCAGGCTTTCTAGCGCAATCTTCAATGCTTGGCTTTGGTTATCAGCTTGCTCAGTGCCTTCCGGTCCAAGTCAGGCAGATGCGCCAAACATTGCGCGTAGACGCCCATTACGATGATGTTGCCGATTTCAGTATTCACCACGTCACAAAGGCCAATGTCACGCATGCCGGCGACTTGCTTCTGGTTGGGGTCACTGGGGCTGGCGTGGCCCGCAAGGTCTCAACTTCCAGATTCTTGGCCGTTCAGCAATCCTCCTTCTCATGGAAAAAACGCTCGGCATGGGCGACGCTTCCCGCTCATGCCTGCGGCCAGCGTTCCACCACCACCTTTGTCTGCGTGAAGAACTCGATGGCGTGCACGCCCTGGGCATGCAGGTCTCCAAAGAAGCTGTCATTCCAGTCGCTGAAAGGAAAGAACGCCATCGGCGCGGGCACTGCTACGTTGATACCTACGTTGCCAGCATCCGCCTCATTGCGGAATCTGCGCGCCGTAGCGCCATCGCTGGTGAAAATGCATGCCCCGTTGCCGTAACCGCGGTCATTCACCAAGCGCAGGGCCTCATCAGCGTCGCTGGCATGTGTCAGACTGAGCACTGGGCCGAAGAACTCTATCTGCGCTGTGTCGCAATTTGGCGGCACATCAGTCAGCACTGTGGGCGCGACAAAATAGCCGTCCTCATAACCGCGTACCTTGTGGCCGCGACCATCCACCAAGATTGTGGCGCCCTCATCCATCCCCTGCGCGACAAGTGCCTCAACGCGCGCTTTACTCTCAGCCGTAATCACTGGCCCGGTTTGCACGCCTTCGTCAAGGCCAAACCCGACCGTGCGCGCCGCCGCTGCCGCTGCCATTGGCTCAGCAAACGTGGTTTTGGCCTCGCCGATCGTGATGGCGACGGGTCCAGAGAGACAGCGCTGCCCAGCACAACCGAAAGCGGCGTCTGACATGATCTGCACCGTGCTTTCCATATCCGCATCCGGCATAATTACTATCGGGTTCTTCGCGCCGCCCTGACATTGCGCCCGCTTTCCGTTGGCCGTGGCGCGGCTGTAAACCAGTTTCGCTACTGCCGAGGAACCCACAAAGCTGATAGCGCGAATAGTAGGATGGTCCAGAATCGCGTTGACAGTGTCCGCGCTGCCATTCACCAGCTGCACCACACCCGCCGGAAATTCGGCTTGCTCGAAAAGCTCGAACAGTATCTGCGTTGCCATCGGCACCTTTTCACTCGGCTTGTGGATAAAGCAATTGCCGGTGGCGACAGCATAGGGCATAAACCACAACGGAATCATCACCGAGAAATTGAAGGGAGTGATGGCTGCCACCACCCCCACCGGCTGGCGTATGAGATGTTCATCCACCCCACGGGAGATATCCTCGTTGTTCCGTCCCTGCATCAAGGAGGGCGCACCGCAGGCCACCTCAACGTTTTCAATTCCACGCCCGATCTCACCAACGCTCTCCCCGTAGGTTTTGCCATTGTCCAGTGTAACGGCGTGCGCCAGCCGATCGATATTATCCTCGAGCAAGCTCTTCAACCTGAAGAGATGCTGGATGCGCTCACCGACCGGCGTGCGCTGCCAGTCCGGCAGCGCGGCGCAGGCAGCCCGGGCAGCAGCACCCACTTCCGTTCCTGGTGAAAGTGGCACCACGCCAAGCTTCCTGTCGGTGGCCGGATTGAGCACATCCAGATGCTCCCCGGCGCCAGATTTCTGCCAGCTCCCGTTGACGAAATTGAGAAGTTGCCCGTTCTTTTCCATGGAAACGCCTCCCTTGTCAGTTCTTTATGCGTACGTTCTGCGGGTCATACAACGGGCGCAAACTGGCGCGCGCGGGTACGCGCTCCCCGGATACCTCCAGCTCATAGTTTCCTGCGGAGACATAATCAGCGCTGACTCCATCTTCATGGTTCACGTATCCCAATCCGATGGCAGTGCCAATAGTATGACCGAACATTCCGGAGGCAATGTAACCCACAATTTCGTCATTGCGGCAAATGGGCTCATTATGGTAAAGCAGCCTGTTTGCGTCCTCCAGAGCGAATGTCACTAGACGTTTAACTACGCCCGATTCCTTCTGGCGCAAGAGCCGCTCACGTCCGTTAAAATGCGTCTGTTTGGAGAATTTTACCGCGAATCCCAACCCGGCCTCAATAGGGGTGTCCTCATCGGTGATGTCGTGGCCCCAGTGCCGATACCCTTTTTCGATGCGCAATGAGTTCAGGGCGTGATAGCCGCAGTGCGCGAGCCCCACGGCTTTGCCCGCCTGCTCGATAACATCATAGACTCCGACGGCGAACTCGGTGGGGATATACAGTTCCCAGCCCAGCTCGCCGACGTAGGTGATGCGCGCAGCGCGTACGCGCGCGTAGCCCAGCTCGATCTCCTGCACCGTGGCAAAGGGGAAGGCCGCATTGGAGAGATCCGCAGAGGTCAGGTTCTGCAAGAATGTTCTCGAGTTTGGTCCCATCACCCCCAGCACGGCATAAGCGGAAGTGACGTCAGTCAGGTTCGCGTACTCGTCGGGGCGAATCTGGCTCCGGATCCAATAGTAATTGCGCGTCTGCGCAACGCCCGAGTCCACAATGAAGAAAGCGTCCTCAGCCAGACGAGTGATGGTCACGTCGCCCTCGATTCCGCCACGCTCATTGAGCAGCTGCGTGTACACGATCTTTCCTTCCGGCACATCGAGCTGGTTGCCACAGACGCGGTTGAGCACTTGCACTGCGTCGCGGCCCTGCAGTAGGAATTTCACGAACGAGGTCTGGTCAAAGAGGCCCACGTTCTCGCGCACCGCACGGTGCTCACAGGCGGAGAACTCGAACCAGTTCTGGCGTCCATAGGAATACTCGTACTCCGGTGTCACCCCCTCCGGCGCGAACCAGTTCGGGCGTTCCCAGCCGGCGGCTTCGCCGAAGCAGGCGCCCTGCGCTTGCATGCGCGCGTGCAGAGGCGACTTGCGCACGCCCCGGCCGGTGCGGTATTGCTTGAACGGCCAGTGCATTTCGTAGAGCAGCCCCAGTCCCTCGGTGACACGCGCGCGCAGATAGTTACGATTGCCTTGAAAGAACATGTTTCGGCGAATGTCCACATCCCAGAGATCCATGGGGGGGTGGCCATTGACAATCCAATCGGCCAGGACCTTGCCGGCTCCACCGGAAGAGACAATCCCGATGGAATTGAAACCGGCTGCCACAAAGAACCCTTTCAGTTCCGGGGCCTCGCCCAGATGGTAATTGTCGTCAGGAGTAAAGCTTTCCGGCCCGTTGAAAAAGGTGTGCACCCCAGTGTCTTCCAGAACAGGCACACGCTGCATCATCTTTTCGAGCACCGGTTCAAGGTGGTCCCAGTCTTCCGGCAGCGTGCCAAATTCGAAGTCCTCCGGAATTCCGTCCATCCCCCACGGCTTGGCGTTCGGCTCGAAGAACCCGGCCATAATCGCGCCAGCCTCGCCCTTGAAATAAGTATAACTGTCGGGGTCACGCAGCACCGGCAGATCAGTCGGGAACCCATCAATGGGCACGGTGACGATGTAAAAATGCTCGGCCGCGTGCAGCGGAACGTTGACGCCACAGAGCGCGCCCAGATGCTGCGCCCACATGCCCGCACAGTTGACCACGGTATCCGCCAGCACATCTCCTCGGCTGGTGGCCACGCCGGTCACGCGCCCATTCTTGCGGTGAATACCAGTCACCGCGACCTGTTCAACAATGGTAGCGCCACCCATTTGCGCGCCCTTCGCCAGCGCGAGTGTGGTGTCGGTCGGGTCTGTTTGCCCATCGTGCGGCAGATAAACCGCGCCGACCAGATCGCGCGCATTCATCAGCGGCCACATGCGCGCAGCCTCGGCAGCGGAGATGATTTCCACTTCCACCCCGAAGCACTTGGCCATGGACGCGCCCCGCTTCAGCTCCTCGAAGCGTTCCGCGTTGTTCGCGACAGCGAGTGAGCCACACTGCTTGAATCCGGTGGCGCGGCCGGTTTCATTTTCCAGATTGCCGAACAGTTCCGCGCTGTATTGCGCCAGGCGAGTGAGATTCTGGGTGGCACGCAGCTGCCCGACCAGCCCGGCAGCATGCCAAGTGGTTCCGCAGGTAAGTTTTTTTCGCTCCAGCAACAGCACATCGCTGACCCCCAATTTAGTGAGATGATAGGCTACGCTGCAACCGACGATACCGCCGCCGACAACCACCACTTGTGCCTGTGCGGGTAGCTGTTCTTCCGTTGCCATCATCACAATGTCAGCTCAGAGCGTTACAGCAATCTTTCGGCCGGCGCGTAATCATACCCTAGCGAGCGTGCCACAGCCGCATGGGTGACGTGTCCGCCAAGCGTATTAAGGCCTTGCGCAAGCGCGCTGTCGGCTTTGCAGGCCACCCGGAAACCCTCATCGGCGAGGCGCAGTGCGTACGGCAGGGTGACATTTGTGAGCGCCAGAGTGGAAGTGCGCGGGACGGCCCCCGGCATGTTGCCCACCGAGTAGTGCACCACACCGTGGCGCACATAGGTCGGATCGCCGTGATAAGTGACGTGGTCAATCGTTTCCACGCAACCGCCCTGATCGATGGCCACATCCACTATCACCGCGCCGGGCTTCATCGACTTCACCATCTCCTCGGTCACCAGCGTCGGCGCACGCGCTCCGGCAAGCAGCACCGCCCCGATGAGCAAATCTGCGGCCTCCGCTGCCCGAGCGATATTGAATTGGTTGGACATCACCGTTTCCACGCGTCCGTTGAAGATATCATCGAGTTGGCGCAAGCGCTGCGCGTTAATATCCAGCATTATCACTCGTGCGCCGAGACCAACCGCCATCTTGGCCGAATTTAGCCCGACCACGCCGCCACCGATAATCACCGCCACCCCGGGTTTCACGCCCGGCACGCTGCCCAGCAGCACGCCCCGGCCGCCGTTTGTCTTTTCAAGAAAATGCACGCCAACCTGCACCGCCATACGCCCGGCCACCTCGGACATGGGCGTCAGCAACGGCAGCGCGCCGTTTTCCAGCTGCACGGTCTCGTATGCGATGGCAGTGACTCTGCTTTCGAGCAGCGCCCGGGAGAGCGCTCCCTCGGCGGCAAGGTGCAGGTAAGTGAACAGCACCAGATCGGGGCGGAATAAGGGATATTCTTCCGGCATCGGTTCTTTCACCTTGCAGACCATGTCTGCAGCCCAGACCTCCTCCGCCGCATCCACGATACGAGCGCCAGATTGACGGTATTCCTCATCCTCAAAGCCGCTGCCTGTGCCAGCAGTGGTCTCCACCAGCACCTCATGACCACGACCATGCAGCGCGGCCGCCCCGCCCGGAGTCAGGCCGATGCGGTTTTCCATTTCCTTTGTCTCTCGCGGGATTCCAATTTTCATAGTCTCCTCCCATCAACCACTCTGCGCCAGACGCCCACACGTTTTGCCGTGTCGACACCAGGCGATGACTGCGAGCACACTTTCAATGGATATTACAGAATGTCCATCAGCGCGGATTTCAGCGCGTTCACGATTGTGTCTATCTCGGCCTCGCCGGCGATCAGCGGCGGCGCGGCTAATACCACATTCGAAAGACCCGGCACCGTGTTTCCATTTCGCCCCAGCAGCACACCGTGTTGTTTGCAGCTATTAATCACAGCGCCGACCTTGTCTCCGGCGAGTGGCGCCTTCGAACCCTTGTCGGAGACCAGCTCAACCCCAGCCAACAGCCCACGCCCGCGCACGTCGCCCACATAGGGATGTTCGGTCAGTTCATCCAGCTGGCGCAGCAAATACGCGCCTTGCTTTTCGGAATTCTCGACCAGTTTTTCTTTCTCCAGAATCTCAATGTTCTTGAGCGCAACCGCAGCCGCCACCGGATGCGCGCCATAGGTGTTAATGTGCCGAAAATGCGCCAGATCGCCGGGCTCACTGAGAAATGCATCGAATATCTCCTGACGAACAAGGGTGGCTCCCAGCGGCATATAACCGCTCGCGATCCCTTTCGCAAAGGTGAAGATGTCAGGCTTCACCTTCCAGTGCTGGTAAGCAAACATTTTTCCGGTGCGCCCAAAGCCCGAGACCACCTCGTCGAGAATGAGCAACACACCGTATTTGTCGCACACCTCGCGCACTTTAGGCAAGTATTCATCCGGCGGAATCAACACGCCGCCGCCGGAGATTATTGGCTCCATGATGAAGGCAGCCACCGTTTGCGGCCCCTCGTAGACTATTGTATCTTCCAGCATCTGGACGCACTCCAGCCCGTGTTCGGACGGGGTCTGACTGTCACTGGCACGGTAAGGATAGGGCGGCGGGATATGCAAGAATCCCGGCACTCCCACGCCATAACCGACTTTCCGTTCCGCCTGCCCGGTAGCGCTCATGCCTCCGAGCGTGTTTCCATGGTAGGCACGATAGCGGGAGATGATTTTATAGCGCTGCTGGCCACCCGGTTCACCTGATTGCGCGTGGTATTGCCAGATTATTTTGAAGGCAGCCTCATTCGCCTCCGAGCCGCTATTTGAAAGATACACCCTCCCCTCCATGCCCACCATGTCGAGCAGCTTGCTGGTGAGCTTCACGCCCGGGTCATGCGTCATTGTCGGGGTGAGGAAGGCCAGTTGCTCCATCTGCTTGCTGGCAACCGCGGCCATCTCTTTGCGGCCATGTCCGACATTCACGCACCAGATTCCGGCCACCGCGTCCAGATAGGTTCTGCCATCCCGCGCCTTGAGATAACATCCATCTGCCTCCACAATATGTGCGGGCGGGTTTTCTAGCAACGGTTTGTGCTGTGTGAGCGGGTGCCAGATTGTCTGCATTTCCGGCCGTGAATTGCCTGTGGTCTGCATCTCTACTTACTCGGGAAGGAGCTTTCCAACATCAGCGGCCTGCGTTCACGCGGGATGCCAGTATTTTTCCAGCATGCGCTCGGGCACTTTTAACGCGTCACGCCGGAACGGTTCAGCCAGCACGTTTTCGCCACCCTCAATCACCCCATCAATCACGCACGGGCGCCCAGAGGCAACCGCTTCGCGCACCACATCCTGCACATCGCGGTAATCATCCACGCGAAAACCAAGCGCGCCCATGTGGCGCGCCAGCTCGGCATAATCAGGGTTCTCACGCAGGTTGGTGCCGAGGAAGCGGTCGCCATAGTAGTCGATCTGATTCTTCTTCTCAGCACCCCATTCGTGGTTATTGGCCACAATGGCAATCACCGGAATTTGCTCACGCACCAGCGTCATCACCTCCGCCAGGCCGCCGATGCCATATGCACCATCACCCTGGAAAGCGAAGACAGGCGCATCCGGGCGGGCGCATTTCGCACCGATGGCTGCGCCCATGGCAAAGCCACAATTGCCCCAGCTCAGCGCCGCGATGTGCTGGCGCACGCCGCTAAAATGGAAGTAATCATTTGCAATCGAACAGTTGTTGCCGATGTCGGTGGTTACGATGGAACCTTCCGGAACGGCCTCCGAAATCTCACGCAGGAAGCGGCGTGGGTGCATCAACGTGCTAGTTGAACTGGACCAGCTTTCTTTTTCTGCGGCCCATTCGCGCTTCTCCTGATCGATATCCTCCATGCGGTCCATATCCGGTTTCAGGTCGGGTTTCTGCGCCTTCACCGACGCCGTCAATTCTCCGGTGAATTCGCCCACGTCAGCATGGGCGGCCACATCCACCCGCTTGGTCAACCCGAGTACTTTGTGATCGACATCCACCTGAACGATGCGCGCCTGCTCCGGCCAATAATCCATGTCGTACTGGGGCAGCGTACCGAATGGCCCCAGCCGCGTTCCGAGAGCGAGCACCACATCCGCTTTTGCCAGCGTGCGCATGGCCGCCTTTGAGCCACAGTAACCGATTGGGCCCACAGACAGCGGGTGCCTGCTCGGGAAAGTGTCGTTGTGCAGATAGCTGTTCACCACCGGCACAGTCAGGTACTCAGCCAGTTCAGTGACCTCATCCAGAGCGTCGCCCTGCGAGACGCCGCCACCCGCCAGAATGACAGGGTACTGCGCAGACAGCAGTAGACTCAGCGCCTGCTGCAGAGCCTGCCCGGACCCCGGACCCCGGGATATGTCCAGGCTGGGATATATCTCATATTCCTCCTCGCCATAGAATCGATCGCGAGGGACATTGAGTTGCGTCGGTCCGTTCTCAACTTTCGCCAGATAAAAACAGCGCCGAGCCAGTTCAGCCATGCGGTCCTGCCGGTTGACACGCACCTGATAGACAGTCTGGGCCGCGAACATCGGCATCTGATCCAATTCCTGAAAACCGCCCGTACCGATACCGCCGGAGCCCGTCTCCGGGGTGATGCAGACCACCGGCGAGTGCGCCCAGTAGGCAGCCGTTATCGCCGAAACAAAGTTCGCGACGCCGGGCCCGTTCTGCGCAATGCAGACCTGTGGGCGGCCGGTCACTCGAGCCATGGCATCAGCGGCGTGTCCAGCCGCCTGTTCGTGCGCCACAGAGACAAAGCGAATCCCCGCCTGCGGGAAAATATCGAGCGCGTCCATAAAGGCTGAACCCACAATCCCGAAAACTGTGTTAATTTTTTCAGCCACCAGGGTTTCCACCAATGCCTCGCTGGGTGTCATTCTCGTCTTGGCCATTTTTCCTCCATTTATTTATGGTCGGTGGTGCGTGGCATAGGTACCGTTACCCTGCCGAGCTGAATAGTCTGGAATCGTTCCGTCACACAGCTACATTTATTTCAATTTTCGTGTAATTATTTTATCGACTCCGTACTCGTGTGTCAAGTGTTACCACTGAACATGAACTCGTCATTGGAAGATAAGTCGTCCCATTCGGCTGCGACCCGTGACTGAGCAGGACGGCCACAATCGATTAAGCCATCGTCTTTTCCGACGAGGACATGCTAGACCTCCACCGCATCCGCCCGCCAAACACGGGCTACGACTACCGCGACAGGTTGCGCATTGCAGATTTCGATAGCGCCCGCCACTGCGCCATGATTGTGGGCGCGCACCAACTTTTCGAAGGTGATTGTTGGCGGCGCGCCGGTCCACGCCGCCTATGCGGAACATGCGGGCGCCGATGGATAGGCAAAGGACGCCAGCAAGACAGCGCAAGCAACAAAATTGCTGACGAGCTTGACTACTCCGCACGGCACCGCCATAGACCCCACAGGCGTAGTGCTATGGCATTCCACGTCCTGAAGCGCGGATTATCCAATCTACACGCGCTCGAAACAGCGTTCGCGTTCCCAGTTCGTCACCGCTGCATCGTATTTGCGATGCTCGGTGCAGAAGAAGTGCGCGTAGTGTTCGAGCACTGTTTCCCCTAAGGCGGTGCGCAATACGGCGCTTTCTGTCATCAGGTCAATCGCTCCCTGAAGACTGCGTGGGACCTTGGGGCGATCATCCGCGCCGAAAAATCGCCTTCGAAAATTGGCGGGGGCTCAATCTGCTCTGCTGGAGGCCGTGTATCCCGGCCTCCAGCGACGCCGCAGACGCCAGATAGGGGTTGCAGTCTGCGACCAGGATAAGACATTCGATTCTTGGCGACTACCCGCCGCCAACCACACGAAAATCGGCAGTACGATTATCGTAGCTGCAGCCGATGCTAGTGGGTACCCACGATTGACGCACATAGCGTTTGCATTAATTCTGATAGGGTTCGTAGAACGGCATATTTTCGTGTACATGCGTCATTCAGCCGCCGAGGAACCAGCCAGACAGGTGCACCATTTGGCCATGAATATCACCGCCAATTCTTCCAGCAGGCCATCTCTTTCATGTCCCGCTTGCAAATCACATGGCGGTCATCTCACATTGATTCCCGAATCGTTCGGCTCGGATTACTTACTAGTGCCGTTCGTTGAACCGACGTCAGTTGCTAGATGAGTGGCTTTATGGTATACAGTGTTAAGTTCACATTTGTCGGATTGCTTTAGAATTCCTTGTAGCGTTTTGACATTGCTTATAATTAATGCGGATGGTTTTGCCCCTATTCTTATGTCTGACTTGCCATTTGCATTAAGAAGTTTTGCAAGTGACGGCCAAAAATAAACGCGAAAGGGTATGTGAGACGAGGTTCATCATGACACTGCCTATTAGAAAACACCGCAAAAGCCTAGGTCTAACCCAGAAGGCGCTGGCCTCTACACTTGACGTCACAGCAAACACTATTTTGAATTGGGAAGCTGGCAAAGTTTTGCCACGGGGAAAAAACCTCGCTAAGTTAGAAAAATTCTTGGGCGGCAAGGTCTCAGCGGCCGCAGGAGCCTCGAAGCAGACCGTTTTGAAGCGTAAGAGTCAGATCGGAGGTCGCAAAAGTAAAGCCGGTAAACAAAAAAAGGCTGCTACGAAGAAGAAATTAGGGAGACCAAAAAAGAAAGCGCGACGGGTCAAGAAAGTGTCCTCTACTCCAAAGAAGGCCGTAGCCAGGCCGGGTGCGCCGCAGAAACGCGGTCGTCCTAAGGGTAGCAAAAGTGCAACAACCGACACTTTGGCGGTTCGCCTCGAGGGCGTAGCTAAGGATCTGGGTTTCGGCAGCACCGAGGACATGGTGGAAACCATTCTCCGCAAGCACAGAATAGGAAGACTGGACCTCTAACAAAACACTCTTACACCTGTGTAGCTGGCAGGCAAGCATCCCCTAAAACCGTACCAGGGACAAGTGGAGGCAGAGAACTGCAAATTGAAACATGTGTGTGCTGAGCTTAGCTTGGATCGCAAGACCCTGAAAGACATTGTTGAAAAAAGCTGGGGGCCCACAGAGCGGCGCGGGCTAGCCAAGTATGCCATCGACGTACATGC
>DASCOB010000073.1:0-13132 GCA_036011785.1 Anaerolineales bacterium | reverse complement strand
AGGCGAATGCCACCGATTTTACAGACCGGCCCGGCTCACCATCTCCGGCGCCTGCCCCAGTTGAGCCGACGAAGGGACTCGAACCCATAACCTAGCGCTTACAAGGCGCTTGCTCTGCCAATTGAGCTACGTCGGCGCGACCCAAATACGAGCAGCTAAGTTAAAAAGAGCGCCCTTCCGCTGGCGCCACGCCGATTATACCAAGGTTTGGTGTTAGCGGTCAAGCACTCTCCTCAAACCCGGCTTCTTCTCCCTGAGCGAACCGGCGCAAGTCTAACAGGGATGGGAAGACTCGTCAATGGTGGGCGCTGCGGTGATTGCATCGCGCGCGTTCCGGGCGGCATAAAGCGCCAGAGACCCAGCCACCGCAGCGTTGAGTGACTGCACCCGACCTAGCATGGGGATGTTGATGAGGAAATCACAGCGCTTTCGCACCAGGCGACGCAATCCCTTGCCTTCGTTGCCAACCACCAGCGCCAACGGGCGGTTGAGATCGCTCACGCCAATGGGGTGGCTTCCCGCGCCCGGGTCGAGGCCAGCCACCCATATATCGCCGCTGCGCAACTGCTCGATGGCGTTGGCTACGTTGGTGACGCGAGCAATCAAAAGGTGCTCGCTTGCTCCCATAGAGGCTGCCACCACGGCGGGCGTCACCCCTCCAGCGCGTCTCTTCTGGATGAGCGCCCCGTGCACGCCGACCGCCTCCGCGGTGCGCAGCAAGCGCCCGAAGTTTCCCGGAGATTGGAGCAAATCCAACATCAGCAACAAAGGTGCTTCGCGCAGGGCTGCCGCGCGGGTGTGCATTTCTGCGATACTGGCATACGGGTAAGGATGCACTTCCAGTAGCGCATCCTGGTGCGCGCTGTCGCCGGCCCGCTGTCTGATTTCTGCTCGAGGCACGCGCTCGATGCGTATTGCGCGGCTCTCGGCGGCGGCGACAAGTGTGGCGTTACTTGTTGGCGTGGATTCGCGTGACAGCAGCAGCCGCACAAACTTGCGTCTGCCGGCGGACATTGTCTCCAGCAGCGCGTTGCGACGATAAAGCAGTTCAGTCATTTGCGGTCGGCGCGTTGATTCTCCAGCTGGTGCCCGATTTGCCGTCTTCCAGCGCCACGCCGGCCTGACCGAGCTGCTCTCTGATTCTGTCGGAGGTGGCGAAATCCTTACGTGCGCGGGCTTCAGCGCGGATTTCGGCCAGCAGCCGCATGAGTGTTTCCTCACGCGCGGCGCTTCCGCTAGGGTCTGCGCTCTCCACGGGCAGCACCCCGAGTACGTCACCGGCCAGTTCCTGGTAGAGTGCGGCGATTGCGTTCAGCGTCTCATCGTGCGGGCGGGGATGTGCTGCCAGCAGTGTGTTGACCTGTTTTGCAAAGTCGAATAACGCCGCCAGCGCGGCGGGCGCGTGGAAATCATCGTTCATGGCAGTGCTGAACTCTGCGCGGGTGTTTTCCAGCCGGTCGGAAAAATCAACCGCAGCGTTATCGGGCGCTGGCGGCTGGCGCAGCGCCTGTTGCGTCGCCAGCGCCGGGGCAATTAGCCGTTCCCAACCTCTGCCTGCGGCCGCCAGCGCGTCCTCAGAATAATCAATCGGGCTGCGGTAATGGCTGGAGAGTATGAAGAAGCGCAACACCTCCGCAGGGTATTGCTGCAACGCCTTCCGAATTGTCACGGAGTTCCCCAAGCTCTTGCTCATTTTCACGCCGTCGACAGTGAGTGAGCCGGCGTGCAACCAGTAATTGGCGAAAGGCTTTCCGCTCAGCGCTTCCGACTGCGCTATCTCGCATTCATTGTGCGGAAAGATGTTCTCGAGCCCGCCACCGTGAATATCGAAGTTCGCGCCGAGGTACTTCCCGGCCATGGCGCTGCATTCTATGTGCCAGCCCGGAAAACCTTCTCCCCATGGACTGCGCCAGCGCATAATGTGCTCCGGTTCGGCGCGCTTCCAGAGCGCAAAATCCTGCGGACGGCGCTTCTCCGCGCGCACGTCCACGCGCGCGCCTTCCTCTAATTCTTCCACCTTGCGGCCCGATAGCTTGCCGTAATTGGGCGTGGAGGAGACATCGAAATACACCGACCCCTTCACCTCGTAGGCGTGTCCGCTCTCAATTAACTGCTCCACGGCGGCGATTTGCTCTGGCACGTGCCCGGTGGCGCGGGGCATGATGTCCGGGCGGATGGCGCGCAGCCCATCCATGTCGTCCATGTATGAGCGCATGTAGCGCTCCACCACTTGCATGGGGTCGGTTTTCTCCCGGCGGGCGCCCTTCAGGATGCGGTCCTCGCCGCTTTCAAGCAAATGGCCGACGTCGGTGATGTTCTGGACGTAAAGCACATCCCGCCCCGTGTAGCGCAGATAGCGCACAATAATGTCCATGGAGACATATAACTTCGCGTGGCCAATGTGGGCATGGTCGTACACGGTCGGGCCGCACACGTACATGCGCACGCACCCGGGCTCAATCGGGGTAAAAGGCTCTTTCTGGCGGGTGAGTGTGTTGTAGACTTGCAGCGTCATCGTGATTCGCGGTCACGCCTCCCGGTGCTTCTCTTCCAGCCGCGCGAAGATCATCCGGCCTGCCGAGGTTTGAAGCACTTTCGTCACCACTACCGTGACCTTATTGTTCATGCGCCGGCGGCCATCATCAACCACTACCATGGTGCCATCCTCCAAGTAGCCCACGCCCTGACCCTCTTCCTTGCCGTCCTGATTTATTCTCACTTCCATTTTCTCTCCGGGCAGGCAGACTGTTTTGACAGCATTGGCCAGCTCGTTGATGTTCAGTACGGTCACGCCCTGCAGCTCGGCGACACGGTTCAAGTTATAGTCGTTGGTGACCACCGGGCAGTGAAGTTGTTTTGCCAGCATCACCAGCTTGTCGTCCACCTCGCGCACGCCTCGCACATCCATATCTGTCACCTTCACTGGAACATTCGATTCCTTCTGCAACCTGTTCAGTATCTCTAATCCGCGCCGACCACGGCTGCGCCGCATCGATTCAGCAGAATCTGCTATATGCTGCAATTCGTTCAGCACGAAGCGCGGCACCAGAATCGGCCCACTGATGAAGCCAGTTTTGCTGATGTCGGACACGCGGCCATCTATAATGACGCTGGTATCCAGCAAGACGCCGTGCCCGTTTTGCTCCAGGGCGCCCGGCTCCTCCGCCGCGCTCCGAGAACGCAGGTGAAAGGAACCTATAATCTCCGCGCGCCGCGCGACGAACACCGTGATTCCCAGCCACGCGCACAGGATTGCGCCGGCCGAGGGCAGAATCTGATTGAGCGGCTGTGGAAGGGTGGAGAGCGGCCAAGCCAGCAGTGCCGCCACCAGCAAACCCACCACCAGGCCTATCAACCCGGCGAGCAACACCTGCGTTGGAGTCTGCCCGAGGATTTTTCGCAGCGTGCGCGCCGGGCGCGTGCTGAGGTATGGCGTCAGCAGTACCCCGAGCAGCGCTCCGGCGATGGGAAAAATCCAGAGGCGCAACTCGGCGGAAAGCAGCTCATGGATGAGCCGTGGCGCACGCTCTTCCAGATAGAACCCGCCGATGGCGAAGCCAATCAAGCCGACAATCCGTGACGTTGAATCTGCTCTCATAATGTCTCCATAAAACGAAAGAGCGAGTACCTGGCCCGGTGACTCGCTCTGCGTGTTTCACTTTTCGATTGCAGGCAAAAGCACTGAGAGTTATTGCCTGCTTGTGGCTAGCATAATACCGACCGAAAAGCGCATGATGACGACGAAATAAGGCCAGGGCGCTCGCGCGAATGATTATTGTGCGCGCCAAACGCGCAACCATCCTAACACATGCCTCGGCGAAAGTCAAAAAGAAAAGACGCAATTACCGCGCCGACAGCGCGGTATTGAGCGCGTCGCGCAACGCGCGGGCGCGGGTGATTTCTAGGTCACGTGGCAAACCGTTTGCATGCGTGGCCGAACTGGGAATGACTGCGCGCTTGAACCCGAGCTTCACCGCTTCGCGTAGGCGCGCCGGCAGCTGCCCGGTCGCCCGCAGCTCGCCCGAAAGGCCGATTTCGCCCAGCAGCACCATGTCGGCCGGTACTGGCTGGTTTTTTGCCGAAGAGGCAATTGCGGCCGAAATGGCAAGGTCGGCCGCCGGTTCCTGAATCTGGAGTCCGCCGACGATGTTAACAAAAATGTCTTGATCCGCTAGGCGTAAGCTCATGTGGCGGGTGAGCACGGCGGTCACGAGCAGCAGTCGGTTGAAGTCCACTCCGTTGGGCGTGCGCCGCGGATTGCCAAAAGCGGTGGTGCTGGCGAGCGCTTGCACCTCCACCAGCAGTGGGCGGGTGCCTTCCATCGTCACGGTGATGGCAGAGCCTGGTGCGGTGGCCATGCGCTCGGCCAGAAAGGCCTCGGAAGGGTTGGTCACTTCCACCATGCCGGTTCGGCTCATTTCGAAGACGCCGACCTCTGAAGTGGCACCGAAGCGGTTCTTCACGCCGCGCAGCAGGCGATAGGCATGATGCCGGTCGCCCTCCAGATAGAGCACGGTGTCCACGGTGTGCTCCAGAACGCGCGGCCCGGCGATGGAGCCATCTTTGGTGACGTGCCCGACGAGAAAGATGGCGACATCGTTTGCCTTGGCGAGGCGGGTGAGGCGCGCGGCGCATTCGCGCACTTGCGTGACAGAGCCTGCGCCCGAGTCTATCTCCGCGCTAGTGACCGTCTGGATGGAATCGATCACCACCAGCCGAGCCTGGAGCGTCTGGATGTGCGCCATGATTTGCTCGAGATTGGTGTCGGTGACAAGGTACAGATCATCCATCGCCGCTGCGTCGCCACCCTGAAGCCGACCCGCCCGCATCTTTATCTGGTGCGCGGATTCCTCCCCGGAGACGTAGAGAACCACGCCGCTGCCGACGGCCATCTCGGCGGCCAATTGCAGCATCAAGGTGCTCTTTCCGATGCCAGGGTCTCCGCCGATGAGCACCACAGAACCGGGCACCACTCCGCCGCCGAGCACACGCGCGAATTCAGTGATGGGCAGCGGAAGCCGCTCGGTGGTGGGTGATTCAATCTGCTGCAGCTGGCGAGGCCTGCTTGCAGTCGAGCCGGAAACTGGCGTCCTGGAAGCGGCGCTTTTGGCGGTCACAATCTCGGCCGCCATGCTGTTCCACTCGCCGCATTGTGGACACTTCCCCATTGAGCGTGCCACCACCCGGCTGCATTGCCGACAGATGTACTGGGTTTTGGTTTTGGCCATGCCTTTCCGCCGTTGTCGAGACGTGCGCTGGATTATAATCCAGAATCCTTTGCAGCACAAATGTTCGTAACCATCCAAAAAAAAAGAAAGCCCTCCAAGGCGCGTGGAGAGCTTTCTCAGATCAGGCGTAGCTCAGGAAACCGTTTCGGCCGCGACCGTCTCAGCGTCAGGCACTTTGTCCAGGGCTGAGTTGGTCGCCTTTTTCTTCGGAAGCGCTTTTTCCTCGATGTCGACGGTGATCGCCTCGGAGTCGTCCAGGTCGATGGTCACGATCCCGGCGGCTACCGGCGAGGCCAGCAGCATGTCGGAGAGCGCATCTTCCACCCGCCGCTGAATGACGCGGCGCAACGGGCGTGCGCCGTATTCCGGATCATAGCCTTCGTCCGCGAGGAATTCGCGCGCGGCCGCGGCCACTTCGAACTGCAGATTTCGCGCCGCGAGGCGACGCCCCACTTTATCCAGTTCAAGATCAACAATCTCGCCAATCTCCTCTTTGGAGAGGGACCTGAAGACGATGGTCTCGTCAACGCGATTGAGAAACTCCGGCCGAAAGATTTCGCGCAGTGCGTCGGTCAATTTCTTACGCATCTCAGTGTATTCATGGTCGGCTTTAGCCTCCGACTCACGCGGACCCTGGAATCCGAAGTCGGTCTGTTTGCGGATTAATTCTGCGCCGACGTTCGAAGTCATCACTATGAGCGCGTTGCGGAAATCGACCTTTTTCCCTTTTGCGTCGGAGAGGTGTCCCTCTTCCATGATTTGCAGCAGGATGTTGTGCGCCTCCGGATGCGCTTTCTCCACTTCATCGAAGACCACAATTGAATACGGTCGCCGGCGAATGGCCTCGGTCAACTGGCCTGCATCCTCGTAACCCACGTAACCGGGTGGGGAACCAATGAGTCGGCTGACGGTGTGCCGCTCCATGAATTCGGACATATCCAGCTGGATGAGCGCTTCCTCGCTGCCGAAAAGGAATTCTGCCAGCGCTTTGGTCAACTCGGTCTTGCCCACGCCGGTCGGGCCGAGGAAAACGAATGAGCCGATAGGCCGGTGCGGGTCTTTCAGGCCGGCGCGCGCTCTCCGGATGGCGCGCGATATTGATTCAATGGAGTCATCCTGCCCGACGATGCGCTTGTGCAGCGCGGCCTCCATGCGCAGGAGCCGTTCGGTCTCGACCTCGGTGATTTGCGTCACCGGAATCTTGGTCCACATCGACACCACTTCGGCGACGTCTTCTTCGCCGACGCGCGGGCCGGCAGCGCGGTCCCAGCCGGCGCGCAGCTTCTCCAGTTTCGCTTCCATTTCTTCTTCGCGCTGCAGCAGTTTGTCGGCATCGGACTGGCGCGCTTCCTCGATAGCCAACGCGTGGTGTTCGCGTACCGATTTCAGGTTGGTGACCATTTCCTTTAGTTGCAGCGCTTCCGGGCTTTTGTACATGCGCACGCGCGAGGCGGATTCGTCAATAAGATCTATGGCCTTATCCGGCAGAAAACGGTCGGCGACGTAGCGCACGGAAAGATGCGCAGCCGCGTCTATGGCCTCATCGGTGATGGTCAGCCGGTGGTGCTGTTCGTAACGCTCTTTGATGCCGTGCAGAATGGCAATAGTTTCATCGATGGTGGGTTCGTCGACGTGCACGGGCTGGAAACGGCGCTCGAGGGCGGCATCACTCTCAATGTGTTTGCGGTATTCCTCCAGCGTGGTTGCTCCGATGACCCGCAGTTCCCCGCGCGAAAGGGCGGGTTTGAGAATGTTGGCCGCATCCACAGTGGAGCCGGCCGCGCCCGCGCCCACGAGCATATGCGCCTCGTCGATGAAAAGTATGGCGCCGGATTGTTTTATCTCTGCGATGATGCGTTTCATGCGGTCTTCAAACTGACCCCGGTACATGGTTCCGGCCACAATCGAACCGACATCCAGCTGCAACACCCGTTTTCCGAAGAGCAGCTCAGGCACGTCTCCGGTGATGATGCGCTGCGCCAGCCCTTCCACGATGGCTGTCTTTCCGACGCCGGGCTCACCGATTAGGGCCGGATTGTTTTTGGTGCGGCGGGCAAGAATCTGGATTACTCGCTCCACCTCAGTCTTCCGGCCGATGACTGGATCGAGCCCATCGTTTTCCGCTAGCGCGGTCAGGTCGGTGGCGAGCTGGTCTGAGAGAGGGGTTTTCTTTTTCTTCTCGGCTCTTCTTCTGGTTCTGCGCCCGTGGGCGCGGACCCTTTCTTTCTCGTGGGCGGGCGGGTTCTCCTTCAAAATACGGCCGGTGTGTCGGCGAATTTGCTCCGCGGAGATGCCCAGTTTCTTGAGAACTTTAAGCGCGATGCCGTCCTTGTCACGCAAAAGGCTCAGCAAGAGATGTTCGGTGCCGATGTAGTGGTGGCTCAGCCTTCGCGCCTCGGTGACTGCCCCTTCGAGCAGGCGCTCCGTGGCCTGGGAGAGGCGCTGCCCTCCCGCTTCCTCGCTCTGTTTGCGGGCTGCTGCCAGCCGGGCAGCTATTTTTCTCATCTGTTCGGTTTCTAGGCCCAGGTCTTTCAACACTTGGTAGGCAGCCCCACCGTCATCCATTATCAAGCCGAGCAACACGTGCTCTGGACAGATTAATGGCTGCTGCAAGCGTTCGGCTTCAGCCTGAGCCGTGCGGAGCGCGCGGCGCGCCCGTTGGGTGAAGTGTTGCATGTTGGCGGACACAGTGAGCCTCTAAAAACTTTCCTGTTCGTATTTTACCAAATAATCGGCGCGCGGAATGTGCATCTTTGGGCAGCGTCCTTGTTGTGCACTGCTGCGCGTTAAGTCTACCAGTGCGTCACTCCGTTTCATCCGCAGCGAATTGCGTTGGTTGCTGCGCGCTGAGTTCCTCGGCCGCTTCCGCCGCTTCAACTGATTCTACCGCCTCGGCCGAAGACTGGCCCGCGTCGGCAGTATTTTCCGCAATCATGGCGGCGCTGTCCTCTGGGCCCTCGGGCGGGGCGGCGGCTGCAGACGGACCAGCTGCACCCGCCTCTGTGTCAAGCTCGGTCTTCTCCTCGGTGGCGACGTAAAATGCATAATCAAGTTCGGCAAAACGGGGCGAGACCACTTCTTTCAGACTGAGGCCCAGGCGGTGGCGCTCAGTGTCGATTTTCATGATGCGCAGCGTGACCTCGTCGTTTTCTTGGACGATTTCTTTGGGGTGCGTCACCCCGCCGTCCGCCAGTTCAGAAATGTGCACGAGTCCTTCGATGTGCTCTCTATCTTTCAGTGCGGCAAAAGCGCCGAATTTTGTCAGCCGCGTGATGGTAGCGCGCACCAGCTGACCCTCTTTGTGGCTGTCGGTCAGGGTGGCCCAGGGATCTTGCTGCAGCGCCTTTAAGGAAAGCCCGATTCGCTCGCGCTCAAGGTCCACGCTTAGCACCTGCACGTCAATTTCTTGTCCGACCTTGAGCACCTCGCGGGGATGGTTGACGTGCGTCCACGAGAGTTGCGAGACGTGCACCAGTCCGTCGATGCCGCCAATATCAACAAACGCACCGAAGTTCGTCAGGGAGACCACGCGACCGGAGTGGATTTGGCCCGGCTCGATGCGGGTGAGAAACTCCGCGCGCTGCCCTGAGCGCGCTTCCTTTTTGGCTGCACGCTCGGAGACAATGAGACGATCTCGCTGCGCGTCCACCTCTTTGATTTTGAACATCAACTCCTCGCCGACCATGTCTTGCCATCGCTCGGCGGGAGTGGCGCCCGTGTGCCGCTGCTGCCGTTCGAAGCTCATCAGCGAAGCTGGCATAAACCCACGCAAATGACCCACCGCCACCACCACTCCGCCGCGGTTAAATTCCATAATCGGCCCGGTGTGCACGCTACGCGCCTTCATCTGTTCTTCGGCCTGCTGCCACTGCTGCATCTCTTCTGCCTTCTGTATCGAGAGAACGATGGGGCCATCTTGACTCGTGTCGCGAACCACGTAGATGGTAACCGTTGCACCCACCTGGAGCTTCTTCCGTGCCTCAGCGCTCATGCGGTTGAGTTCATGTTCGGCGATAATGCCTTCGCTTTTGGCGCCAATATCCACCAGAATCTCATTGGGCGAGACGCGCGCGATGGTGCCCTCGCGCAATTCCCCTCGCCGGGGAAGCATGCTCTCCAGTTGCTCGTCGGCTAGCAGCCTGCCCATGGACTGTGTTTGCTCTGCGGCGTGGCTGTCGGGGCCCGAGAAAGTTTCCGCTTCCATTTGGATAATGATCTGTCCTTTGCAGAATTGATGTGTCATTATAGGGCTGATTCCGGCGATTGACAACCTGGGCTCACTTCACGGTATAATCAGCCTCTGAGGAACGTTGATGCTTGGCATTTATCCGTTTGCAGCCATTGTCGGTCAGGAGCGCATGAAGCGGGCGCTCCTGCTCAATGCGGTCAATCCGCGCATTGGGGGTGTGCTCGTACGCGGGGAGCGCGGCACGGCAAAATCGACCGCCGCGCGCGCACTGGCGGCGCTGCTGCCCGATGTGGAAGTGGTGGCGGACTGTCGCTTCGGCTGCGACCCGCGGCAACCGACGCAGTGGTGCACTGAGTGCCATGAAAACGCCTCCGCCAATGGACCTTTGCCCGGGATTATGCGCCCCACCTCGTTTATTGACTTGCCAGTAAGCGCTACCGAGGATCGCGTGGTGGGTACGCTCGACATCGAGCAGGCCATCCAGCATGGCGAGCGCCACTTTGAGCCCGGAGTACTTGCCGCGGCTAATCGGGGCCTTCTTTACATCGACGAAGTGAATCTTCTGGACGACCACGTGGTGGACCTGCTATTAGATTCGGCGGCTATGGGAATTAACGTGGTGGAGCGCGAGGGCATATCTTTCAGCCATCCGGCGCGCTTCATCCTGGTGGGTACGATGAACCCGGAGGAGGGCGACCTGCGCCCGCAACTGCTTGATCGCTTTGCGCTGGCGGTGGATATCCGCGGCCTAGGCCATTCAGCAGACCGTGTTGCTATCATGGAGCGCATCCTTGAGTTCGAATCCGACGCCACAGCTTTTGGTGAGAAATGGTTGCCCGAGGTGCACGCAATTTCGATTGAAATCATGCGCGCGCGCGAGATTGTGGACGCGGTGACGTATTCGCGGCCCGATCTGGAGACCATTGCCACACTGACCACCAGCCTGCGCGTGGACGGCCACCGCGCCGACTTGGTCATTTTGCGGGCTGCGCGGGCGCATGCTGCGCTACGGGCACGGACGGCAATTAGCGACCGCGATATCCTGCTGGCCGCGCAGCTGGCGCTGCCCCATCGAATAAAAAAAGACCCCTTTGATTCTACCGGCCTCGAGTTCGAAGAACTGGAGAACCGCTTGGAGCAGGCGCGCTCGGATGTGCAGGGTGCGGCCTCCGCGGAGCGACCACCGGAAGAACGCGAGACCAGCAAACCGAAAAAAAAAAGAGGACGTAAACACGCCGCCGCCCGCGCAAGAAGAACCTGATGCTGCCCGCGCGGATCCGGCCGCACAGCACATCCCGCCAACCTCCAGTGACGCCCACTGGTGGGAGGGTGGCCGCAAGGATGAGGTGGGCGCGGAATTCGAAGCGCGCGCTCTCGACACTCCACTCGACAAGTTGACGCGCAAGCACAGCGGCAGGCGCAGCAGCACGCGCACCGAACGCAAACGCGGCCGCTATGTTAAGGCGCGCCCCGCCGAGGGTAAGGCAAACGACATCGCCTTTGATGCCACCCTGCGCGCGGCGGCCCCGCATCAGATAAACCGAGCCGAACAGCGCAAGCAGGTGGCTTTTGCCGTGCGCGCGGAAGACATGCAGCAAAAAATCCGCGTGCGCAAGTCTGCGAATCTGGTGCTGTTCGTGGTAGATGCCTCCTGGTCTATGGCTGTGGCGGAACGCATGAGCGCCACAAAAGGGGCGATTCTCTCGCTGCTGACCGATGCGTACCAGCGCCGTGACCGGGTGGGGTTAATCATCTTCCAGAAGAACGACGCTGCTGTGGTGCTGCCGCCGACCAACTCGGTGCAGCTCGCGCGCCGCGCGCTCTCCGACATTCCTGTTGGTGGAAAAACACCCCTCTCGGCGGGGTTGATGCTCGCGTACCGCATTGTCCGGCAGCAGCGGCAACTGCATCCGGATGTGATGCCGCTGATGATTGTGCTCACCGATGGCGCCGGCAACGTCTCCATGACCAACCTTTCGCCGCGGGAAGAATCTCACCGCGTTGCTGAGCGTTTTCAGCAGGAGGGCATTCGCAGCGTGGTCATAAATATGGAACACGCCGCGTTTGACCAGGGTCTTGCACGCGAACTGGCGGCACATCTCGGCGCGCCCTGCCTGACCCTACAGCAACTTCGCGCGGAGAGCCTTTACGCGACGGTGAGAAAGGAACTCGAGCAGCTTTAATAGTGGGTGGTTAGAGGGTGTCGTCGGCCTGATACGAGCCGAACACGCGCACATCCGGGGCCATCTCGCGCAAGTGGTCCAGCGCGCGGGCGCATCGTGGTTCATCTTGATTGCCTTCAAAATCCAGATAGAAAATGTAATTGAAAGTCTCCGCCGGGGTGGGGCGCGATTCGATTTTTGTCAGATTGATGTCGCGCATGGCGAACACGCCAATGGCGCGGAAGAGAGACCCGGGCGTGGCGCCGCCTTGTGGTAATGTGAAGGCGATGGAGGTCTTGGTGCATGCGCCCATCGGCGTCTGCGGCTCACGCGCCAGAGCCAGAAAACGAGTGTAATTAGCGGCCACGTCTTCGATTCCGGAGGCAAGGATTTGCATCTCGTACACTTCCGCTGCCCGGCGCGAGGCGATGGCGGCGTGGTCGTGGCGGCCCTCGTCCAGCAGCGATTTCACCGCCCCGGCCGTGTCGTACCAGAGCTCGCGCTCGAGTCCGAGCCGGTCGATATAACCCTCGCATTGTGCCAGCGCCTGCGGATGCGAAATGATTTTACGGATGTCACCCAGCGTCGCGTCGGGGTGCGCAATCAAACAGTGGCGCACGCGGAAGATGTGCTCGCCCACGATGGACAGAGCGTGGCGATGCAGCAGGTCATAATTGCGGTGGATGCTTCCGGCGAGCGAATTCTCCACCGGCACGATGCCGCGTTCGCACTCTCCGTAATCGACCGCGTCAAAAACGGCGTCGAAGGTAGGGCAGGTGACGGGCTTGATCTTGGCGCTAAAAAAGGCGATTGCTGCCGCCTCCGAATATGCGCCGCGCTCGCCCTGGAAGGCTACTTTCATTCCTCGTTGTCTCCCAGCCGGGCGAGGATTTCCGTCGTCATCTGCTGCGTGGAGAGCGCGTTTTTGCGCTGCAGGTCGATTGTGCGGCAGCCGGCGTCAAGCGTGCGCATGACTGCGGCTTCCACAGCGCCGGCCTCGGTTTCCAGCTGCAATGAGTGCCGCAGCAGCATTGCGGCTGAGAGAATCGCGCCGATGGGGTTGGCGATGCCCTCCCCGGCGATATCCGGCGCGGAGCCGTGAACCGGTTCGTAAAGGCCCGGGCCGCCATTGCCCAGCGAGGCCGAGGGCAGGTTGCCCATCGAGCCGGTCAGCACCGAGGCCTGGTCGGTGAGGATGTCGCCGAACATATTGCCGGTGACGAGCACATCGAATGACGCCGGTTGGGTCACCAGACGCATGGCGGCGGCGTCCACAAGTTGGTGGTCAAACTCTATACGCGGGTGGGCGGCTGCCACCTGGCCTGCGGTCTGCCGCCACAGACGGGATGTTTCGAGCACGTTTGCCTTGTCCACTGAGGTCACCTTGCGGCGGCGTCCGGCTGCCAGGGTGCAAGCCAGTTCCACCACGCGCTCGACCTCGTAATCCCAGTACACCATCGAATCCACCGCGCGCGTGCGACCATCTGCGTCGCTTTCGCGTCCGCGCGGCTCGCCAAAGTAAATCCCGCCGGTGAGTTCGCGCACCACGAGCA
>DASCOB010000072.1:0-5550 GCA_036011785.1 Anaerolineales bacterium | reverse complement strand
CGCAAAAATACGTCTTCACGATGCGCGCTCCCAGCTCGGCGGCAAGGCGCGAGGCCAGGCTCAGGAATTTCGCATCGCGCACCATTTCTTTGCCCACGGCGGTGACGGCCAGTGTCGGGATGCCGTAACGCTCGGCCTGGTCCACTACCTGCGTGAAAGCCAGCAACGTGTCGCGCTCGTACTCAGCGCCAACCATGATCGAAAATGCCACCGCCGAGACGTTCAGTCGGATGGCCTCCTCCATCGAGACCGTGATGCCCTCGTGCAACAGCTGCTTGTTCAAGATGCTGGTGCCGCCCGAGACGCGCAGAATGATGGGCACGTCCGTCTCGGCGGTCACGTAATAGCGCAGCGCACCGCGCGTGAGCATGAGCGAATCGGCGTACGGGAGCAACGGCTTCACCGTCTCATCCAGCTTCTCGAGGCCGCTCGTCGGACCCATGAAGTAACCGTGGTCAACGGCAAACATCAATGTCCGTCCGGTCTTCGGCCTGATAATGCGCGCCAGTCGGTTTTTCATTCCCCAATCCATCTTAATTACCTCCATTCCAAAGACGTCTTCAACAACAGAGCGCGTGCTACGCGGTTTTGCACCATTATAGCGCAACCCGTAAGCCAGAAACGCACGGGGTTGCCTGTCCGGACGACCGGCACAGCCATGCTATAATCGCGACATCCAGATACTTGGCCGGCAACCGGGCGGCCATGAGGGCAAGCGCCGGCCGACGCTGGCGGCCTTTCCCGCGCGAAAGACGCCACGCCGAATCCCGTGAACAGAATCTTCCTTGGCATTATCAAACGCAAGCTCAAGCCCAGAAAGGACGCCAGAGACCGTGCTTTTCTGGATTTCTATTCAATGAAGCTGGCCGCCGGCGATATCGCAATTGACTGCGGTGCAAACGTCGGAAAGGTGAGCGCTAATTGGGCCAAGTCGGGCGCAATCGTTTATGCATTTGAACCGAACCCGCATGCGTTCAAGATTCTGGATGAGCGGCTCGCTTCCCACCCGAACGCGCACTGTTTCCAGCAAGCGGTTTTGGATCGAAATGACAGGGTTAAACTTTACTTCCACGTCGGCTCGGACGAAGACGAACTGCGCTGGTCTAGCGGGTCTTCGCTGCTTAGCTTCAAGGAGAATGTGCGCCAAGACAAATTCGCGGAAGTGGAGGCTATTGACCTCGCCGAATTCATCCGCGCACTGGACGCGAATGTGAAGGTGCTCAAACTGGATGTTGAAGGCGTGGAGCACGCCATTCTGCGAAAGCTCATCAAGAGTGGCCTGCACACGCGCATCGAGAACATCTTTGTGGAAACCCATGAGAGTCAAGTGCCGGAACTGAAAGCGGATACAGACGAATTGCATGCGCTGATCAAGGCGATGAACATCACCAACATCAATCTGGAGTGGTGAGAGTGACGACACTATGAAAACCGGTGAGGCATGCAGCAGCGCGGTGTACGCAGACAAGTACGACGCGATTGTGATTGGCTCCGGCATCAGCGGCCTGTGCGCCGCCGCGCTGCTGACGCAGCGCGGAAAACGCACGGTAGTGCTGGAGAAACATTTCAAGCCCGGTGGCTTCACGCACAGCTTCCGGCGCAATCAGTACGAATGGGATGTGGGGGTGCACTACATCGGCGAAGTCCATCGCGAGAGCTCCGTGCCTCGCCGCCTGTTCGACCACATCAGCGACGGGCAGCTGCAGTGGGCGCGCATGCACCCGACCTACGATCGCATTGTCTTCCCGGACCGCACATATGAACTAACCGCGCCAAAGGAGCAATTCATCGCAGGCTTGAACGGCTATTTCCCGCAAGAAAAGGACGCAATCAGCAGATATGTGGACATCGTCGGGCAGGTAGCGCGAGCGGCCCGAGGCTTCTTCGCGGCAAAAGCGCTTCCCGGCGCTCTGGGAAGCGCTGCCGAGGCAACCGTCTCGCGCAAGTTCCGCTCATTCTCAGACCGCACCACAGAAGCGGTGCTTTCAGAGTTGACCGCCGACGCGCGGCTGCGCGGGGTGCTGATCGGGCAATGGGGTGATTACGGGCTGCCGCCCGCACAGAGCAGTTTCGCGATTCAGGCGATGGTCGCACGACATTTTCTTGACGGCGCAAATTACCCGGTCGGCGGCGCCAAGAAAATGGCCGAGACCATCGTGGCGGTTATCGAAAAAGGCGGCGGGAGAGTTGTGGTCAGCACGGCAGTGGACGAAATAACGATGCGGAGCGGAAAAGCCGCCGGCATACGGCTGACGAACGGCGATGAAATCAGTGCGCCAGTGGTGATAAGCGCTGCCGGCGTGATGAACACGTATGGGCACTTGCTACGCAACCATTCAGAAAGCGCGAAATTCCGCCGTCGCCTGGAAACCGTGAAGCCATCCAGCGGCCATATCTGCCTACACATTGGCACAAAACACTCAGCACAGGATCTGGGCCTGCATACGGCGAATATGTGGATTTACCCGGGATACGAACATGATCGCAATGTGTCGGCTTATCTTGCAGACGGAGAGAATGAATTCCCGGGGGTGTTCGTCTCGTTTCCTTCCGCCAGAGACCCGCTGTGGGAGCAGGGCCACCCCGGCACTGCCACGCTGGAAGCCATCACCATGGCGCCCTATGAGTGGTTCGAGCAATGGAAAGAGCGTCCGTGGAAAAAGCGCGGGGAGGATTACGAGCGCTTCAAGCAACGCCTTTCCGCACGGCTGCTGGCATCGGTCGAAGAGCACGTGCCCGCCATACGCGGCAAGATTGACTACCACGAATTGTCAACCCCACTGAGCACACGCGATCTCGTCAACTATCCGCTTGGCGAGATGTACGGCATTGAGCACAGCCCTTCCCGCTTTCAGCAAAAATGGCTGCAACCGCGGACGCCGATAAGGAATCTGTTCCTGACTGGGCAAGACATAACCACGGTTGGCGTGACTGGAGCGCTGCTCGCCGGGCTGCTCACCGCCTCGGTGGTGCTGAAAAGGAACCTACTGCGCGAACTGTGACCAGCGCTTAACCTAGCGGCACGGGGCTTTCCACCTACCAGTCAAAGACCCTGTCCAACTCCTTCGCAGGCACGTCGAAGACAGTGTTGTGGGGCGGAAGCGCCTCGGTTGTCATCCATTCGGGCAGACGGTCGTCGGCGGGCCCGAAACCGGTGGCGCGATTGAACTTGCGTTCCATCGTCAGGGTTTCGCGGCCAAGCTCGGCGAGAATGTCGTCACCCACATCCCAACCATAGCGGCCATTTATCATGTCCCGCAACGCTCCGGGAGCGGATGCAAACCCGAAACCACCGAAAAGACACGCGCCAAGCGTATCATAGCCAGCCGCAGCGATTTGCGCATTGCGCGAGACTTCAACCTGCCCCTTCGGAGAAAGATGGTCAATATCCGCGCGGATGACATTCCCGCAGGTGTGGTCAGCACCCTGTGGCGAGGTGGCATAAGTGACGCCCATCCCTTTGATAGCACGCGGGTCATATGCGGAGATTGCCTGACCCTTCACGGCGGGCACGCGCCGAATGCCCAAACACTTGCCAGTGATGACAGCACCGTTGCCCAACACCCGCCCCAGGGGCGTGCCCCGACGAATCTCACCAACCAGCTCCGTGGCGCGCTGCCCGTCTCCGAAATCCATCAGACCGGCCTCAGCAGCCACGCCAAGCGCCGCCCCGATTTCGATCGTGTCAAGACCAAGGTCATTTATTTCTCGGTTCACACGCGCGATGTCATCAAGATTGTCGATGCCTAGATTGGAACCGACCAGCCCGATAGTCTCATATTCCAGCGGCGAGACTGTCGTCTTGCCGCCGGAGCCGCCGAAGCAATTGGAGCAGCGAATGACACATCCGGCCATGCACGCGTGCGATGTCTCGCTCTCCCCACCGCGCTGCAGCAGCAGGTCGCGCATGGCCTCGCCGCTGATTTGCTCCGCGTGCTCAAATTGTCCAGCAGAGAAATTGCGCGTCGGCAGCGCCCCAAAGCCATTGCACATCGCGGTCATGGCCGCTGTGCCATAGTCAGCATACAGTGCCGTTTGCGGATGCGCCTTTAATTTCTGGGTGTAGTGCTTGCGCCCGACTTTAAACAGTGCCGCGTCAGCCAGTGACGGCGTCTCTCCCCCGGAGGCGTCGATCACAATGGCTTTGACCCGCTTTGAACCCATGACCGCTCCCAGACCGCCACGGCCACATATACGCGATGCCGTGCCTTCCTTATCCAGATTCTGCACTCCGGCAGCGCGCAGACCCATCTCCCCGCCCGGACCAATCAGCGTAATGCCCACCTTCGGACCATAACGCTCACGTAAGCGTTGCGCCGCCGCATCCACCCCGAGGCCGGCGAGGTCATCGGCCGGCTCGAATACGCCCCCTTCCGTACTCAAGTGCAGCAGCTTCCAGCCAGCGTCGCCGGGCGCGCCCTCAAGAACCAACGCGCGTATCCCCAGATGAGAGAGGCGCAGCCCGGTCGAGCCGCCGCCGTTGCTCTCCTTCACCCCGCCGGTGAGCGGGCTTTTCGCCCCGATTGATATGCGATCACAGGAGGAGATGCCATGCCCCACCAGCAGGCCTACAGACCAGATCAGTTTATTTAATGGACCCAGGGGATCAAAACCGGGAGGAATTTCATCGAGAAGTATCCTCGGAATTAGCGCGCGCCCGCCCTGTTTCCGCCAACGCTCCGGCAGCCGCTCCACACTGACGGTTTCCGCAGCGACATTCGCGCGCCAAACGCTTTCATGTGCAATCATCACTCTTTCGCCTCCGTTTTTCCTATCCGACCCTCACCGAAATTATACCGCCACTGCGCGGATGGAGCGTGATTGGCTGGCGGAGTGCGGCCTGCAGAAGTCGGCCGGCCGGGTTTCGATCCAGGGCACAAGTTGTCCTTTCTCGCTATTGCCATTACTTAGCGTGGGGAGAAAAACGCCGTTGCAGAAACTGTGACGTTCGTCTGCAAACAAGGTAATATGTGTCCTTGCATTTCACTGTGCACATCGCGTATACTTTTATCAGCATGAGTCATCTGTTGTCAGACTTACTGAAAACACGGATAAACGGAGCGGGGCCATGATCAAAGTAGATAACCTCTACCATTCTTATTCAAATGATGATGTCTATGCGGTTAACGATGTCAGTTTTTCCATCGAAAAAGGGGAGATATTTGGTTTTCTGGGCCCCAGCGGAGCCGGAAAATCCACCACGATCGGTGTCATCTCCGGACTGCTCAAATTACAGCGGGGCGAAATAAATATTGAAGGAAAAAAGCGCGCTGCGCAGCCGGACAAGGAGTTCTTCAACCGCATCGGAGTGGGTTTTGAAAGGCCCAACGTCTACAAGAAACTGACTGGCCTCGACAACCTGAGATTTCACGCGTCACTTTACGACCGGGAAACCGAAGAACCGAAAAAAATCCTGGAAATGGTCGGTCTCGCCGACGAAGCCAAAAATATAACCGGGACTTACTCCAAGGGAATGATGCAGAGAATCGGATTCGCCCGCTCCATGATAAACAATCCGGACATCTGGTTCCTTGATGAACCGACTATGGG
>DASCOB010000071.1:0-6813 GCA_036011785.1 Anaerolineales bacterium | reverse complement strand
TGCCCGTATGCGCCCAGCAGGAGCGAAGTGGCCGTGATGCCCACCTGACAGGCAGCCACATAGCGGTCAAGCGCTTGGCTATCGCGCAGCACCGGCAGCAGTTGCCGCGCTAGTCGGTTACCGGCAGCGGCCATCTGGTTTATGCGGGTGCGCCGCGCGCTTACCGTGGCGAATTCGGCGGCCACATAGAGCGCGTTGACCAGCACCAGCAGCGCCACGATGAGAGCCGCAACCATCAGGTCGGGTTACTCTGCCGTTTTGAGCTGCTTCCCCGCCGGGTCGCTTCGGGCGCAGCACGCGGTGGAATCATTTTGCGCGCCGCCAGTTAATCGCAGTGGACATTTCGGGATGCGCTGATATTGTATCAAAGAACATGCGTTACAATTGCCGCGGTGCAAAGCACGTGAGAGTGATACGCCCAGTGCAGATGTGCGCGGGATTCATCTTTATTATCGCTCTACCGGCAGCGGGGAGACGCTGTTATTCGTGCATGGACTTGGCTCCAGCGAACGTGACTGGTCATTCCAGACACCAGTATTCTCAAGTGATTATCGCGTGATTGCCTATGACTTGCGCGGCCATGGGCAGTCGAAAAATCGGCGGGGCCGTACAGCATGGCCCAGTTTGCGGCCAACACGGCGGCGCTGCTGCGCGCGATAGATTCGCGCCCGGCGCATGTCGTGAGTATTTCGTTGGGCGGCATGGTGGCGCTGCAACTGGCGCTGGATACGCCCGAGATGGTGCGAAGTCTGTGCGTAGTGAACAGCGTGCCCGAGGTCTCGGTACGAACATTGCGGCAGCACTCCGAGATGGCGCTGCGCATGGTCATTACCCGGGTGCTGGGGATGCGCGCGATGGCGGCTTTTGTTGCCGCCAAGATTTTTCCCGAGCCGGAGAACGCGCACTTTCGCCGCGAGATGGCCGCGCTCTGGTCGCAAAATGACCGTCGCGCGTATGCCGCCGCCAGCCGCGTGCTGCCGGGTTGGAGCGTGCTCAACCGCTTGAAAGAAATCAATTGTCGGGCACTGGTAGTCTCGGGCGATCGACCGTATTCTTCGTTGCTGCAGAGCGAACCGCGTCTGGCTGAGATTCCGGGAGCGCAGGTGGTGATCATCCCTGGCGCGCTCCATGCCGCGCCCGTGCAGCAGCCGGAGCAGTTCAACGCCGCTCTGCGCACCTTTCTCTCCGCGCAAACCGTGACGCCAGCGGACGAAAGCGTCGACCAGCGATAGAATTTCCGCATGGTTGCCCGCGCGTTATTTCCACAGGTTTTGCTGCTTTCGTGTTATGAGCTCGGGCACCAAGCGTTTAGTCTTGCCTCCGCATTGGGCTTCCTTGAACGCGACGGGGTTGATGCAGCTGCACTTGACCTGTCGGTTGAAAACCTGACCGAGCACGCAGCAGCCGTAGGTTCGGCGCGGGTGGTGGCAATATCTGCATCCATGCATACTGCCTTGCGCCTGGGCACCGATGCGGCGCGGCAGGTGCGCGCGTTCAACGCAGGCGCGCACGTTTGCTTTTTTGGATACTATGCTGGTTTGAATGCCGAGCATTTGCTCAGCGCCGGTTACGCGGACAGCGCCATCGCGGGCGAGTTTGAGCCCGCGCTGCTGACGCTCGTTCTGGCTGTGATGCGGGGTGAATTCGATCCGGCCGCGCCGCCGCCCGGCGTACGCACCGGTGAGCACATTTCCGCCTCGGTGCTGCAGCGCGTTGCGTTTGCGCCGCCGCGCCGGGAGGGTTTGCCGACGCTGGAGAATTACGCTCGCCTGCGCACCAATAGCGGCCTCCACCTGGCCGGGTACACGGAAAGCTCGCGCGGCTGTAAATACGTCTGTCGCCATTGCCCCGTGACGCCGGTTTATCAGGGGCGCTTTTTCGTTGTGCCGCACGACATTGTTTTAGGTGATATACGGGCTCAGGTGCAGGCTGGCGCGAGGCACATCACTTTTGGTGACCCGGATTTTCTTAACGGTCCCGCCCATGCGCAGAGAGTTGTGCGCGCCCTCCACGCTGAGTTTCCAGAGCTGACTTTCGATTTTACCGCGCGCATCCCGCACCTGTTACGCTACTCCGGGCTGCTGCCGGAAATGGCCGCGGTCGGCTGCGCGTTCGTGGTTTCAGCCATCGAATCGCTCAGCGATGACGTGCTCGCCGCGCTGGTAAAAGGCCACACGCGGGCTGACATCCTGCGCGCGCTCGATCTGGTGCAGAAAGCGGGGATGCCATTGCGGCCCTCGCTGCTCCCTTTCACACCGTGGACCACGCTGGATGATTATCTGGAATTGCTCGCTTTCATCCGCGAAAAAGACCTGGTCGATAACATCGACCCGGTGCAGTACAGCCTGCGGCTGCTCATTCCGCCCGGTTCGGCGTTGCTGCAAAAACACGCTCCGGCGCCCTGGCTCGGTGAATTGGATGCCCCCGGCTTCAGTTACGGCTGGACTCACCAGGATGGCCGCATGGACCGGCTGCAGCAAAAGGTGGCCGCCCGGGTGGAAAGAGCCGAAAGGCATGGCGAGCCGGCGCGGAGCACTTTCGCGGCGGTTGAGGAACTGGCATTCGCATTTGGAGGTCTCGCACCGCCGATGCCGCGCAATGTGCCGCAACGACGGCCGACACCGGCGGGGCTGACCGAAAGCTGGTTCTGTTGAGCGGAGCCGGTGTGCGAGTCAGGCTGACTCGCCTAACTCTGGCCGGGATTGCAGAATGGCTGCCAGCGCGGCCACGTGCTCGGCGAAGGCATGCTGCCCCAGAGAAGTGACCGTGACATACGTGCGTGGCTTGCGGCTGATAAAGGTCTTTTCCAGTGTGATGTAGCCCGCCTCTTCCAGCTTGCGCAGATGCGCCCCCAGGTTGCCGTCAGTCACCTTGAGGAAGCCGCGCAGGGCGGTGAACTCGACAGGTGTTTGCTCTTCCATGCCGGTCAGCGCAGCCATTATGCGCAGGCGCACCGGCTGATGGATTATCTGGTTGAGTACGTCCATGTGGGTTTTCCCTAAGTCCAATCGCGTCGAATTCGAGCTTGCAGCGGCTGCACACGGAGAATCACTGCATTGCACTCTGAACGCCAGAGTAGTGTAAAGCGATAATCCGCAGTTGTCAAGCGCGGGTTTTCATTGTGCCCTGGCGATTAGCGCCACCCAACTGCCTGCACCGGAATCTTTGGCCGACGCCTTTTTTGTGGAAAGGAGCTCCATCCCAGTGGCATGTAGCGCGGCGCACACTTCCGGTTCCTGTTCCGCCAGAATGCCGCCCAGAATGAGAATGCCACCGGCCGCGACGGTCTGCGCCAGCCCCGAGGCCAAAAAACGGATGATAGTCCGGGAGAGTATATTAACCACCACCAGTTGGTGGCTGGTCCGCCGCCGGACTGTCGCAAGTGACCCCTGCGCAAGCAGCAATCGCTCGGCGATGTTGTTTTCGTGCGCGTTTTTGCGCGCGGCGCGGATAGCATCGGCGTCCGTGTCGAAACCGGCGGCCAGTGTCGCGCCCAGTTTCAGTGCGGTAATCGCGAGAATCCCGGAGCCGCATCCAATATCCAACATGTGGTCGCCCGGGCGCAGGTGTTGCTCTATTGCCACAAGGCAAAGTTGGGTAGACGGGTGCGCGCCGGTGCCGAAGGCCTTTCCCGGATCGATGAGCACGGGTACATCATTCGGGGCTAGTTCGGGCTGCAGCCAGGCGGGGATAATCAGCAGCCGGCGGCCCACGCGCAGCGGGCGGTAGCGGCTCTTCCATTGCACCATCCAGTCCGTGCCCACGATCGGCCGGTATTGTGGTGCGGGCGGGGTCAATCCAGATTCGCGCGCAATCATTTGCAGTGGCCAGAGCGCGCGCTCGAGCTGCCGGATGGAGTGCTCCAAATTGCCGTCCACTTCGAGGAAGGAGCGCAGCTGCAATTTTCTGCTCTCCGCCGGGGCAGGCGCGCTTTTCGTGGCGGGGAAGTCCGCGTCAGTTGCTGGCCCGACCGGTTCGATCGCTACCCCGGCGGGACTGATACGCCCGAGCGCTTCGGCCATCGCCTCGGCCGTCTCGCTGTCGACAGTCAGCGATATTTCGAGCCAGTGCTGGCCTTTAATATCTCGTAGTTGTGGACTGCGAGCTGCAAGGGTGTTCACAGACCGAAGACTTCTCGCATCTGCTCGACGAAGCCTTTTCTGTGTCTGTGCTCGCGGGGTTTTGCGCCGTTCTCGAACGTCTCGCCTAGCTCGCTCAGCAGGCGGCGTTGTTCGGCGGTCATTTCGGTGGGCACGGCCACGCCGGCGATCACAATTTGGTCGCCACGGCTGCCGCCGCGCACATGCGGAACCCCGCGCCCGCGCAGCCTGAACATGTCTCCGGGCTGCGTGCCTGGCGGGATACGCAGTTCCTCCTCGCCGTCGATAGTGGGCGCCATCACCTCTGCGCCCAGCGCGGCCTGCGATATGTTGATTTCTAGCTCGAGAATAATGTCGTTCTGCCGCCGCCGGAAGAACGCATGCGGCTTGACGCTCAAAACCACGTACAGGTTGCCATTGGGACCGCCCAGCTCACCCGGTGCGCCCTCGCCCGAGAGACGTATTTGGGTCTCATCGTCCACTCCGGCCGGGACGTTAACCGAGAGCTTGCGACTGGCGTTTTCTTGACCGTGCCCGCGACATTGCATACACGGCGAACTGACGGTCTCGCCGCTACCCCGGCAGTTTGGGCAGGCGCTCACGTTCACCACGGAGCCGAGGAAGGTCTGGCGTACCTGACGCACCTCTCCGCTGCCGTTGCACTGGCTACAGCGTGAGGGCGCGGTGCCGGGCTCAGCGCGGCTGCCTTTGCAGTGCGAACATGTTTCCGGGCGCGTGATTTCAATCTCCCGCATTGCGCCTTGCACTGCCTCTTCGAACGTGATTGTCAGGTCGTAACGCAGGTCGGGCCCACGGCGCGGGCCTCTGCGACCGCCGCTGCGCGTTCCGCCGAAACCGCCGAAAAACTGGTCGAAGATGTCGTCGAATGGGAACCCACCCGAGAAATCCATTCCGCCCATTCCGCGCAGGCCTTCGTGGCCGTAACTGTCATATGCGGCGCGTTTCTCCGCATCGGAGAGAACACCATAGGCTTCATTTATTTCTTTGAAGCGCGTTTCCGCGCCCTCATCCTTGCTGACGTCGGGATGCAGCTTTTTAGCCAGTCGTCGGTAAGCGTTCTTAAGCGTGCGGGAGTCTGCGTCCCGTGCCACTCCCAGAATTTCGTAATAATCTCGCTTCTCTGCCATTTCTCGTAATGATGCGTGCGTGGTTGATCGTCATTCTGCGCTAAGGCTGTCAGTGGCCCCTAGCACTGTCATAGAATTTTCCGAATCTCCCGGCAATGATCAACAAGTTCAGTGTTTGAAAATACCTAATGGTAAATAGGCTGAAACGATCCAGTTGGGACGGTTCACAATCTCGCTAATTCTCAAGTCCACCACCGTGCAGCCTAATACATAGGCTTCTTCCGGCGTCAGGTCATGATTGGCCACCAGCCAGTCAACCATGGCTCGTACAGCATTCTTCGAGTTCTCCATTAGGTCAGGACCGACCCCGGTCGTGACGAAATAGCCCTCGTCTGTATCATGGTCACTAATCGGGGCGCGTTTTCGGGTCCAGAACTGGGGTGCTGGCAAATTAGCGTTTTCTTGCAAGTTGAAACGTAGTGTGAAGCTCATTGGACACTCGATGGCAACGCAGACCTCGCCATCTCCCTGTACAGCGTGACAGTCGCCGGCTGAGAAGAGAGCCCCTTCAACTTGGACGGGGAGTAACAGTCTCGAGCCCACATTCAGATGGCGGATGTCGATGTTACCACCGAAGTTGCCGGGGGGCGTCACCCGGAGCTCGCCAGGCTCTGCCGACGCAACGCCCATCGTGCCAATGAAGGGCTCCAATGGAACAACGATTCCCGGCCTAAACTCGGTTGTTTTGCCATTCGACAGATCCCAGTGCTTAAGGTAGGGACCAGGAAAGTCCTCTGCGAGCAGGCCTATGCCGGGTGGGATACCATTCCAGCCCCAGTCATCGGGTTCCAGCTCCAGAATCTCAATGTCCAATGCGTCACCAGGCTTGGCACCTTCGATGTAAATCGGCCCTGCCAGAGGATAACAAAAATCGAAGCTCTCCTTAGCTAGGTCTTCAGCCACGGAGTCAGGCGTGATTGCCGCGTTGGAAACCTCCTGAGCCCAGCAGCTCACTGTATCGCCGGGCCGAATACAGAGGGCAGGGTACAGCACATTGTTCCATCTGAAGTGAATCTTTCCAGGATCGAGCTCGTACTCAGCCATCGGATGTTCCCCTCTCATAGGGCGGTTCTGAGTGCCTCATCGTCACATGCTATTGCGAATGCTCAACGCGCCCGATTAACCTCACTCTTCTGTGAATTCGCCCTCCACCACTTCCTCGTCCGGAGATTGTTCCTGCTCGCCCGCAACCGCTTCCGATTCAGGCTGCGAGGCCTCGGCCGCGTCTTCATCCGCCGCCTCGTCCTGCTGCTGGTAAGCGGCTGTCCCGACGCGCTGCACTTCCTGCTGCAGCGCACTGGTGGCATTGCGGATGGACTCCAGATCTTCTCCGGCGAGCGCCTTGCGCAGCGTTTCGAGAGTTTCATCCATACCCGCTTTCATTGCCGGGTCGGTTTTCTCGCCAAGGTCCTTCATCGCGCGTTCAGCGGCATAGATGGCGGCATCACCCGCATTGCGCACCTCGATGCGTTCTTTGCGCTGCCGGTCCTCGTCGCGGTATTCCTCCGCCGCTGAGACCATGCTCTCAATCTCCTCTTCCGACAGGCCGGAGGAACCCTGAATGG
>DASCOB010000070.1:0-7718 GCA_036011785.1 Anaerolineales bacterium | reverse complement strand
CGCAGGAGCAAGCCCGCGCTCAGTTCCACCGTGAGGCCTCCGTACTTGCACGTCTTGACCACCCGAATCTTCCCAAAGTTTCCGATTTCTTCACCGAAGCGGACACCGACATCCTGGTGATGGATTTTGTGGACGGCGATGACCTTGGAGAGAAAATCCGCGCCGCGCAAACAGAGACGCGATTTCTCCCGGAGAGCGATATTCTAGACTGGGCACGTCAAATCCTCGGCGCGCTCGAGTACCTGCACCATCAAGATCCGCCGGTCGTCCATCGCGATATCAAGCCCAGCAACCTTAAGGTAACTCCCAGCGGCTTGGTTAAGCTGGTTGATTTCGGTCTCGTCAAGATCATGACGCCGGATGAACGCACCATCACTGTGGTGCAGGGGCGCGGCACCATCCATTACACACCGCTGGAACAGTACGGCGGCGACACCGGCCACACCGATTTGCGCTCCGACGTTTATTCACTGGGCTCCACCCTGTACCATCTGCTGACAAATCAGGCCCCTCCGGAAGCCAAAGTGCGCTTCCTGCACAGCGAGAGCCTTTCCTCTCTCCGCACCATCAACTCCTCGGTATCGGCCCGTACCGAACGAGCAGTTCATTGGTCGCTGTCATTGCATCCGGAGGACCGACCGGCCAGCATAATGGCATTTCGCACAGCGCTGTTTACCGGCCTTTTTCCGGACGACAGCGGCACGCCCCAGTTCGTCCCCGAAACGCCGCGCGAGTGGCTGCAACACGCCCTCGGAGAACCCGTCCACCGCGACCTCGCTATTGTGGCCACGTTGCTAATTGTACTCGCCATCATCGCTACCTTCACTGTTGGTCCGGTCTGACACTGTTCTCCGCCGTAGCCACGCCCTCGGCCAGAAGAGACCCAGCAGCAGCGCTACCAACCCGCCGCCCCAGGAAAATAGCGCCGGGGCCACCCCACCCATTCCCCGAAATAGTGCGGCACCAGGCAGCTGCAGCGCGTAATAATCATAACCGGCCCATACACCCACGGCAACGTATAGCAGCAGCCGAAAACGCGCCCGCAGCAACGGGGTAAGCCCGCGCATTCGCGCTGCGCTCCAGCCCGCACCCGCAAGCACCACCATGGCGAGTACCGCGGAGAGAAGGTCGCGCGGATCCAGATGCGGAGGCGCTGCCGGCGGGGTTTGCGCCGCCGCCGGCACAGGAGTCGGTTCAATCACCGGCGGCGCGGTCGGCGTGAATGTGGCAGTGCTGGCCAAGGTCGGTGGCTGGTCAGTGGGCAATTCGGTGGGCACGTCAGTGGGCGGCAGCGTTGGCGGAGTAGTGGGAGGCATGGTCGGCCTCGGCGCAATCGTCTGCACTTGAATCAGCGTCTCACCCTCGCTCATGCGCACGTCAATCTGTAGCGGCGCAGAACGCGCCTCTCCGGAGCGCGCGCTGATTTCCACCAGCCCGACCCTTTCAAGCACCAGCGTGGCCAGGGCCACCCCTTGCAGCGTGCTGGAACTCGCGAAAGTTTCCGTCAGACCGCCTTCCGCCAGATAGCTGGCGTCAAATTCCACCACCATGCCGTCGGGCACAAGATGTCCGTTTCTATCCAACAGCACGCTGGTTTGCATCAGAATGGAGCTGCCCTCAGGCGCTTCGGCGGCCATCGGTGTAGCCGTGGCCAAAGCGCTGTCGAGGGTCGGGGTGCCGTTTGCGGGGCCAGCGGATTGCTCATCTTCCACAGCGTCCTCGCGGGGAAGAACACGCGATAGCGAGAACAACTGCTCCGGGTCAGCTTGCAACTGTCGCTGTAGATTATAAGACACGGCTTCAATCGAAACCGGTGGCGCCAGGTGCGGCGCGATTTCCTGAAAGAGCACCCTGGCGGCAACTTCGACAAACGCTGTGCTGTGTCCCGAAAGCCCGTAATAAGCCGTCAACTGAGCGACCTCGGTGGCATCCAGATAATACAGCGCACCCAGCGCGAACACTATGACGTTTCGGTCAGTTACCAATTGCGGCTTCTCAGCCAGGAAGCGTCGCAAAGCGTTGTCTTCGGCGGCCTCCGCCGACACATCGCCGAGCGCGAAGACCAACCAGTCGGCAGTTAGCAGCGCCTCCCGTAATGTCATCTCAGGAACAGCGGTCACGGTCGGTGTGACTTCAACCGCCTCCTCGGTCGCCGTCGGAGCAGCAGACTCCGTTTCGAGGATTTCTGCGCCACTCAGATAGTCACCTAATTCCGCGAAGCTGAAGCTGAAGACATCAAGGATGCTAATCTGGCTGCTGCCCCCAAATCCGTAGAGGCGCTCGATGGCGTGCTCCAGCGCGTCCACGGCAGGATAGGCGACCTCGGCACAGGCGCTACACTGCCGCTGCACACGGCTATCAGTCAGAATAACGATTCTGTCCATCCGCGCCGGAGGGCGCGGCAATCGATTGGCCAGTTCCGCGGGCGGCGGGCTCAACAGCGTAACCGCTTTCCTCGCCACGGCGAATACATCAGCGTCGCGCGTTCCTACCTCGTCAAGCCCCACGTCACCAACCACATTCGCGAGGCTAAAATCATCGCCGTACAATCGTAACTTGAGCCCAATAATGCGTTCCACGGCCCCATCCACGCGCTCCGCAAAAGCGACATCCTCCCGATACTTGCGCACAAACTGTTCGATTGTCTCGACCACAGTCTCATACTGGCCGCCTGCGGGGTCAAGCGCAAATTCATCCAGAAAGAGGATATCGTTTCCCGCCAACAGTGCCTCGCGAGCAATCTCAAATGCCGGGAAGATGTTGCCGGTCGGATCATAATAGCGGCGCACACCACGCCTGCCGAGCGGGGCGCTCATTATCACGCCACCCTGCTGTCGCCAGGCAGCAAACTCGGGCAGCCGCATCACCTCTCCCAACCCAGTAGAATCCATGCCCAGTGGGCGCGTGTCGCTGGAAAGGGCGCCCTGCCACGCCGAATATCGACCCTGAGCCGGCATAAGCACATCTATCCCGGCTTCATCACCCGGTAATGACGCGGTCACGGCCCGGAACGGCGCAAGGTCCACCTTTAGCAACCCCTCCAGAGATTTGTTAACCGTGGGAATCTCAAGAGCGGTCGCGCGGTCGCCCGAACCCAATCCAGGAAAGGACTGGCCCACAAATGCAATCCGGCCCTGACTACCCCGATGCACTCCGGACAGGTACTCCTGCGCCATTTTCCCGACCCAGTGGGCACTGCCCCCAAACGCGCGCACACCCGGGTCGCCCGGGTTGGCAGCGCGCGGATTTTCTACAACATCCAAAGTTGGCCCAAGCTGCAGGTTGATGCCTAGTGCGTCCAACTCGAACCCGGCAATCTCCCCCATAGTGCCGGCCGCATCGCCATCCCACGTCATGCCAATTGCCATCGCGCTCGGCCCAGCAGTTAAACCACTATGCAGGGCACCAAAAGACGCACCGCCGCCCTCGTGAGTCAACCCGACCAGCAATGGCAAGTAAGGCTCCTGCCCCAGTGTCGGTGCCGGAGTGGTTGTACCCTCGCCCGCCTGCAGCCGCGTCACCTGCCGTGTGATTTGTTGCAGGTCTGTCACAAGCTCGCGCGTGGCATGCAGCACGTCTTCGCGGTCGTCAAAGTTATCGTGCGGAACGGTGAGCATTACCCCGCCGATGCCATGCCGTTCAATCAGCGGTTGAACAGGATTTTCCGGCGAGATCGTAGCGCCGTCGAACGTGACCAAAAAAAGTTGTCCCACGCGTCGTTCGGGCGACAGTGCCGCCAGTATGTCTGCCACTCTGGAATCTGTATCGGGCTCATCGGGAAGCGAGAGCGTCGCTCCCGCAATGGGAAGCGGCAGCAGCATGCCCAGAAGAAGAACACACACAGCGAGAACGCGACACTGGTTCTGCATTGCTGAGATTTTACCTGTGGGCTTTGTGTGGCGCAAGAAAAACAGGCCGCCACTGGCCACTGGGTCACGCTTAGACAGCCGCCTGCCGTTCAGCAAGCCAGGCGGCAATGTCTTTTTGCATTGCCGGCAGCGCAGGCTCACCGACGTCGTACCAGTGTATGCACGCGTCCTCAGCGTGAAACCAGGCTACCTGCTTGCGCACCAGCCTGCGGTTGGCGCGCTGAATCCTGCGCGTCGCCTGCAGTAGGTCGATTTCCCCGCGCAAGTGTGCACCAATCTGCCGGTATCCAAGCGCTGACATGGCCGGCAAGTTCCAGTCGTATCCCCGCTCAACCAGATCCCGCACCTCGTCCACCCATCCGGCCGCCAACATTGCATCGATGCGCTTATCGATGCGCGCGTACAATTGCGGGCGAGGCATGTTCAATCCGAGCATGAACACATCGTACGACGGCAGCGATTTCGTGCGCTGCGCGCTGAACGACTGGCCGGTGAGCAAGCAGACTTCCAGCGCCCGGATGACGCGTCGAAGGTTGCGCGGGTCGATGCCGGCAGCCGCATCAGGGTCGAGCGCAGCCAGTTGCCCGTGCAGCGCTTCCCCGCCCCCAGGCTGCAGCGATGTTGCCTGCAGATCGGCGCGCAATTCCTCATTTTTGGGCTGCGGTGGAATCGTCCAGCCTTCCACAACTGCACGCACATATTGACCGGTTCCACCCACAAGCAATGGCAGTCGCCCGCAAGCATGAATCTCTTCAATTGCCCTTGTCGCCTCGCGTTTGTAAACCGCTAGCGACCAGGGCTTGTCCGGCGTGGTCACATCAATGAGATGATGAGGCACGCGCGCCATTTCTTCCATGCTCGGTTTTGCGGTGCCAATATCCAATCCGCGGTACAGATAGCGTGAGTCGGCCGAGACGACCTCGCCATTCAGCGCAGCGGCGAGATCGGAACTATAGGCCGTCTTGCCCACCGCAGTTGCTCCGAGAACCACCAGAAGTTTCGCTGTCAGCGCCATTGCACGACAATGATAACATCCCGCCAGGCGGGCTGCCCGAGCGTAGGTATAATCCGTGCCATGCCGCCCTTCGAGCTCCACGCACCCTACCAGCCCACCGGCGACCAACCCAAGGCAATCATGGAACTTGTCGACGGGATTAACGGAGGAGCACCGCACCAGGTACTTCTCGGCGCGACCGGAACCGGCAAGACTTTCACTATCGCTCACGTCATCGAGCATACACAAAAGCCCACGTTGGTAATGGCGCACAACAAAACGCTTGCAGCTCAACTCTACGCCGAGTTCAAGGAGTTTTTTCCAAATAACGCCGTCGAGTTCTTCATCAGTTATTACGACTACTATCAACCCGAAGCCTACGTCCCCCATCACGACCTGTACATAGAAAAGGAAACCGACGTCAACGAGCAGATTGAACAGCTCCGCCTGGCTGCCACCACCTCGTTGCTCAGCCACCGCCATGTAATTATCGTTGCATCTGTCTCCAGTATTTACGGGCTGGGCTCCCCGGAAGCATACGGCAAGGTAATTATTCACCTCGAAACCGCCACGGCGATTCGCCGAAACGCGGTGCTCCGCAGGCTTGTGGAGGTGCAATACGCCCGCAACGACACCGTTCTCAAGCCCGGAACCTTCGCCGTAAGAGGCGATACACTCGAAGTGTTACCGCCCTATACGCAGCACGCTTACCGTGTCGACTTCTTCGGCGACCAAGTTGAGCGCATCTTGGAGGTGGACACCCTCACCGGAGAGGTGATTTCCGTCCACGATGCCATCGACATATACCCGGCACGCCACTTTATCGCCGATGAAGAGAAATTGGAAAAAGCAATCAAGGACATCGAACAAGAGCTCGATGAACGCATTCTTTATTTCCAGGAGCAAGAAAAACTGCTGGAGGCACAGCGCATTGAGCATCGCACCCGTTATGACATCGAAATGCTCCGCGAGGTTGGCCACTGCTCTGGCATCGAGAATTATTCCCGCCCACTTGACCAACGCCCACCTGGATCACCGCCTTGGACGCTGATCGACTATTTCCCACCTGATTTCCTTCTAGTGATTGACGAAAGCCACATGACCGTGCCTCAGATTCGCGGCATGTACGCTGGCGACCGCTCGCGCAAAACCGTGCTGGTGGATCATGGATTTCGGCTGCCCTCCGCTTTGGACAACCGTCCGCTGAATTTCGATGAATTCCGGCAGCGTGTCCACCAAACCATTTACACGTCCGCCACCCCGGGATCGTTTGAAATGGAGCAAGACTCGCGCGTGGTTGAACAGGTCATCCGGCCCACCGGATTAATAGACCCGGCCGTGGAAGTGCGCCCGATGTCCGGGCAAATCGACGATCTGGTAGGCGAAATCCGGCAGCGCATGGCGTGCAGCGAACGCGTGTTAGTGACCACTCTCACCAAGCGCATGGCCGAAGATCTATCGAATTATCTCGCGGAACTTAGCATCAAGGTTCATCACCTGCATTCTGAAATCGACGCGCTGCAACGAGTGGAAATCCTGCGCGAACTTCGTCTGGGAGTGTATGATGTTGTCGTCGGAATTAATCTGCTTCGCGAAGGATTGGACCTTCCCGAAGTCTCGCTGGTCGCGATTCTTGACGCAGACAAGCAGGGGTTCCTGCGCTCAGCTACCGCGCTGATCCAGACCATCGGCCGCGCAGCCCGCCATGCTCACGGAAAGGTGCTCATGTACGCCGGAGGAGTGAGCGAGGCCATGCACACCGCCATTGATGAAACCAATCGCAGGCGCGCCATCCAGTCCGAGTACAATGAGAAACACAACATCGAGCCAGCCAGCATCGTTAAATCAGTGCGCGATCTGACCGAAAGGGTCGCCGCTGTCGCCGAGACGCCTGCACAGTACCATCCCGGTGCTGACGCCCAGATGAACGGCCGGGAATTGGGAAAGTTGATTGCCATGCTAGAAACGCAGATGCGCGCCTCGGCCGAGGCGCTGGAATTCGAACAGGCTGCCGTGCTGCGCGACCGCATATACGAACTTCGCCGGACGCTTGCGGACAGCATCGCCGACATCCCGGATTGGGAACGGGCGCGCGTGCTGGCCGGGGATGGGAGCGGCTAACTGATTAAACCTGTACGAATGAGCATATTCCATATCACTTTCCGTGCTTTGGGTCCTGGCGCCAGCGGGACATCTACCCATGCAGTCTGACGATTACAGGTTTCGAGAGCATTGGTGCTGCCGCTCGGTATTGTAGTGTTCCAGCCAGATGTGTAGATCTTTTTGCAGGGTTTCGACGGTCTCAAAGATTCTTTGGCTGAAAGCCGTCCGTAAGAACTCATCCAACATAGAGCGATTGAACCTCTCCAATAAGCCATTCCTCTTCGGTCTGCGCACGCGCGTATGGCGATCCTCGATGTCATTTCGCACCAGAGAGATCTCGCAGGGATAACTGTCGTTACCGCGGTCACTTCCCGGGTAGGCATTACGCCAGGGACAAGTGAAATTTTCTGGCACAACACGCTCAGGAGAATTCCACATGAAGAAATCAAGATTCGCGGAGCACCAGATTGTCAGGATACTGAAGGAAGCAGAAGCCTACGGGCCATTGGTGGCCCTTTCGCATCGGCACGGATCCAGTAAGAGCAGTTTCTACAAGTGGCAGGCTAAGAGTATGGTGGCATAGATGCAGCCGTCCTGAAGCACCCGAAACAACTGGAGGCAGAGAACTGCAAATTGAAACATGTGTGTGCTGAGCTTAGCTTGGATCGCAAGACCCTGAAAGACATTGTTGAAAAAAGCTGGGGGCCCACAGAGCGGCGCGGGCTAGCCAAGTATGCCATCGACGTACATGC